>DATKKH010000104.1:0-10033 GCA_035543035.1 Terriglobales bacterium | reverse complement strand
GAATTCCCCGTTCGACATGGTGTAATACTTGGCCCGGTCTCCGCAGGGAGTCCCTACTCCACCATCGCACCAGGTGTTATAATTCTTGATCCAGAGATCAAAATTACTCTTCTTCTGGGGTCCCCAGTCAAGGTTAACCGGATCGGTGCCTTCCGACATCCAGTAGTTAAAGGTAACATTCTTGGTAGGTGCCCGCACCACTCTGGTGCCGGTTACGCTGGTCACGCTGTGGTCGGTGATCACTCCACCTTTACCCAAATCTCCATCGTTGTCCGCTATCCAGCCGATCTGGATGGTATCCTGATACTGCAGGGTGTCGTTCCACAAAGGCGAGGGATAGGTAGCCCGGTATCCGGTGATGTCATCACTGAAAGCACTGGCATTACCTGTCCAGCCCACGTCGCAGTCCATGTAAAGTCCTATCCAGATTCCTTTAACGTCCTTTTTACCTATATTCTTTATGGTGAAGTCGATTAAGGCGAAATCCTCAGCATAATCGTAACTCCAGGAATAGCTTCTCTGCTCGATCTGGATACCTATGGGTATATGCGGCCGGTTATCCTTCGGATCAGGTGATATTCCGACAGTTGCGGTGTCCGAATAGACGGCTATTATATCCTGCTCTGAAACTGCTCCAGCCGTGTCCGGTGGATTGCAGTTGGGCGTAGAAGGACGGATGGTCTTTTCTTTTATACAGCCACCCTGGTCCTCTGAGCCGGGAAACATCTCAGAGACCTCTCCGAACCAACCATCATTACCGACGCTAACCAGGGTTTCCCCCTCTACCACTGCACCTATCCATAAAGCTCCCTGGAAAAGATATTCCAGGTCCGAACCGCAGGGATACTCGAAAGAAGGTGCAGGCAGCTCCTGAGTCGGATGAGGATTAAAACAGCCTCCAACCGTTTCATTATATACTCTGGTCTGGCTCCCTATAAACCCCCAGTTGGTCAGGGTGAAGCAGTATTTGGCTACCCGGTGGGTCCTCTGCTGAACGCAGGCAGTAGATACTAAAGGCTTCTGTAATGCAGAAGAAGGTGTAGAAACCTGATCATTAACCTTGGTTCGGGCAGAAGCAAAAGATAAACCGATAATGGAAATTAAAAAGAAAATTAAAACTGAACACAAAAAAACCAATTTACTTTTCTTAGACATTAGTCTCCTCCGTTCTTAAAAGTATAAACAAACTAAAATATAAATTTATATTAGTAAATAGCAATTAAAATCTTTAGTTTTAATCTCCAGCGAAATAAACTGTTTATATGAATTCAAGAATCCTGCCAAGTTTCATCTGTAAGATATTTCTTATCAAATACCTAAGTCTTTAATATGAAATAAGATGCAGATTATGCAAGGATGGAATTCTTGAATCTCAGATTGACCCCGCAAAACTTGCGATTTTGAGAAAGAGAGATAAAATTAACTCTTTTTGACTAAAATAGTTAAAGAGAAATCAATAATAATTGAAAACTGCGTCATCCTGTTAGGTCTTGCGTCCTTTTTCGAAGAATCTGAGCTGTTTTTTTTAAGACTGCTTTTTCGTTTTAAGTAAATCCTCCTTTTTCTTCTCCAGACGAGTAGAGCAGTTATTACAAAAATCCTTGGATTTGAAATTTATTTCTTCCAAATAGGCAGAAGTATGCTTCCTACATCCGGGGTTCGGACAATGAACCAGCCCGAAGGCATGTCCAAATTCGTGGACCGCTTCTTTTTCCAGACGAGTTTTTAGCCTATCACGATTTCCGGACAAACCATACAATTCATCTTTGAGCCGGTATATGGAAAGTACGGCTGTTTTTCCATCTAACTAGGCTTCATCGAAAACGTAAGTTAAAATCGGGATAAAAAAAAATATAAAAATGCTATTCGTTTTCTTCTTTCACCCTAATATTATACTTTCTCATCAGGGCCTGGAAATTGGTCCTCTGCATTCCGACTTCCTTAGCAGAGCGGGTAACATTCCATTCATTCCGGTTCAGGGCTTCGAGCACGAACATCTTCTCCACGTTTTCGACTGCGCTTTCCCGCAGAAATTTCTTCATCTGCTTTAGGTCTTCAGAATCCTTGGGGATTTTGGTATCCATATCAGCACCCTTTCCCAGGATCGAAGCTGGTAGGTATTCTGATACGATGGTCTGGCTCTCTGCCATAACCACAGCTCTTTCTATCACATTTTCTAATTGTCTGGCATTACCGGGCCATTCATAATTAATCAGCTTGTTCATCGCCTCTACTGAGATACTCTTTATATCCTTTCCCATCTCCTGGTTGAATTTCTTCAGGAAATGGTAAGCAAGAATCGGTATGTCATCTTTTTTTTCTCTTAGCGGAGGAATGGTGATCGAAACCACATTTAATCTGTAATAGAGGTCTTCCCTGAATCTTTTTTCGCTTACCAGCTTCTCTAAGTTCTTATTGGTGGCAACGATAAAGCGTAAATCGACTTTTTTGGGCTGGACCCCTCCGACTGGCAAAAACTCCTGCTCCTGGATGACCCTTAAAAGTTTTCCCTGGATGATCGGATTTATGTCTCCGATCTCGTCCAGGAAGACCGAGCCCCCGTCTGCTACTTCGAAGATCCCTGGTTTGGTGGAAACCGCGCCGGTGAAGGAGCCTTTCACATGCCCGAAAAGCTCGGATTCCAAAAGGTCCTGGGATAAGACCCCGCAGTCGACCGGGAAAAAGGGGTTACTTTTCCGGTTACTGTTGAAGTGAATGGCTCTGGCGATCAACTCTTTTCCTGTGCCGCTTTCACCATAGATCAATACAGTGCTGTCAGTAGGGGCAACCTTGCGGATGAATTTGAATACCTCCTGCATTTTCGGGCTGTTACCTACGATATTCTCAAAAGAATATTTCGCCTCCAATTCCTTATGCAGATAGATATTTTCAAAAATCAGTTTTTTTTTATCTAGGGCTTTTCCCACCACCAGCAGCAGCTCTTCCGGTGTGAACGGCTTTGGAATATAATCTAAAGCCCCCATTTTCATCGCCTGGACCGCGGTCTGCACAGTGGAGTATCCGGTTATCATGATGATGACCGTCTCAGGGTCTTTCTCTTTTACTTTGGCTAAAAGCTCCATCCCATCCATCCCAGGCATTTTCAGGTCGGTGATGACGATGTCGAAATCATCCTGATTTAGTTTTTCTAGGGCTTCTTCACCGGATAAAACATATTCTACCTCATACCCCTCAGGAGTAAGTATCCTCTGTATGCTTTTACAGATCACCACCTCATCATCCACCACCAAAATCCTGCCCTTTGCCATCTTCTGTTTTAATCTCCTTATTCTATATTAACTATCTTGATATATCCACAGTAGCGTCCTCACTCCGGTGAGGACGTTCATATGTTATTAATGTAGTTGCCACGGGAGTGGCAACGCTACCATCTTGTTAAGAAACTTCATAAAGGCAACTTGATTGTGAAAGTCGATCCCTTTCCTAACTGGCTCTCCACTTCAAGTAACCCGTTATGTCTCTGAATTATCCCGTAGCTGACCGAAAGCCCTAAACCCGTACCTTTTCCCGACCTTTTGGTAGTAAAGAACGGATCAAATAGTTTGGATAAATTCTCCTCTGAAATACCGGGTCCTGTATCGATAAATCTGACCAGTGCAAATTTCTTCTGCAGGTCTGAATCCGACTCGATGGTAAGAGTCCCGCCGTGGGACATCGCCTCAGCTGCATTGATGATTATGTTCATGAAGACTTGCTTCATCTGATCAACATCCATCATTACCTCTGGCAGATTTTTATTCAATCTCCTATCTATTTTTATGTTCTGGAAAAAAGCCTGAGTCTCGAGTAACGAAAGGGTTTCCTCCACCACCCTGTTAATATCCGCCGGAGCTTTTGAGGGCTCGGTCTGCCGGGCGAATTCCAGAAGCCCTTTTACGATTTTCCTGCAGCGGGTAGTCTCATTAACCACGATCTCCAGATCCTCTTTCATTTGGGGATTATCCTTATGCTCCTTTAAAAGCAAGGAGCTGTAAGTAAGAATGCCGGTCAGGGGATTATTTATCTCATGCGCAATCCCGGCAGCTAATTTACCCAGGGAAGCTAATTTCTCAGACTGGACCAGCTGCTCCTGAGTTTCCCTCAGCTCCTGAGTCCTTTCCTCTACCCTTTTTTCCAGGACTTTGCTCCATCCCTTCAGCTCTTCCTGAGCTTTTGACAGGTCTCGCGTCATCCGATTAAATGAATTAGCTAACTCTCCAATCTCATCTTTGGATTTGATTTTTAGAGTAGAGCCTAAGTCACCTGAGGCAATCTTTTTGGTCTCATCTACTAAAGCTTTTACCGGGTGGCTTACCGACCTTCGGACAAATACTCCTATAGTTCCAGATATACCCAGGAAAACCAGAACCGCGAAGCCTAAGGTCTTTTTCTGATTTCCTTCTATCTGGTGATCCACATCTGTAAGTGACATCCCTATATCTAAAACCCCTAAAACCTTTTGAGAAGATGGATGGGCATGGCAGTCAGCAGTATAACAGTCTTTTTCATTATAGATGGGATTAATCATCCCTAAAACCCTGTGCCCTTCTTTAGACTTGAATATTCGATTCCGTTCCGGGGTGGGAAGCTTCTCTAAAGGCTTTTCTGCAGAATGGCAGGCATAGCAGGCTTCTGCTTTTTTATCTACCATCGTGCCTATATCCTTTTTGTCAGTGGAGAACATGATCTTACCTTCTTTGTTGAAAATCCTGATCTTCTCGATCCCTTCCTGTTCTCCAATCGTCTCGATGATATTGTGAACTGCCTCGCTCTCATATTTCAGCATATCATAGCGGGTGCTCCGTTTAACTGTTTCACTGATACGGGATGCCCCTTTCAAAACCTCACCGATGAGCTGTTTTTTCTGGGAATTTATGCTAACGTAGGTAAAAATCCCCAAAGCAACTATCAGAATACCCCCTACAAATAAGATTAATTTAAACCCTAACCGACTATACCACATTTGCTAATCTCCAGAAGAGTAAAAAATAATATAAAATCTAAGATTTGAAATGTCAAATCCTTACCCAAAGAAATATACAGGATTGAGCGAGGATACATTTGAGATTGTTGGTGGACAGGCATCCTGCCCGTTCACGGAGCGCATTAGCTTATCGAATTTAACCTTGAGGCTGATGCTGTTTAAAAGACAAGAGCAGGCTCTTGCACTCCTAAAATAAATAATAGCGGCGAAGGGATTCGAACCCCTGACCAAAGGATTATGATTCCTCTGCTCTGACCAGCTGAGCTACGCCGCCAAAAAACGGTAAGATATTTACGATAAAATAAGATGAATGTCAAGAGAAAATGTTGGACTTGATTCTATTCAAAATCTGAGGAAACATCAGTTGACGCACAGCAGATAAAGAATAAGGACCAAGGAAATTGACTTAAGTGGATATCGTGAGTACTGGAAGAGGGAGTTGAGGTAAAGCTGTTGATCTTTCCGAAATAAACGTTCTTCAAACTTAAGAGCAGAAACCCAGGTTCTCCCTGCTTTCCTCTTCCAGTTTTAACAGAGAATAAGTATCCCCTTTGAAGACTGCAAGACAGTTATCACAAAGGTATTTTCCTTTTTCCTTTCTCAACCCCTTGCCGCACAAGGGACAAAGCTTTTTCCGTTTCTTCATTATTCTCATATTGTCATCCTCTGGTTAAATCTTTTAGCAACAGATATGCCAGTTCATCAGTCCCTGTTAGAAGATACCTAAGAGCTTATCCCAGAAGGAAATCTGCGCCTTGTTGTTTTTTTTGATGAAGAAAAAGGAAAGCTAAAGTATGGATTTCTTCCCATAAAAATCAGCGAAAGAAGATTTATTGTTGATCCACGCTGCCCCCGGCTTGTGTCCACCAAATTATTCATGTCACTGCGAGGAGTTCCAACTATGGAATGACGAAACAGTCCCTGTAGAATAACTAGATTGATTCGCTACGTTGAATCGGAGCTCATAATGACTTTAAAGTATGACCTCATTATTTTAATTGACAGACAAGCAACTGAGAAACTATCTTATTTATGATTTGAGGAGGTTTATTCCCAGCAAAACACAAACGAAGAAAGGGAGGATGTTGAGAAAAGAGTAGGGTATAAAAAGCGAGGTTAAAAAAGCCAGAACAAAGGAGGGAACTAAAATATAAAATAAAAGGTCCAGAGTGGCTTTGAATATTTTGCCCAAGAGCACCAGCAAAAAATAGAAAAAAAGCAGATCAAAGATGATCTGGGCGAACACTCCGAAGTTATGTTGGATATAGAGGTTGAAGCCCCAGAACCAGTCCAGGGTTTCTTTTAGATATTTGATTATCTCTTGTACTATTTTTGAAAGCATTTATGTAGTTCAGAAAGTTTAAGCCATTATCTCCTCCAGAGGCTCGATCGTCAGACTGGATTCACCGACTTTCTTTAAGCCTTCCATCCGGCTGGTCAAAAAGTTCTTATCCTTAAGCCATTCGCTGGACATAGACAGTATCTCCTCCTGAGACAGCTCTGAAACCCAACTAAAGGTAATCCGATTTATTTGTCTGTCATCTCCTGTGGACCCATTTTCCGAAACTATCAGATTGGACATATTTAAAGTGAATTTGACTTTCATGTAGGTAGCCTCTTCTTTTACATATGGAAACCCGAAAACCAGTAAATCTTAAAATGAAAAAGCAAGGAGAGTGCCCAGAAAAAAATTGGCTTGAGTTTTTGACTAACTTCATTATTTTGTGAGAGTTAAATCTAAAAACGGACTTGTGACCTTTTTATACAGCTTATCTTGAGCCCAAAATTATTGGAAAAAACCAATAATTTATGGCTTTTTCACCTTTAGGATTCATTGATAATCATGCGCTCTGGTGACTTAAAAGGAGAAACTCAGATGAATTCTTCTCAAAAAACAGATTTCAGCCCTAATACATTAGAAAGACTTTTTCACTTCAGGGAACTGAACACCAATTTCAAAGTTGAGCTTTTAGCGGGGGTTACTACTTTTCTCACAATGTCTTATATCATTTTTATCAATCCTTTGTTCTTGAGTTTTTTTGGTGACCCTAATCTCAAAAACCTGGCTCTCCCCTTTTCCGCATCGATGACTGCTACCTGCCTAGCTTCTGCTGTGATGTGTATCCTCATGGGCTTTTGGACCAATTACCCTTTTGCATTAGCTGCCGGAATGGGACTGAATGCAATTGTTTCCTATCAGATGGTCTTAAGCCTGGGCTTAACCTGGCCCCAGGCAATGGGAATTATAGTCCTGGAGGGTATAGCAATTACTATCTTAGTAATAAGCGGTTTAAGAGAGGCAGTCATGAACGCAATTCCTATGTCCCTGAAACAAGCTATATCCATTGGAATAGGTCTTTACTTAACCTTTATCGGACTGCAAAATGCCGGTTTTGTAAAAGCACACCCTACTACCTTCGTTACTTTAGGAGATTTCACCAAATGGCGGGTCATTATCTCGGTGTTCGGACTTCTGGTTTCTGCTATTATGATGAAAAAAAAGATCAAAGGAGCTCTGCTCTTAGGAATTATTATCTCCACTTTCATCGCTGTTATTCTTAATTACCTGACCGGGTTTTCCGCTTTTCCCGAAGCCGGGAAAGCTGTAATTCCGAAATCGGTCTTTTCAGCTCCTGATCTATCGACTTTTGGAAAATTCGATTTTTCTGCCATTGCCAAGTTGGGATTTCTCCCTGCTCTGATGCTTATCTTCTCGGTTATGCTCTCGGATTTTTTCGACACCTTAGGCTCAGTAATAGGACTGGGAACCGAGGCGAAGTTTTTAGACACGAAAGGGAATCTCCCCCGTATTAATCGGGTGCTTTTAGTGGACTCCTTAGCCGCGGTTATGGGAGGAGTGGCTTCTTCCAGTTCTGTGACTACCTACATCGAAAGCGCCGCCGGCATTTCTGCTGGCGGAAGAAGTGGTCTTTCAACAGTGATAGTTGGCATTCTCTTTCTCCTGGCAATCTTCTTCTCCCCTTTAGCTGGAATTGTGCCCAAAGAAGCTACTGCCCCGGCTTTGATTATCGTGGGATTTTTGATGCTTACCATAATCAGGGAAATTCCTTTTGATAAATTCGAAGAGGCTTTTCCTGCTTTTCTGATAATGATAGTTATGCCCATGACCTATTCCATCACCAACGGAATAGGGTTTGGTTTCATCTCTTATACTCTGATTATGCTTCTTTCCGGAAAGGGGAAACAGATTCACTTGCTGATGTACCTGGTATCAATTGCCTTTACTCTGAATTTCCTGCTGCCGGCTTTGAAGATTGCGTTCAAGTTCTGAGTTTTCGAAGTGACAGAACACTGTTCTGTCACTACAACATAAAAAGGAGGTGAGAAAAAGTGGATCATCCTATAGTTCACATTGAGATTTCGAGCACAGATTTGCCAAAAGCACAGAAATTTTATTCCCAGCTCTTTAATTGGAAAATCACATCCTGGGCAGGTTCTTCGGATTACCTGATGTTCGAAACTGGAAAAGAACCCGGAGGAGGAATCCAGAAAGTAGATAAAGTCAAACCCGGCGACGGGGTGCTGATTTATGTTCAGGTGGAAGATATTGAGAAAACCTTAAACAAAGCCAAAGAGCTGGGCGGTAAAATAATCAAGGGAAACACCGAGATACCAAATGTCGGCTGGTTCGGGCTGATATCAGATTTGGACGGGAACACAATTGGGGTTTTCAAACCGAAAATGTAAAGGCGATGTAGGGGCACGGCGTAGTTCGACAGGCTAATTGGTCTGAGCGAAGTCGAAGAGTGCCGTGCCCACTCCTTACCTCTCCTCGTAAGAGAGGTCCGGGTGAGGTCCGTTATTATATTGAGGGTTGTCTATCCATCTCCAATTTTCCGTATCTACATTAGTCTGTAGAATAGGTTTGCCGAATCTCTATGTCAAAAGCATCCTTTAAACTGAAATACATCTTCTTTTCCTTTATCCTTATCATCCTCTTTTTCTTCTGCCTGGAAATCGTTCTGAGAGTTCTTGACTCTGGTTTTCACCTGTTAGCCAAAAGCTCAGATCAGGAAAAGATAATAAAAGAAAACAAACTCTGGCAGAATGAGCTTTTCTCCCGCTTCTCCGGAGTCCAGGAGCGAGACCCCTTGCTTTTATGGAAATTCAGACCCAATGTCCACAAATCGATTTTTCAAACCAATTCCCAGGGACTTTTAGGTCCTGAGATCTCGATATCAAAACCAGCAAATACCTTTAGAATTCTCTTGTTGGGGGACTCCGCTCCAGTGGGGTTAGGACTTCACGAAAGAAAAGATGCTTTTGGAGAACAGCTAATTGAAATCTTGAACCAGAGAAATCCAGGCAAGCACTATGAGCTTATCAATGCAGCAGTTTCAGGATATACTTCCTTGCAGGGATTAACCTACCTCAAAAATTATGGATTGAGATATGCACCCGACCTAATCATTGTCTATTTCGGAAACAATGATGCTTCCAAGAACGGTTACATCTCGGATCAGGAGCTGATGAGCAGAAATCCCCAGCTCATAGGTTTTCTTGGCACTCTCAACCATCTTGCCTCTTACAGGTTTCTGAAAGAGCTTATTCTTCCCATCAAAGCTTCTCTGGAAAATAAGTTGAAAAAAAATGACCAAAGAAAGGTTGTGGTTAGGGTTTCACCTGAGGAGTACTACCATAATATCGAGGAGGTGATAAAATTAGCCAGAGCTAACAGTACAAAAATAGCTCTTATAAATGTACCGGTGTCCCTGGATTGGCCCGCTGGCTTGCAATTCAAAGTATTCGCCAATCTAAGGACTGAAAAAGGTGAGCTGGTGATGGCTGATGAGACCCAGAAGCTTCTGAAGAGCAAATTCTCATACTGTATCGACTGGGCACATTTTGCCAAAGTTTTTGACAAGATCGACCCCTACTCCTTGACTGTTTTTAAGTCAGCTTATGAGGATCAGGGTAACATAGACTCAAGCAAAACCTTTTTTGAGACCGGACTAATCTCCCAGCCTGAAAATCCCCTTTACCTGAATAATCTTGGAGTTTTATACTGGAAAGAGGGAAATTATCCAG
>DATKKH010000103.1:0-6799 GCA_035543035.1 Terriglobales bacterium | reverse complement strand
GAATTCCCCGTTCGACATGGTGTAATACTTGGCCCGGTCTCCGCAGGGAGTCCCTACTCCACCATCGCACCAGGTGTTATAATTCTTGATCCAGAGATCAAAATTACTCTTCTTCTGGGGTCCCCAGTCAAGGTTAACCGGGTCATTCCCCTCTGACATCCAGTAGTTGAAGGTAACATTCTTGGTAGGTGCCCGCACCACTCTGGTGCCGGTTACGCTGGTCACGCTGTGGTCGGTGATCACTCCACCCTTGCCCAAATCTCCATCGTTGTCCGCTATCCAGCCGATCTGGATGGTATCCTGATACTGCAGAGTGTCGTTCCACAAAGGCGAGGGATAGGTGGCCCGGTATCCGGTGATGTCATCACTGAAAGCACTGGCATTACCTGTCCAGCCCACGTCGCAGTCCATATAAAGTCCCATCCAGATACCCTTGATATCCTTCTTACCGATATTCTTTATGGTAAAATCGATTAAGGCGAAATCCTCGGCATAATCGTAGCTCCAGGAATAGCTCCTCTGCTCGATCTGAATACCTATCGGTTTGTGAGGTCTTTTATCATAGTCGTCCGTAGCAACTCCGGTTACGGTAGTATCAGAATAAACTGCTATTATATCTTGCTCTGAAATTGCCCCAGCTGTATCAGGAGGGTTGCAGTTGGGAGTTGAGGGACGGATGCTCTTCTCTTTTATGCAGCCACCCTGGTCCTCTGAGCCGGGAAACATCTCATTAACCCACAGCCAGCCGTCAGCACCCACACTGACCAGGGTTTCCCCCTCTACCACTGCACCTATCCATAAAGCTCCCTGGAAAAGATATTCCAGGTCCGAACCGCAGGGATACTCGAAAGAAGGTGCAGGCAGCTCCTGAGTCGGATGAGGCATAAAACAGCCTCCAACTGTCTCGTTCTGCCCCCTTGCCTCGCTTCCGATAAAACCCCAGTTGGTAAGGGTAAAACAGTATTTGGCTACCCGGTGAGTCCTCTGCTGAACACAGGCAGAACTTACCATAGGTTTTTGGAGGGAAGAAAGCCCTGAATTTTCTCCCTGCATTCTGGTTCTGGCAAATGAAAACGACCAGCTAAGAAAAAGGACTAAAAAAATAACAGACAATAAAATTATAAATACAGAGTAACCCTTTCCACGCATGCAAAACCTCCAGTTCTTAAAAACACAGCTTGGATTCATCTCTAAAAACATCCGGTACTAGAAATTAACCGTTAGTCCTAATCTAATATTTCTTGGCGCTCCAAAATTGTAAGGATTCTGATCGTGATCGGTCCCGGGTAAAGTGATATAATCGCCTAAGGAATCGCGGTAGGAGTTTATACTTGTGTCAGGTCTGCCAGTGGTCCCGTTAACCGTATACACATTTTTTCTGTCAAACAGGTTTGTGACCCAGATCTGGAAGGAATAACTGAACTTCCAGAAGTCGAAATCCTTGTTAAACCTTATATCCACTGAACTGTTGGCTGGCATCCTCTTCGAGTTGGGTATAGGATTTTCGTTGCGGCGTAAAGTGCCGATCAGCCCTGGATAGGATACATCCGGTGTAAACGGGAAACCGCTACCGTACTGCCAGATTAGATTTACACCCCAGTTATCCGGAACCTTAAGCCCGAAGATCTTAGGATGATCGCTCTTAGGAACCCTGAAATCAAGGTTTAAGGTTAGCTGATGCCTAACGTCCCAATCTAACGGATATTCCTGAATCGGGATCTCGCCGGCTTGGGCCCGGGCATAGTAATTCGACACCTCGTTTGAACTCTTGCCATAGGCAAACGCATATTGGTAATTGACCCTTCCCCCGATGTATCCGCCAGACCTTTTCTCGAATTCAGCTTCCAATCCCCGGCTTCTTCCGTAATCGGTGTTATCATAGAATTCCCAGGTGGCCGGACCTCTCCTGTACTGCTGGGTATTTATCAAGCCAAAATAATCTTTGTAAAAACCGGAAACATCCAGTTTGTAATCCTCGGAGATTGCGTACTGGATGCCGAATTCATAGGCTATGCTCTTGGTGAAATCGACATTGGGATTTCCGTAAATCTGAATACCGGAAGATCCCTGAGTCGGACGGGCATACATATAATTTAACTCCGGCAATTCATAAAAGTGCCCATAATTAAAATAGACTTTTGCTTTTTCCAGTATGGGATAGGAAACTCCTATCCGGGGTGAGACCTTATTTCTGTACCTGATGATTTGTATAGGAGTCTTTAAATCCGTGCTTAAAGCTGATCTTTCCGTTTCAGTCATATATACCACATCGTTAGGTTGAATATAGAAATCAATTCTAGCACCTAACTTGGCAATCATCTCCCCGTATTCTATGTTATCCTCAAGAAAAACTGCGCCCAAAACCGGTTTCCGGGTATAGAAGTCCCTGAAAATCCCGTGAGTGGGCCATTCACCGCCGTCCGGGATTCCGTTATAAACGTAATAGGGATACCTCACGTCGGCCATGGTCAGTTTCTGGCTCTGAACTCTGAGACCGGTCTTCAGCTGATGCTGTTTGGTCACCTGGCTGGTGAATTTAAAATCCAGAGTAAAACGGTCTTCAGTTCGATGCTGATAATAACATCTCCTCTCATAACCCCGGTCCCAGAAACCATCCACACCATCATATTTGCCGTTTCCGTTCAGATCGGTATAAGCTTCACCCGGATCCCACCTGCCATTCGGTTTATCGTAAACCCCGTTATGATTGCGATCTGTATAAGGTACATTAGTGGCACAGTTCTGCAGACCCGGGCAGGGATCAGAACTGGGGCCGTCATAAACGCCGTTTCCGTTTAGATCATCAGTCAGAGGATTGAAAACATCTGTGCCCTCCTCGTAAACACCGTCTCCGTTTATATCTGTGAAAGGTTCCCCTAAAAGAACGTCTCCATCCAGATAAGGTTCGGCCTGATCCACCAAAGCCATCTGTGCCCTTGCAGGGTCATAGTATCCAAGACTATCCGGATCTGAAAAGGGCTCGGCTGAGTCGTATTTACCGTTTCCATTTCCATCCTTAAATGGCTCGCCTTTATCATATTTTCCATTTCCGTTAACATCGACGTACTGCTCTGCCGGATCCCATTTTCCGTTGTGATTCCGGTCGCTAAAAGTCTGCCAGTGGTCCGAGAAAAGGAAGCCTCCGGGATCGACATAACTTCCGGGGTTGTTTGGATCGCCAGGCGCCATCAGAAAGTCAGAGCTCATCTTGCTCAAGGTCAACTCGTAGAAAGAGCTTCGGCTTACATTGTGGGTGAAAAGAAGACTGAAAGTATGGTCGCTGGTCTGGAATTGTGGAAGTGTGGAGGGTGTATACCTGTAATCCCAGACGCTGATGTCCCCTCGGGTTTCTGATGTCGGATCAAAGAAAAGAGTATATCGGTTCCAGTTAGCGTTGTACGAGAAGGTAAGCTTCTTAGTGGGGCTGATTTTATAGGAGAGTTTGAGCTGGGCAGTGTAGAAATTATTCATTCTTTCCGGAAGATTAAATCCCAAGAAATCATCTACTCTGAACTTCTTGGCCGTAAGCGGGGTAGCAAATTTATTAACATCCATATAGGTATCGCTTTTGTAAACACTCCCGCTTAACCGGTATGTCAGCTTTCCACCGGTGAGGTCGATACCCAAAGAAGGCAAAATATCTTTAGTCAGAAAAGAGGGCAAAAGATACTGGGAAAAGAGCTTCTCCGGTCCCCCGATAGAGAATTCCAGACGATCAGTATTAAATGAATATTTGTTGAGGTCTTTTGAGCCAAGATCGTCTGTCAGAAAGTCTAATCTGACATCGGTCTTTTTGCTGCTACCCTCTTTGGTGATGATATTGACTGCTGCAGACTGAATGT
Source organism: Terriglobales bacterium (assembly GCA_035543035.1). Classification (GTDB taxonomy): domain Bacteria; phylum Zixibacteria; class MSB-5A5; order MSB-5A5; family RBG-16-43-9; genus RBG-16-43-9. Next base: position 2,957 of record DATKKH010000103.1, on the reverse strand, counting down.
TGCCGTATTCGGCGTCAAACCCGCCTTTCAGAATGTCCATCTCCTGCACGTCTTCGGTGGAGATATTCATACCGCCTGTTACCAGACCCAAACCGCCAATAAGACTTTTGGTGTCCACTCCATCGACAATGTAGTTAACCTCCCCGGATCTGCCTCCCCGGACATGCAGCTCCTGGTTTCTGACTACAAAACCTACCTGAGTTTTCAGGACGTCGTTAACTGCCTGAACCGGCATGTATTTCACTTCCTCAGTGGTTATAGTTCTCAGATTTGCAGTCACACCTTTTTCGATTATAGGCCTTTCAGCAGTGACGGTCGTGCTTTTCTGCAGGGTAACAGCCTGAGTTTTCAACCTGAAGTTGATTTCAGTGGTCTGGTCGGCCGTGACTGCAACTTTTTCCACCCTGATAGAGGTGTATCCGATAACCGAAGCTACAACGACATAAGTACCCGGAGGAACGTTGATTACATAATAAGAGCCATCCGGACCAGCCTTATTCCCCATAGTGGTTCCTTCTACCATTATGGTGGCACCGAATAACCCTTCTCCTGTCTGGTCGTCCAACACCTTGCCGGCTATCTTGCCGGTTACACCAGCAAAAGCTGAGTTACATAAAATCAGGAAAAAAGTTAATGCCAGAACAAGGAAGAAAACTTGACGCTGACTAAAAAGCTTCATTTCCATCCTCCTTAAAGTTAAAGTTACATTTTTTTCTCCATCCAAAATTAAAACACTATTATATAAAAAGAAAGTCAAAATTGTCAAGAAGATTTTTATATACTTTATGTGACATTTTTATTCCCCAGAGGTTTTCAGGTTACGTTCAAAGAACTTTTTCTTCTCTTTCATTTTTCACCCCTGTCCACTTTGCCGGTGAACAGGGGTCCTAGGAGGTTTTAATATGAAAGAAGGAGGAAATACCAGTCAATAAATATAGACAAAAACCGTGCCCATATTTTCAATTGATAGTTTACTTTCGAAAATTTCTACTTCCTTGTTCTACAATGGATTATGATGATTGAGTATTAGTAACTACACATTTTTGAATATGGATTTATACTCTTTTAGCAAAAATCCAAGCTTCTTTTTATTTACTGACTGATCTTATGACCTAAGATCAGGTATCATAAGAAGTTAACTTGACGCAGAATACTACGCCTGCTTGTTCTATAACTGCGGTCTTTTAAATTCTATAGTTCCAGAAATCTTTGGAATACTTATTAATCTTGAACTCATCAGCAGTCCTTAATTCTTCTTTTGACAATGAATCTTCATTAAAATCCTTTTGAAAAACCTCACTAAAGCCTTTCCTTAACGCAAGGATTACCTGCTGATTGTTTATCCCGTTTTTTTTGATCTCTCCTATACAGGTCGAGTTCTTTGGTTCTTTTGCTATAGAATTAGCGGGTAGAAAATCAGTTAAATCTAATTTTCCTTTTTTAAGTAAAATAGAGCCATGCTGAAGAAAAAAATCATGGAATCTTCTCTGGGCGCTACCTATGAGTTTTTTACCCTGATAGCTGATCTCATATCTGGAAAGACTTGAAAAACAGGGTAGATTGAAAAAGTGGTCAAACTTATGCGCTCTCTCCTCTTTTTGACCTTGGTCTCCTTCAATTGACCGTACACCTGTTGGTTTAATCCATTGAGCTTCAATTCCTAAAACCGAAAGGGAAAATAAGAGAGCTCTACTTATCTGTCTGTAGGTTTCTGAGATACTGTTTCCTAACTCGGGAAAAATCCTGCAGGAACCAGAAAAGGAATAGGTGAGTTCTTCATTATGCAAAACTGCCCTCCCGCCGGTAATCCTGCGGACTATTTTGACTCCTTTGCTTTGGCATTTATCCAAATCCACTGTTTTGTCTACCGACTGGAAGTATCCGATGGAAATTCCAGGCGGATTCCACTCATACAGACGCAAAATCGGAGCGGAGCCAGCTTGAACCGAAGAAAGAAGGGCTTCATCTACTGCCATATTAAAATAAGGATCGTCCTGACCGGTATAGATAAACCTCCACTTAGGCATTGACATAAGGTTAGCTAATATAATCTGGCTCAGATGAAAAACCAAGGAATAGTTCAGTGTATAATCGATTTGAGCGAATCATCTGATGATTTAGGTGTTCTTTTTTTCTTTCTGCGGATTATCTTAAACCACAAATTTGCTTTGATTGACCAAAAAGTTGGAATTTGTCTATTATTAATCGAGCCTGTGGGGATCATTCTGTAGGGGCAATTCGCAGATTGCCCCTACAGGTTCTGGATACTATTACTTCAACAGCATTATCTTACCCTTGGAGTTATCGAAACCCGGATAAATCGATTTGGCTTGCGGGTCCACCAACTGCAAAACATTTGCCGGCGGAAACAGAGCGGTGTCTATAGTCACACTGGCATCGGTTGCTCCCTTCTTAAGAGTAAAGTAGAGCTTGGCCACTTCGCCGTCTCCCTTATTCAGATATAGATCAGCAGCTGACAGTGTGCTAATCAGCGCGATATTGAGTTTCTGGGTTTTGGGATCGATATTGGGATACTTAAGAGCGAAATTCTCCACCCGGGTGCCGACAAAACTTACCGAATCCAGGACTATGGGAGTTTTACCATTGCCATATTTAAGAGGGCAGACGATGGCAGAAAGCTTTTCCTGATTCGACAGGTTCACTTTAGCCACTACACTGCTGCTGCCTGGTTTTTGATCAACTACGACGCTGAGAATATCCGATTTCGGTGTCGTGCTTTTGCCTTTCTGTGACCAGGTGATAGAGAAGAGCAATAAAACCGAAAGAATTACAAGATAAAGGGTTAAATAAACTTTTTTCATTACTATCCTCCTTTACCCCTATCTGATGAGATTAAACTCAAACTTTCTCCAGATCTTGCGATCTGAGATGAACTTGAAAATCCGTGGGGCATCCCTGCCCCTGAAAAGTTGGATGTTACCTTCTAAGAGCTTCCC
>DATKKH010000102.1:0-6031 GCA_035543035.1 Terriglobales bacterium | reverse complement strand
GAGGAATGCTGTCCATCTAATAAGTCAGCATCTAATCCGTTTCCCGTGCCGGTATGTAGAAGTTCATTAGGTACCTTGGCTGAATTATCTAATGGATAAAGATAACCAGGAGTTGGATTAGAGCTTGCATGTAACCCATCCACTTTATCAGCATTCTCTACGGTTCCATGAACATAATCCGCTGTATCCGCCTCAAGGGATTTATAAGCGTACCCCACACTTACAATCGCCTTTCTCGGAGTCATTTCGTTGTCGCTGCCAACCTTCAAACCCAGATATCTTGTATTCCCATCAAAAACTGCTTCAGGAATAGGGTTTACGCTTCCCAGCATAACACTGAAAACCCCAAATTCGACTTTGACTGTGGTCTGAGTCTCAGTCCATAAAGCAGTTCCTCCGGTGCTGTCTGCATAAATTGAGAATGTCATCGCCAGCGTATCGTTAAACAAAGCCCCCTGGGGTGTTGTGAGTTTCCCCTGATAGTTAATTATTTTAGGCACTTCTGCATAGGCAAAAGTGAAGAGAACCAGTATTGCCACCAAGCAAGCCAACAAAATCTTTGCAGATTTCATTTTAAACCTCCTTTTGTTTCGTAGCACCCGAACCTCGCGTCGGGCGTTTGGTTTCGTCCGATAGAATCGTCGGACGTTACGGTTTGACCCCACCCTATCCCTCCCCTTCAGGGGAGGGTTTCTCTCCCCTCTCCGTTGAGGAGAGGGGCAGGGTGAGGTCGTTCGAGCATTCCAGAATTTAAGATCACCTCCCCATTAATAGATAAAAATTTGAAATAGTTTATCCTCTTTTTTGATTTGATTCTTAAATTCCCCCTCAGATTTAGAACGTGATTCTGGTAAGACCAATAATATCAACTGCTTAAATCTTGATGAAGAAGATCTACTCTGAAAGAAGAATAAAAATCAGAGCCTTTCTTTTGATGTCTTTTAAATATTCTAAAACAAAAACCTTATTTGTCAAGGAAATTTACCGTAGTCTCTAAATTTTATATTGGAGTTGAGAAAGAAGGAATAAAAGAATTCACAGCTGATTAAGCAGATTAAAAGGATTTTACAGAGGATTCATCTGTTTAATCCAATTAATCTGCTGTGAGGTTTTTTTAAGGGTTTATTGCAATAAGCCCCTACAATTCACGTCTTCCGTCTCACTTCTTACTTTTTTTCTTCTTATCCAGCGCCAGCTCTAAAACCTCATCCACGGTTTCCACGAAGATGAATTTAATTTTCTTTTTTATCTCTTCTGGCACTTCCTCCAAGTCCTTTTCGTTATGCTTGGATAAAATCACGGTTTTTATCCCAGCCCGATAGGCGGCTAATGCTTTTTCCTTTAATCCTCCGATAGGAAGAACCTGGCCTCTTAAAGTGATTTCTCCGGTCATTGCCAGGAAAGGTTTTACCGGTCTTTCGGAGAGGAGGGAGGCAATCGCCGTTACCATCGTGATTCCGGCTGAAGGACCATCCTTGGGAATAGAACCAGCTGGCACGTGCACGTGGATGTCATATTTTTCAAAAAAGTCTTCTGAGATTCCCCATTTGTTAGCAGTTGAGCGCACATAGGATAAGGCAGTTTGTGCAGATTCTTTCATCACCTCACCCAAATGCCCGGTTAAGGTCAGCGATTTTTTTCCCCTCATTTTGGTTGCTTCGATAAACATTATTTCTCCGCCAGTCGGAGTCCAGGCCAACGCGGGTACAACCCCGATCTGGGCAGACCTCTCCACTATCTCCTGGAAGAACTTAGGAGGACCAAGGTATTCGTGCAGGTTAGCGGGGACCATCTCGACTTTTTTTACCTCATCAGAAGCCACCTTCTTGGCTACCTTTCTGCAGATAGTGGCTATCTCCCGGTCTAAATTCCGCAAGCCTGATTCCTTGGTATAATCGTTTATTATCTTTTTCAGGGCCTGGTCCTGGAAAAAAAGATTCTCCTCTTTTAGACCGTGATTTGCAAGCTCTTTGGGAATCAGATATTTCTTGATGATCTGCAATTTCTCTAAATCAGTATATCCGGGAAGCTCCAAAACCTCCATTCTGTCCTGTAGAACAGCAGGGATCGGGTCTAAAATGTTAGCCGTGGTGATGAACATCACCTTGGATAAATCAAACGGAACCTCCAGATAATGGTCTGAAAAGGAATGGTTTTGCTCCGGGTCTAAAACTTCGAGTAAAGCTGCTGCCGGGTCTCCCCTGAAGTCCTGCCCGATTTTATCCACCTCATCTAACATAAAGACCGGGTTATTTGAGCCGGCTCTTCTTATCCCCTGGATAATCCTTCCAGGGAGCGAGCCGATATAAGTCCTGCGGTGACCGCGAATTTCTGCCTCATCGTGCATCCCTCCCAGAGAGATGCGGTTGAATTTTCTTCCTAAGGCACGAGCTATGGACATTCCCAGAGAAGTCTTTCCGACTCCCGGGGGACCTACAAAGCAGAGGATTGGTCCTTTCAAATCTGATTTTAATTTTCTGACTGCTAAATATTCCAGTATTCTTTCTTTGACTTTTTCTAAATCATAATGGTCTTCATCCAGTACACGCTTAGCATCTTTGATGTCCAGATTGTCCTGGGTTCCGACACTCCAGGGCAAATTCACCAGCCAGTCCAGATAGGTTCTGGAGACTATATATTCTGCTGCAGCCGGGTTCATCTTGGAGAGCCGGTCAACCTCTTTTAAAGCTGATTCTCTTGCCTCATCTGACATCTTTGCAGCCTCGATTTTCTTTTTGAACTCCTCGACTTCCTGGGTTCTCTCGTCTGCCTCGCCTAACTCTTTTTGAATCGCTTTGAGCTGTTCTCTTAAAATATAGTCCCTTTGCATTTTTCCCATCTCGGTTGCTGCCTGGGACTGGATTTTTCTGGAAAGCTCTAAGACCTCGACTTCCTTATTCAGATAAAGGGTAAGTTTTTTAAGCCTTTCTTTGACTTCAACTGTTTCCAGAAGCTCCTGTTTTTGGGCTAAGGTGATATTCAGGTTGGAGGCGACCAGATCAGAAAGTTTGCCCGGGTCTTCAGTATTTAGAGCGGAAATCTGCAGATCATCCGGGAGATAAGGTGCTAAATTGACCACTTTCTTTAAGAGATCTAAAATAGTGCGCATCAAAGCTTCCATCTCCACAGATTCCTCAATGATATCTTCTAAAGGCTCGACTTTGGCAAAAAGGAAGGGCTCTTCCTTGAGGAACCTCTTTATCTTTACCCTGGAAAGCCCCTGGACCAGAAAACGCACGCTGCCGTCAGGGAACCTGAGCATCTTTAAAATAGTTCCAGCCGTGCCTATTTTATGGACATCCTCAGGTCCGGGGTTCTCCAGATCCGGGTTTTTCTGGGCAAAAAGCCCGATCGCTTTTCCGCCCATCAGGGAATCGTCTATCAGCTTGGCATACTTCTGGTCAGTTATCACTAATGGAATTATCAGGGAAGGGAATACGACGTTTCCCCGCAGGGGCAGGATCGAAAGCTCGTCTGTAAGTTTTTTCATCTCTTCGGATATTTTGGTTTCTTCTCTTAACAATTTTCCTCCTCAGTTTTTTCAGACTAGGTACAGATTAGCTGCATTATGATCCATGATTTAAATCCGTAGCGTCCTCACTCCAGTGAGGACGTGACTACTTTGCCACGGGAGTGGCAACGCACATTCCTTTCATCCTTCCTCTATCGCAATTTCTTTTGCTTTCCCCTTTTTTCCTCTTCTTTTCTTAATAGTTATCTCCAAGAATCCATCTTTGTAGGCCGCAGCAATTTCCTCCGGGTTTATGTTCTCCGGCAGGTAGATATTTCGCTCGAACATCCCGAAGTTTATCTCTTTGTTTCTAAAGCTGGTTATCGAGGGATCAATTTTCTCTTTCCTTTCACCCTTGACGGTCAGTATATCATCCGAAAGGGTAATGGAGAAATCCTTTTGTTTCATACCTGCGACCTCTAGAAGAATTACGACTTCGCCTTCGGTCTCGAAAACATCTGTCGGCGGTCTCCACAGTCTTTTGGAAGTCAAGACCGGCGAATGTCTCATTTTGTAAAAATGGTCGAACAAAAGGTCCATCTCTTCCTGGATATGCCGGACATCCTTAAAGAAATCTTTTTTGAAATCATCCATATCCGCATCTCCCTTCTTGGAGCTTTGTAGCGCCCTCACTCCTGTAAGTAACGAACCTCCGTTGCCACGGAAGTGGCAACGCTACGATCAAACATTAAACCTGAAAAAAATCAAATCTCCATCCTGGACTATATAATCTTTTCCTTCCAGCCGAACCAGACCCTTTTCCCTGGCATGGTGGATCGAGCCTGCCTCTATTAACTTATCGTAGTTTATTACCTCAGCTTTAATGAATCCTTTTTCCATATCCGTATGCACCGTGCCTGCGGCGCGTAAGGCTTTTGTGCCCGAAGGGATTGCCCAGGCTTTTACCTCATTCTGATTGCCGGTAAAAAAGGAGATAAGTCCCAGCAGTTTATACGAAGTGGAGATCATCCGGTCCTTGGCAGGCTCTTTTAGTCCCAGGTCCTCTAAAAATGAAGCCCTGTCGCTTTCCTCTAACCGGGATATTTCCATTTCCAGTTTTCCGCAGATGGCTGAGACCAGGCTGTGTTTGGATTTAATTTTTGAGGAAAAGTCCTTTTCCAGATTTTCTCTCTCGGCCAGGTCTTCCTCACCTAAATTTAATATTATCAGAATCGGCTTATAACTTAAAAAACTATATCCTCTCAAAAGTCTTATCTCTTCAGGTGCAAATTCGATATCCCTTAAAGGCACTCCCTTTTCCAGAGTGGCTTTGCACTTGGTCAAAAGGTCATATTCCCTTTTTTCCTCAGGAGCTTTTGTGGTATGGTAGCTTTTTTCTAATTTGACCATCCTTTTTTCGATAGTCTCTAAATCGAGAATCGTCAGATCCAGATCGAAATTCTCCATATCCCTTAAAGGATTAATGCTGCCCAAAGGATGAATGATATTCTCGTCCCGGAACAGTCTTATGACATAAGCTAAGGCATCCACCCCTCTTAAGTGGAAGAATATCTCGGCTTCCTTATCCTTATTAGTGTGACCAGATTCTGAAGGCTTGACCATTCCCGCCACGTCGATATATTCTATCTCTGCTGGAGTTACTTTCTTGGGATTGAACATCTCTGCTATCTTCTGTGCTCTTGGATCCGGAACTTTCACCACTGACCGGTTAGGCTCCTTTGAAACAGAATACTCCCCGGTTTTAGCCTGAGCAGAAGTCAGGGCGTTGAAGATAGTTGTCTTCCCCACAAAGGGCAAACCCACGATCCCTATATGCATATTAAATTTTTATCTCCCCAATGTTCTGGTAGACATAATCGGGTCTGTCTTTTTTGTCAACAGTTTTTAAAATTGACTTAGCATATTTGCCTGAAAGCACAAAGGCAGTCTTGATTATCAGCTTTTTTGCACCGACCAGGTCCGAAAGAGGGTCATCGCTGATCATCAGACAATTTTCAGGCTTGGCTTCAAGCCTCCGCAACACGTTACGATAGAAATCCTGGCTCGGTTTACCCATAATAAGACCCCTTTTGCCAGAGGCATACTCCAGCGCTTTAACGACTGCACCGACCGAAGGGGCAATTTCTCCATTAGAATCCCCATAAATTTTATTGGCGTGTAAGGCAACAAGAACGGCATCATTTTCTACTAAAGCCCTGGTGGCAGTTTTCAGTTTCTGGAAATCCAGCTCTTCATCTAAACCAACCACCACAGATTCAACTGAACTGTCATTTCTGATTACCAATCCCTCTTTTCTAAGATAACTTTTTAGAGCTTCATTCCCCAGAACAAAATAGGATTTAATATTTTTCTTTATCAGCCACTCGGCTGTCACCTTCATACAGGTATCCAGGTCACCCTGATCCAAATCGAAACCTTTGCTTCGGAGTAAAGAAAGGAGTTTATCTGGTGGATGGGTCGTATTATTCGAAACCAGGCTGAATTTTTTCCCGGATGTTCTGATTTTTTTCAGCCATTCGACTGATCCTCCCACCGGAGTATAAGATTTATCCTTAACGA
>DATKKH010000101.1:0-11791 GCA_035543035.1 Terriglobales bacterium | reverse complement strand
CACCATATCGAATCGTGCTCCAATTATAAATGACTGGAATAAGATGAATAAGGGTATGCCTGAAGCTAAACTATGATACTTTAATAGAAACCCCAGTCGGAAAAACCCCAAGAACAGAACCCCGGAAAAGAAAAGCAAGAGGAAGAACAGAAAGGAATTTGGCGGAGCAATTGAATTGATTAATGTTTCAGTTTTTTTCTGCATAAGATAAAATTTTATAGAACTTCTTTATTCTGGAAAACCAATTATACAATAATAACCAGCAAAGTCAAGTTTGAAATGAGACAATCCAAGTCTAAAATTACTTTCTGTGTCCGGGAGAAATACAGAGAGCATGCGATGCGTCTCTACCTTTCTAAGACAAGTTTGAGGGTGCCACCCTGTAGTCATTTTTACATCTTCCTTCTTCCTTTGTTTTATCGGATTTTGTCCTTGACTTGGATTGTTCCTTGCGGTTATCTTAAAACAAATGGCAAATCATGATTTACTTAAGAATATTAAGGAGGATGCATGTCAAAGAAATCAAAATACGAAGAGCTCACAATAGAGAAGCTCAGGTGGAAGTGTGACCCCAACAGTCTAAAGCTGGATTCCACTGAAGACATCGAGGCTTGTGAAGGAATTATCGGACAGGATAGGGCTATTCGGGCATTGAGATTGGGTCTGGATATAAAAAGCATGGGATATAATATCTTCGTCACCGGATTGGTCGGGACGGGGAGAACCACAACCATCAAACATCTTTTAGAAAAACTGGAAAAGGGAGAGAAAACCCCGGATGATAAGTGTTATGTCAATAATTTCAAGAATTCTGATCTGCCCAAGGTGATAAGCCTCCCTGCTGGCAAAGGGGTGGTTTTTAAAAAAGATATGGACGATCTGGTCTCTATCCTGGCCAAGGATATAACCGGGATCTTTGAAAGCGAGGTTTATCAGCGTCGAAAAAAAGAGGTGATTAGCTCATATCAGGAAAGGCAGAAAAAACTGGTAGGCGAGTTTGAAAAAAAAGTTGCCAAAGAGGGGTTCGCCTTGGTCCAGGTACAGTTAGGACCTTTTGTCAAGCCGGACTTAGAGCCGCTGATTGAGAACAAGCCCGTTCCTATCGGTAAATTAGAAAGGCTGGTGGAAGAAGGTAAATTCTCCCAGGAGCACTTGAATTCCATCAATGAGAAGTATTCTGAATTAGGCGAGGAAATGGAAAAGGTATTCAGGGAAACCAGGGCTGTATCCAAGGAATTAGAACAGGCTTTATACAATTTAGATAAAGAAATAATCTCCCCTTTAGTAAAGGAGCACATTCAGGAGATCAGAACCAAGTATGAAGGTAATAAGAAGATCGAGGAATATTTAAATGAGGTTCAGGAAGATATCTTATCTGAGTATGAAAAATTTAGAGAAAAAAAAGAAGAACAGCCAGAAGGTTCTCTACCCGGACTTCCCTTGCTTCAGCCGGAGGAACCTTTCAGGGAATACGAGGTAAATGTACTAATAGATAACAGCGAGACTAGAGGGATACCGATAATAATCGAGACCAGCCCGTCTTACCGCAACCTTTTCGGCACTATCGAGCGGAGCGTCGACCGCCTGGGAGCAGGCAGAGCCGATTTCACCAAGATCAGGGCCGGTTCTTTCTTGAGAGCCAACGGCGGTTATCTGGTTTTGAATGCCCTGGATGCCGTGGTCGAGCCGGGAGTGTGGCAGGCGCTTAAGAGGACTCTGCGCAACGGGATAGTCGAGATCCAGACCTATGACCCGTTTTATTTCTTTTCTGCTTCGGCCTTAAAACCTGAAGCGATCAAGTCCGAAGTAAAAGTGGTCATGATCGGAGATCCGTATATCTACCAGACCCTTTACAACATGGATGACGATTTCAGGAAAGTCTTTAAAATCAAAGCTGACTTTGATTTGGTAATGCCTAAAAGAGACGATACCATCTGGGAATATGCGACCTTTATCCGCAAGGTGTGCCGGGACGAAAACCTTAATCACTTTGACAAAGGGGCAGTGGCTTCGGTTGTCGAATACGGGGTCCGGCTGGCCGGCAGGCAAAACAAGCTTTCCACCAGATTCAACGTAGTGGCGGACTTAATCCGTGAGTCAAACTACTGGGCAACTACTCTGAATGCAAAAATGGTTACGACCGAACACGTGGAAAAGGCGATCGAGGAATGGAAAAGAAGAGTCAACCTGCCCGAGGATAAAATCCAGGAGATGATCGACGAGGGGGTCATTATGGTGGATACCCAGGGAAAAGTCGTGGGTCAGGTAAATGGTCTCTCGATCTATGACCTGGGCGAGTATATGTTCGGAAAACCAACCCGCATTACCTCCAGGACTTCAGTCGGCAGAGCAGGCGTAATTAACATCGAAAGAGAGGCGGAGCTTTCCGGCCGCACTCACAACAAGGGGGTTTTGATCTTAACCGGCTTCCTGCAGGGAAGATATGCCCAGGATAAGCCTCTGGTGATGAATGCAAGTATCTGCTTTGAGCAGTCCTATTCCGGAGTGGATGGGGATTCTGCTTCCTCCACCGAAATCTATGGAATACTTTCCAGCCTTTCAGAGCTTCCCATCAGGCAGGATACTGCTGTTACCGGCTCGGTCAATCAAAAAGGGGAGATTCAGCCAATCGGAGGAGTTAATCAGAAGATCGAGGGATTTTATGACGTGTGCCAAGCCAAGGGGTTGACCGGAACCCAGGGAGTCATAATTCCTTATCAGAACATTGAGGATTTGATGCTGCGTCCGGACGTGGTCAAATCCGTGGAAGAAGGGAAATTCCACATCTACCCGATCAAAACCATTGATGAAGGGATCGAGATTTTGACCGAGGTTAAAGCCGGTGCAAGAAAAGAAGATGGCAACTTTGACGAGGGAACAGTAAACTATTTAGTGGATAAAAAGCTAAAAGAATTTGCAGCAAAATGGAGAGAATTCTCTGCAGAAAAGTAAACGGAAAACAGAATATCACCAGAATCCGAGGACAGCAACCAGGGAAAAAACGTAGGGACGGAGCTTGTCTCCGCCCTCATTTTTTGTAGGGACAGAACATCGTTCAGTCCTAATTTGTTCATAGCTCGAGGCGTCCGATCCGCCACAGGCGGATGTCTGGTGTTTTTTTAGTTGACAATCTCAAAACCCCTCAATTTATTAAGCATAGAATAAACCTTCCACTTACGAGAAACTATGCTTGGCAGGATAATTTCTCATTACAAGATTTTAGAGAAATTAGGGGAGGGTGGCATGGGTGTGGTGTATAAAGCCCAGGATACCAAGCTCAAACGCATCGTGGCCTTGAAATTTCTTCCTCCTCACATTTCCGAAAGCGGAGAAGAAAAAGAACGTTTTATACACGAGGCACAGTCTGCTTCTGCCCTAAATCATCCCAATATCACCACTATTCACGAGATTGATGAGTTTCAAGGGCAGATGTTTATAGTTATGGAGTATTGTGAAGGTAGGACCTTGAAGCAGGTAATAGAGAACGAAACTCTCTCCATAAAAAAGGTTTTAGACATTGGAATTCAGGTTTGTGAAGGATTGACTGCTGCTCACAAGAAAGAGATAGTCCATCGGGATATAAAATCAGACAATATAATGGTTACCAAAGAGGGACAGGTAAAGATAATGGACTTTGGCCTGGCAAAGTTAAAAGGAGCCACCAAGCTCACCAAGACTCGCTCAACCTTAGGTACCCTCGCATATATGTCTCCAGAGCAGGCTCAGGGGGAAGAGGTGGATTCAAGGAGCGATATCTTCTCCTTTGGAGTTGTTCTATATGAGCTTTTAACCAGAAATTTACCTTTTGGTGGAGAACATCAAGCCGCTGTTATCTATTCTATAATCAACGAGGAGCCACGGCCAATAGCCAGATATAATAGTAAAGTTACTCCAGATTTAGAGAGAATAGTCTCTAAAGCATTGGTCAAGGACAAAGAGGATAGATATCAGCATATAGACGATCTTCTGACGGATTTGAGAAGAGAAAGAAAGAGCTTGGATTATCTGAAGACCGGGCAGATTCCAAAAGAGGTTATTGCACCCAAGCCCAGGAGGAAAGTTCTTCCAATTGCAATTCCTGCCTCAGTTGTTTTTATCCTGGTTTTACTTTTCTTGATTCTCAAACCCTTCAAATTTGAAATAGCTCCAGAAAAAGGGGCAGTAGCCAAGGAAAATTCTTTAGCCATAATGTATTTTGAGAATATGGTAGATAGAGAAGATAAACAAAGATTGGGAGAAATCATAACCAATCTCTTAATTACCTCTCTTTCAGAATCACAATATATGAGAGTTATTTCGAGTCAGAGATTATATGATATTTTGAAGCTAATGGGAAAGGAAGGAGCCAAAATCATAGACAAGAATGTTGCTTCCGAAGTAGCCAATAGAGCCAATGCTAAATGGATGGTATTAGGGGGTATCGTTCAAGTGGAACCGAGAATGGTAATAACCACTCAATTGGTGGATGTGAAAAGTGGGCAGGTAATAGCATCTCAGAGAATAATGGCGCAAACAAAACAGGATATATTCTCCTTAGTTGACACGCTGGCGGTGGGAATAAAGAAAGACCTTTCCCTTCCTGACCAAGCCCTAAAGGAGGTAGCCCGCCCAGTAGCAGATGTGACCACTCGTTCGCCTGAAGCATATCGTTACTATCTGGAGGGACTGGATTACAGTTTCAAGTATTATTCCACGGAGGCTCAGAAAAGCCTTGAGAAAGCACTGGAGTTTGATTCCACATTTGCTATGGCTTATTGCAGGTTGGCTCAGTTAAAAGAAGGTGAGGAACAGAAAAGACTAACAGCCAAAGCAGTGAAGTATTCGGATAAAGCCAGCCAGAAGGAAAGATATTATATAAAAGGTTGGGAGGCGTATGAATCAGGGAATTACAGTGATGCGATTAAGGTAGCCCAGAAATTCGTAGAACGCTATCCTGATGAAAAAGAGGCATATTATACATTGGGATACATCTATTCTCAGAATCTAAACCAGCTTAAAGAAGCAATTCCTTACTTCAACAGGGCTATTGAAATAGACCCTCTCTATAAAGTAGCATATAACCAGCTTGCCTATGCCTATAATAATATGGGGGATTTTGATAAATCCTTATGGGCTATAAACAAATATATAGAATTAGCCCCGGATGAACCTAACCCCTACGATACGAGAGCTGATTTATACGCCTGGAATGGAAAGCTGGACCAGGCGATGGAATCTTACAAAAAAGCTTTAGAGAAAAAACCGGACTATTCTTCGTCTCAGTACAAATTGGGGGAAATGTATGTTTTCAAGAAAGATTACACCCAAGCGGAAAGCTGTTATAAGGAACTCTCTTCCAGCAGCGAGAAGCCTTTTAGGTCAATGGGAAGGTTATTCTTAGAATTGATTCCTTATTACCAGGGGGAATTCGAAGATGCCCTCAAGGTGTTGGACGATGGTATTGCCGGAGATAGAATGGAGCAGTTTGAAGGAGAGATGAATGCATATAAACATTTCGATAAGGCATATCTCTATGAAAGGCAGAAAAAAATGTCTTTAGCATTAAAGGAAGCAGAGATAGGCATGGAAATATACAAAAAAGCCAAACCTAATGACCCAATATATGGGAGGGATGGTTACGCTTTTCTTCTCACTAAGAGTGGAAAAATTGCTGAAGCTGAAGAATTAGCAAAGGTTTTGAAAAAGGATATTGAGGAAAAGAATCCAAAGCTGATGTTTTCTTACTGGTGGAGATTGGGCGACATCGAGTTAGTCAAAGGAGACACCAACATGGCATTGAGCTATTTAGAAAGAGCATATAAGGACTCACCAACTCCATCTTTTGATCTCCGTTCTCATCTGGCGGAAATTTACTTGAAGAGAGGCAGGCTGGACGAAGCAGTATCTGAATTAGAAAAGGCACTTTCTAGATATGATGATGACAGAGTATGGTCTTCCAGGGCAGTAAAAGCTTATTATCTCTTAGGTCTGGCTTATGAGAAATCGGGCTGGAACAAAAAAGCGATTGAGAAATATGAGGAGTTTCTGGATATCTGGAAAAATGCAGACCCGGGGATACCGGAAGTTGCAGATGCAAAGGAGAGGCTGAAAAAATTAAAAAAATAAACAGTAAACAGAATACAGTAGACAGGGAAGAAAAAGTGGCGTTGGGCTCTATGCCCAATGGGAATTCTGTAGGGACAGAACATTGTTCTGTCCGAACGAACTCACCCTAAATTTCATTTAGAAGAGAGGGACTTTCTCCCTTTTCTTATGAGAAGGGACAGGGGATGAGTTCGATAAATAAATTAAATAGGGTTATGTCGGAAAATTGATTACTCAGGAGTTCGTTCTACAACTGGTAATTTGAGACTTTCTTAGTATTTTTCCTTATTGACAAAAATCGAGGGGCTTATATATTGAAAAAGCAATTCACTTAAATAAGTAGAAACAGGGATTTAGGGCAAGGGGTAAAATTGACTTCATCTTTTTTAAACTCTAAAGAATTCTCGAAGAAAAGACTCCTGTCATCGATAATTGTTGTCTTTCTTTTCGTCTCTATTTTTTTCTCCTCTTTTACAAAGGGAGAAGGAATTTCGAATCCTGTTTTCTCTCCCAGCCAGGAGTGCTGGACCTGCCACAAAAATATCTACAAAGACTGGTCAAACTCGATGCATGCAAAAGCAGTCGAAGATCCGGTTTTCAAATCGGATTACCTGCATGCGCTGGATGAGCAAGGGGAAAAGGTCCGAGGTTATTGTCTGAACTGCCATTCCCCTGTTACCCGCTATACCGGGGATGTCTATTTAAAAAATCAGATCTCAGTCGAGGGAATTAACTGTGATTTCTGTCATTCGGTTCAGTCGATTGACCTGGAGAATTCAAAAAATCCGTTTATGGTCAACCCTGGATCAACAGAATATGGACCGTATCAGAACGCATCTTCACCAGCCCACCAGACGGAATATTCGGAGCTTCATACTCAATCCGAATTCTGTGCCGGGTGTCATCAATTGAAAAACGGCAATGAGGTATTGGTCCTGGGAACTTATTCTGAATGGAAACAAAGCCCCTATCCAGATCAGGGCACAGAATGCCAGAATTGTCACATGCCTAAAGTTCCGGGGATGCCAATAGTCGACCCAAAGGTGAAAAAATCGCAACTGGATATGACCTCGCATCTGTTTTTGGGAGGACATTCGGAAATAAACCTCCAGCATGCTGCAACCTTGAGAACCGAGCTGAAAGTCGAGAGGGGTAAAGCACTGGTAACGGTATTCGTGACCAATGCAGAATCTGGGCACAAATTGCCCACCGGAATTCCTGCGCGTAAAATCGTCCTGCAGGTTCGGCTTTTGAATAAAAAAGGAGAACTGATAAGTCAGCAGGAAAAAGTCTATCAGAAAATCCTGCTGGGTCAAAACGATGAGGTGCTGACCGAAAGCTATAAGATGATCTTGGATGGCGCTTCGATCTCGAGCGATAACCGGATTGCTCCAAAGGAAACCAGGCAGGAGAGATTCGAGTTTAATCTTGCTCCAGGGACAAAACCTTTTTCTGTTGAGGCTGCTTTAAGATACCAGTATCCTGTCCCGGTCTTAACCACAGGACTGATGGAGGTGGAGATGGCTAAGCAGGTGGTAAGTCTCCCGCAAAAAGGAGTGTTCTTCACCGGATTTTTGGGCTGGCTCAAAGTCTTTGTTATTTTGCTGATTTTGGTCTTAATTCTCTGGATTGGTTTTCGTTCTGTCAGGAGGTTATTCGGTTAAAAAAAGAAATAGATTTTTTTGAGACAAAATTGTAAGCTCTCAATAACTAGATAGAATGAAAAGAATATTGTTTCTGATTTTACTGGTTGTAGCGATCCTGGTTCTGGCATACTTCTGGCTGCAGGGTTCAGGAGTTGCCCAGCCTGTTCAGTTCAGCCATCAGCTGCACACTAAAAAGGTTGGGCTTTCCTGCGAAGATTGTCACATTTATTTCAAGACCCAGAGATTCTCCGGACTTCCAAGTATGGAGATCTGTGCCGGGTGTCACTCTGAGCCTCAGGGGAAAACCAGGGAAGAGGCAAAAGTCGTCAATGCAATCAAACAGGGGAAGACACTTGAATGGCACAGGATTTACCGGGTCAAAAGGGCAGTGACCTATTCTCACCGTCTGCATATTGAGGTTGGAAAATTAGAGTGCAAGATCTGTCACGGGGACATAGCTGACACTAACCGTCCTCCAGCCAGACCACTGGTAAAAATAAGTATGGACCGCTGCCGGGACTGCCACAGGAAAATGAAGGTTTCAGTCGATTGCATAACCTGTCACAAATGAACCGAGAATGGACTTATGGAACAATCCAGAAGAGATTTTCTGAAATTTTTATCCAGCGGCTCAGCCTTTGCCTTCAGTGGTTTTTTACCCATAAAGTTTCCCTGGCAGGACTCCTTTGATGGTATCGTTCCCCAGGGATTAGAAACCTGGGTTCCTTCTGTTTGCCAGCTTTGTCCTGGCGGGTGCGGAATCTCGGCCAGGGTTCTGGATGGGAAAAGGCTGATCAAAATCGAGGGAAACCCTCTTCACCCAATCAGCCGCGGGACATTGTGCCCCAAAGGTTATGCCGGGCTTCAGGTTCTCTATTCGCCTTTCCGGATAAAAACTCCCCTGAAAAGAGTAGGGGATAAAGGCTCAAACAAATTCGAGAAGATCGAATGGAACCAAGCTCTTGATCTGGTTTCTACCAAACTTAAATCTTTGCGGGATGAGAATAAAACTCACACCACAGCGATCCTTATAGGCCAGTGCCGGGGAACCACCAGGCAGCTTTTCAAAAGATTCTTGGATGCTTATGGCTCCCCGAATCTGATAGATAATAATAGTTATCGGGAAGAAACTCCAGTGCCAGGTATCTTTCTTATGCAGGGAACCGGCTCTCCTTCAGTTTATGATTTAGAAAATGCCAATTATATCCTGTCTTTTGGCGCCAACTGGCTTGAATCTTTCTGGTCTCCGGTTCAGGCTTTCCGATCGTTCGGCAAGCTGAACGACGATAAAAGAGTTCCCCGGGGCAGGATAGTCCAGGTGGAGCCGCGCCTGTCGGTAACCGCCGCAAGATCGAACCAGTGGGTGCCGGTTAATCCCGGCACCGAGGGATATTTAGCCCTGGGGATTGCCTATATGCTGATCAAAGAGAATATCTATAATCAGGACTTTGTGTTAAAGCACACTTTTGGTTTCGAAACCTGGAAAAACCTATCGGGATTTGAGCACCAGGGTTTCAAGGATTATGTCCTGAATAATTTCAATCTCTCGCAGGTCTCCTTGGTCACCGGTGTTCCAATAGAGACTATTATATCATTAGCCCGCGATTTTGCCAACCTGCAGCCGGCGCTTGCTCTGGGCGAAGACAATTTCAGCCTAAACCATCAAAACACGTTCACTAGGATGGCAATTCATTCTCTGAACGGTTTAATGGGTAGTTTTGAAATCAACGGTGGAGTCCTCCATCCCCAAGAACCTCCATTAGCGGATTTTCCGCCGATCCCTGCTGATCCCTTGTCAACTGAAAGCAGAAACAAGCCCAGGATAGATTCGGCAGGAAATCAAAAATATCCCTTGTCCAAAGACCTGCCGGATCTGCTGCCGGAAAATATTCTTACAGATAAGCCGTATCCTTTGAATCTACTCTTAACATATAATTCAGACCCTGTCTTCTCCAGTCCGGTGCGGGGAAAATACATCCAAGCCCTGAAGAAAATTCCTATGGTTGTATCTTTCTCCTCATTTATGGATGAAACCTCAGAGTATGCTGACCTCATACTTCCTGATCATACTTATCTGGAAAGATTAGAGGATGACCCCACTTACACTCTGCAGGGGTTCCCGGTTTTGAGCTTAAGACAGCCTGTGATCGAGCCGCTTTACCAGACAAAATCGACTCTGGATGTGCTCTTGGAGCTTTCCGGAAAAGTAAATGATGAGATGAGCGCAGCATTTCCCTGGAAAGATCATCAGGAAGTTCTGGATTTTGCCTTAAAGGGAGTCTTCAACTCCGGGAGAGGAGACTTGTTCGGGATTCCTTTTGAGGAGATCTGGACCAGGGTCCTGGAGAAAAGAGGCTGGAAAGCTCCATCTTATAAGAGTCTGGATGATTTCAACAAAGGGATCAGGGAAAAAGGAGGCTGGTGGGACCCGGTCTATCAATCAGAACAATGGAATAAGGTTTTCCAGACACCCTCCAAAAAGTTCGAGTTCTATTCCCAGATTCTGAAAAACAAGCTCAAAGATCAAAATACAAAAAATGATAATTATTTTCTGCCGAACCCACCGCTTCCAGAGAAAGTAATCGGATATCCTTTGAGTTTAAGGGTCTTTGTTCTGCATGCGCTTTCCACTGAGAGGGATATGCACTCTCCCTGGCTCAAGGATACAGCAGGTTACTATCAAAAAGAAAAATGGCATCCCTGGGTGGAGATTAATCCGGAAAAGGCGAAGGAATTGGGGATTGCGGATAAGGATTTGGTCTGGGTCGAATCTTCTAAAGGAAGAATCAAATTGATTGCCCGGTTTTTCCCTGGAACAATGCCTGAGGTGGTGGGAATACCTTTCGGATTTGAAGACGAGAAAGCAGATTTTAATCCCATAAAAATCTTAACAGAAAAACTCGATCCTTTATCAGGAACACCTAATTGGGGAGAGACTAAGGTTAAACTTTACAAGGCGTAATAGGGGTCATATATGCACAGATGGGGTATGGTCATAGATTTAGCCAAATGCACCGGGTGCCAGGCGTGCGTGGTTGCCTGTCAGGCGGAGAATAACATTCCTCCTTCCAATCCGGAGCAAGCCAAATTAGGCAGGTCAATCCACTGGATGGAGATTTTAACCTTTACCGAGCACGAATATCCAAACGTGAAGATCAGGTTTATGCCGCGTCCCTGTATGCACTGTGATAATCCCCCCTGCACCAAAGTCTGCCCGGTCAAAGCCACATACTATAGCAAGGAGGAAGGTATTGTCGGGCAAACAGACCTCCGCTGCATAGGATGCAGGTACTGCACAACTGCCTGTCCTTATACTCTCAAGTCATTTAACTGGTATAAACCCCACTGGCCTGAGGAGATGAAAAACTACCTGAATCCGGATGTGGACGTTCGTCCCAGGGGGGTAGTGGAGAAATGCACCTTCTGCGGGCATCGGTTAGTCAAAATTAGGGAAAAAGCAATGCTGGAAGGAAGAGAGTTCAATCCGGATGAATATATTCCGGCCTGCGTGCAAGCCTGTCCCTCCGGGGTTCTTTATTTTGGTGACCTGGCAGACCCGAACAGCCAGGTATCCCAGCTTTCCAAAAGTGTCAGGGCATTCAGGCTGATGGAAGAGCTGGGCACCAAGCCCAAGGTTATTTATCTGTCAGAGGAAGTCTAAATGGAGCTAGAGAAACAAAATTTAGAGCAGGATCAGATTCTTCTGAATCCGATCCTCAAAACCGGAAAAGGGTTTTATCTGGCAGCAGCAATTTTACTGGCCATAACTTTTGGGGCTGCTTTTGCCTATCTCAGACAATTCGTTTTGGGCTTAGGAGTAACCGGTATGTCCCGGCCGGTTTTCTGGGGAGTCTATATCACCAATTTCGTTTTCTTTATCGGGATAAGTCATGCCGGCACCTTGATTTCAGCCATCCTCAGAATCGCCAGAGCAGAGTGGAGAAGGGCTATAACCCGCTCTGCAGAGGTCATCACAGTCCTGGTTCTCTTTTTTGGAGTGGGGAATGTTTTGATCGATATGGGCAGGATAGACCGGGTAATGTACGTGATTTATAATGGCA
>DATKKH010000100.1:0-12040 GCA_035543035.1 Terriglobales bacterium | reverse complement strand
GCCATATCTTCAGATCCTGGAAGCTCCATCAGTGTAGGTTTGGAGGGAGGTAAATTCGACCGGGAAATGATGGGAAACAGGATGCATATGAGAGGGGGGATGCCCGGAGGGGAGGGTGGAATGCGACCCGGGGGTATGATGCCAGGTGAGGGTCAGCCTCCAGATAGTGCTTCTGTCGGCAGGAGGGAAAGAGGAAAAATGCTTGAGCCAGTTGACATCTGGGCAAAAGTGTCTTTGGCTAAAACAGCAAGGAATTAATCTAAGAATTCTCTGAATCTTGGAGCATAACCTCAGAGTAAAAGTTTTCTTAGTATTTAGTATATAGATGAATTAAGAGGAAAAGATATGAGATATTTGCAGATACTCAAGGTTGCCTACAAGGCTTTAGGCAGAAACAAAATGCGCTCCAGCCTGACCATGCTGGGGATAATCATTGGAGTGGCTGCGGTGATTGCCATGTTAGGGATAGGCCAGGGAGCAAAAAGGATGGTTAATGCAGAGATATCCTCACTCGGTGAAAACCTTCTGAATGTTTTTCCTGGCAGTCATACTGCTGGAGCGGTGCGCGGAGGAGCAGGCACAGCCAGCAGCCTGACTGAGGATGACGTTATAGCCATAAAAAACGAGTGCAGTGCTATAGCCAGGATTTCACCTGTAGTGCGCGCAGGAGCCCAGGTTGTGGCTGGCAACCTTAACTGGGGGACCTCGATTCAGGGGTATTCGGTTGATTTCCCTTATATACGGTCGTGGTCCTTATCCTCGGGAACATTTTTTACTGATCAGGATGTTAAAGGTGCAACCAAAGTCTGTGTTCTTGGCCAGACCGTAGTGGATAATCTGTTCCCTGGCGAGGATCCGGTCGGGGAGATTGTAAGAATCAAAAAGCTGCCTTTCAGGGTAGTAGGCGTGCTTTCGCAAAAGGGACAAAACGCCTTTGGTCAGGACCAGGATGACATCATCATTGCCCCCTGGACAACTGTTCAGAAAAAAATCGTAGGAGGAACCTGGATTAATTACATCATCGCCTCAGCCGTTGATCGCTCCCAGATGGATCTGGCAGAACAGCAGATAACCGACCTTTTAAGGCGGAGACACAAAATCCAGCCCGGGCAGGATGATGATTTTACAGTCAGAAGCCAGACCGACATCGCCACGGCAGCTTCCTCCACCTCCAGTATCATGACCATACTCCTGGCTGCGATAGCTTCTATCTCTCTGATTGTGGGAGGGATAGGGATAATGAACATAATGTTGGTTTCGGTAACTGAGAGAACCAGGGAAATCGGGATCAGGATGGCAGTTGGAGCCAGCGGCAAGGATATTTTGATTCAATTTTTGATCGAGTCTGTGGTCTTGAGCTTAATCGGTGGAATAGTGGGCATACTTCTGGGTGTTCTGACTTCAAAAGGGATTTCCATAGTCTTACACTGGCCCATTTTCATATCGATTCTGGCAATCGCCTTATCTTTTTTCTTCTCAGCCTTTGTAGGAATATTCTTTGGTTTCTATCCTGCCAGAAAAGCCTCCAACTTAGACCCCATCGAGGCTTTAAGATACGAGTAGGGACAGAACACCGTCAATCCTATAAAATCCTGTTTTCGTAGTGCGACCCTTTTAGGGTCGCTATTTAAATATCAGCCCAAACAAAAAAGGGCGAGGAAATCTCGCCCTTACATCGATCAAACTCTAAACTGTCTTGATCTTTGCTCAGCACGGCGGAGGTGGCCCGCTTTTAAAAAGGTAGTTGATTAGATAAACTACATCTGTTACTGTTACCCTGCCATCGCAATTAGCATCTCCAGCATCGAAAGGAGAAGGTGAGGGACCACCTTTGAAAAGATACTTGGTCAGATAGAAGACATCCGTGAGAGTTACCAGTCCGTCGCAGTTGGCATCACCGTGTTTGACAGGCTCTGCGGTGACGTTGAAACTACCAACTTCTCCATCTACCGGCCAGTTGATATATACATAACTGCCGTCCGGTTTCCACATGCCGACAGCTCCCTCGAGCGAGTGAACCGCAGTCCTGAAAGTCAATGTGCCAGGACCAGATACCTTGTAAAACATCCTGCAAAAAAGCCCGTTAGATGGAGGAAGAGGTTTGGTAAAATCACGTGTCACGAAAACCAGGGGATCAGTTGGAGGACCTTGCGGGGCGACGTACTTGGTGCTGAATCCAGATACCAGGCTAGGAAGAGCAAATGTTGAAGGATTTGGATTTCCCAGTCCGCCACTCTTGGCTGTGTCTAACACCGGATTCGAGGTCCCCTCTGCAAATAGCGGAACCTTGAACGCAGCCATCGTGTCAAGTGTATTGATATAAATGTAAACGTCGACAGTGCTATCACAGGTTCTGATCTTGAGGTTCCCTGGAACGAGCGAGTACTCGCTCAGAGGCGGGAGAACCATAAAGCTCCCCACCACTCCAGCCGCGGGCCAGTTGATAGGAACATCTCCATAGCGGTTAAGCATTGCTGTCGCACCTGCAGTGGAATGGACTGCGGTTCTAAACGTCAGAGTTCCAGGACCAGATACCTTGAAGAACATCTTGCAAAAAAGTCCATTAGAAGGCGGGACCGTTGAGACAAAGGCGTGAGCAACAAAAAATAGCGGATCGGATGGAGGACCATACGGGTTAACTATCTTCGTTGGGAACGCTGCTAGCAGAGTGGACGAGTCGAAGGCAGCTGGGGTAAAATCTGAAAGCCCTCCTGTCAAGGTGGTATCCAGCACCGGATTGGAAGTTCCCTCAGCAAAGAGGCACACCTCAAAAAGACCAATACCCACAGTATCAATTGTATGAATATAAATATCAACCTCGACCGAGCTATCACCAGGTTCAACGTGCAGGTCCACGGGCACAAGGTAATATTCATTCACCTGAGAAAAACCCGATTCGGAATATAAAAATACCAATGAAAACACCAAGAGAACCAAGAGCAAGTTTCTTTTCATTTTCTTTCTCCTTTCTCCAAACTCTCCTCAGCACGGCGGCGGTGGCCCACTCTTGAAAAGATAATTCACCAGATAGAGCACATCTGAAACCGTCACTTTGCCATCGCAATTCACGTCCCCATTCTGTAGTGGATGTGGAATTGGACCACCCCTGAATAGGTAGCTGACTATATAGACTACATCTGCCACCCCAATCACTTCATCGCAGTTGACATTCCCTCTTGGCTTTATCAATTGAGTGACAGAGAAGCTACCGACCTCTCCAGCTGCAGGCCAGTTTATTGAAGCAGGGCTGCCATCTATCTGGTCCACACGTATCGAGTCAACGAGCGAATGAATCGCTGTTCTCATGGTTAAGGTGCCAGGACCTGATACTTTATAGAACATTCTACAGTAGAGCCCATCCGCAGGTAATAGGTATCCGAAAACAGCAACAAAAAGCATCGGATCAGTTGGTGGTCCATAGGGGTTTACAATTCTTTGTTCAAAATCCGAGACTAAACTTGGAGGAAAGAATGCATAGGGATTAGCACTGGAAAGGCCGCCAGTCAATGCGGTATCCAGGACTGGATCAGAAGTGCCTTCAGCAAGCAAGGGAACCACAACTGTTCTGATGTAATCAATAGCATTGATATTGATATTAACCTGAACAGTGCTATCGCAGCCTGGGCAGATCTGAAGATCGACTGGCACCAGGTAAAATTCGTTAACCTGACAAAAACTGACTCGTGGAAACAAGAGCAACAATGAATATATCAGGAGAATCAATAGCAAATTTCTTTTCATTTTCATCTCCATTCTCCAAACTCACAAACTAACAAACTCCAAACTGTTTTCAACACGGCGGAGGTGGCCCGCTTTTAAAAAGGTAGTTGATTAGATAAACTACATCTGTTACTGTTACCTTGCCATCACAATTGGCATCCCCTAAATCCAAAGGTCTTGGAGATGGTCCCCCTTTGAAAAGATAAGATATTATATAAATAACGTCAGTCACATTAATCTGCCCATCGCAATTCACATTTCCATGCTCAATATCCCTGAGAACGACATTGAAACTGCCGACCTGTCCGGAGTCAGGCCAGTTAACGGGAACAGACCTGGAAGAGGTAAACATTGCCACGGGTCCAGCAGTTGGGTGAACGGCAGTTCTGAAGGTCAGGATTCCAGGTCCGGACACCTTGTAGAACATCCTGCAGAAAATTCCATAGGCTGGAGGGTAAACCCCCCCTTGAAAATCTACTGCAACAAAAGCCATTGGAACTGTAAGGGGTGTACCTGGCTCGACAATCCTCTGGGTAAAAGACGAAACCAAGCTGGGCGGAGCAAATCCTGGAGGATTGGCAGAAGTCATACCGCCAGTCAAAACCGTATCCAGAACCGGATTCGAAGTTCCCTCAGCAAACAAGGGGACCACGAATGCTACTAACTCGTCAATCACATTTATCTTGATGTCGACCTCAACCGTGCTATCGCAGGGAGAGATCTCAAGATCTACCGGATCCAAAATATATTCGTTAAAAAATCCTCCAACAACCGTGAAATTAGCTATTTCTCCTTGTGCTGGCCAATTTATAGGGGTCGAAGTAGAATCCCGTCTATTCATGCTCACGCTGCCAAAAGTAGAGTGAACTGCAGTCCTGAAGTTTAGAGAACCATAGGTTGTAACCTTGTAGAACATTTTGCAGATGAGACCAGTATCTGGCCGAAGCGGGTTGGCCAAATCCTTGGCCATAAAAACTAAGGGGTCAGCTGGAGGACCGTATGGATTTATTACTTTATCCGAAAAACCATTTACCAGACTGGGTGATGCAAAGCCCGGAGGATTTTGATCTCCCAGACCGCCAGTCAAGATCGTATCCAGTACCGGATTGGATGTCCCCTCTGCATATAAAGGAATCTGAAACAATCCGATGGTGTCGCGGCTGCTGATATTAATGTTGATTTGGACTATACTGTCACCTGGAGCAATCTGAAGGTCAGCCGGTTCTAGAGAATACTTATTGGTATATGGAACGACATTGAAGCTTCCCACCTGTCCCGCTGCAGGCCAGCTCAGGGGAAGTGAATCACCATCCTCATATCTTATCATATGCACCTTTCCGAGGGTTGAATGAACCGCAGTTCGAAAAGTCAATGTACCTGGACCAGAAACTTTATAGAACATTCTGCAATAAAGTCCGTAATTTGGAGCAGCGTAACCGACAGTATCATATGCCCAAAAATATAAAGGGTCATTTGGTGGCCCATAGGGATTTACTATCTTGGTGCGGAATATCGAAACCAAGCTGGGAGGAGCAAATCCTGGAGGATTGGCACTGGCCAAACCTCCAGTCAGAACCGTATCTAGGACAGGGTTAGAAGTCCCCTCTGCAAACAAAGGAACAAAGAATGATTTGATCTCGTCTCCTGCGTAAAAATGAATATCAACTTCAACCGTGCTATCACCGGGTCCGATCTCAAGGTCAACCGGAACCAAAGCGTAGTCATGGTTGTAATCCTGAGCATAACCAGATTTAGAGAAGAACGATACAACAGAAATCACCAAGAGGACCAATAGTAACTTTCTTCTCATAGGTCACTATCCTATTCAAAAGACAAAACTGAAGATTTTTGAAGAACAAGGATTGAATAATGCTTCTGATTATAATATAAATCTGAAAAAGATTTTGTCAAGCCGAATGTAAGGCAAGAACCCTTGTCCTGATCGTATAATTTTAGTTGCGAATATGGGTTAATTTGCTACCAGACTTCTGGTTAGCGGAAAAATGTTGTTAAACAGGTAATAATTTTGTTATATTTGGCAAGGCATTGTTTTTTGGAGGGTAAGCTTGCTAAAAATTTACAAAGACAAAGATGCCTCTTTAAAATACCTGAGGGGAAAAACTATTTCTATCCTCGGTTATGGCAGCCAGGGAAGGGCACAGGCGTTGAATTTGAGGGATTCAGGTCTTAAGGTGATAATCGGGCTTCCTGGAAAAAGCAAGGATATCAAAGCAGCTTTGAAGGATGGTTTTAAAGTCCTCCGACCCGACAAAGCAGTCGGGATTGGCAATATAATCTCTGTTTTAGCTCCTGACCATACACATAAGGAGCTTTATGAAGATAGCATCAGGAAAAATCTTTCTCCGGAGAAAGCCCTTGTTTTTGCACATGCTTACAGCATCCATTTTGGACTAATAAAACCTTCTGAGTTTGTAGACGTGGTGCTGGTTGCTCCGCATGGTCCAGGAGTTTTGGTTCGAGAGCTTTTCCTGGAAGGAAAAGGCGTCAGGTCCTTTATCGCAGTGGAAAAGAATTATTCAGGAAAGGCTCTGGATAAAGCCCTTGCCTATGCCAAGGGGATAGGCTCGACAAAAGCTGGGGTAATTCAGACCACATTTGAGGACGAAGCCATTGGAGATCTGTTCGGCGAGCAGGCAGTTCTGTGCGGAGGTCTGTCTGAACTTTTGAAGGCTGGATTTGAGACTCTGGTGGAATCCGGCTTACCTCCTGAAAATGCATATCTCGAATGTGTTTACCAGTTGGACTTGATAGTCGAGTTGATCAAGAAATATGGCATAGCCGGGATGTTCGACCGGATAAGCCAGACTGCAGAATACGGCTCTTACCTCTCAGGCAAAAAGATAATAGATAAAAACCAGATGACGAAGGTGCTGTCCGGGATTAAAAACGGGAAATTCACCGGAAGATGGATGAAGGAATATGAAAACGGAATGAAAAATTATAAAAAGATGAAAAGATACTGGAAAAACCATCTGCTGCAGAAAACCTGGGAAAAACTAAGTAAATTTTTATCGTAGGGACAGAACAGTGTTCTGTCCTTACTTATGTCAATTCCACCTTGCACTCAAGGTGAGAAAGATGATTGACTCGACAACAAAAGTCTTGCTTTTTGATCAAAATGATTTAAGTTTTCAAAATGGCAATGATTGAGGAACCCATCGTTTACCGTTATTTCGGGACCGAGCTTAGGATGGTTTTTTATCTTGCCGGTTTTTTTTTCCTTCTGCTGTCAATACTCAGTTTCAAATCTTCTTTCACTTTAAGCCTGGTCTCATTTTTTATCTCCGTTCTGATCACTCTTTGTGCTTATCTGGACTACAAACGGCATCTTCTGATCATAGACCATGAAGGACTCAGCCTGAATACGATTTTCAGATCCAAAGCGAAAAGTTATTCCTGGAAGAACATCCTGAAAATCACTACCCGGGAATATGGGATCTTCAGCTTATTAAAGGCTACTCGTTTAAGTTCAGAGGGAAAGGAGATCGGGGTCTTTTCCTTTATGGAGGACTATTATCATTTTTTGAAAGATATTCATAACCGTTCCGGAAAGGCCGAAATAGACAAGCTGACTTATGACCTGATCACCGGACAGGCTGATATTTGAAACTATGGAGAGGATATGCATAGAAAAGCATCCGGATTTTTATTTTGTCTTATTTTCTTCTTTCTGTTTTATAATGGGTTTGTTTTTTCACAGGAGAGCAATCCGGATCTGGATTCCATAATCTCCCGTGGGGTGGATTTCATCCGCTGGGACAAATTCGACCAGGGGATAGCCGAATTCAAAAAGGTAATCGATTTATACCCGGACGAACCGATCGGGTATTTCTTCGTCGGGGCTTCCCTCCAAGGGCTGATCGATGACTATAGAAATGAAACCTATAACGATGAGTTCGAAAAATATATCAACCTGGCCATCAAAAAAGGAAATGCAAAAGTTGATCAAAACCCGAATTCAGCCCTGGAGCATTTCTATCTGGGAGGGGCTTTAGGCTACAGGGGAATCTACCGCTCTTTCAGGGGAAACTGGTGGGGAGCTTTTATGGATGGGGGAAAGGCTTATTCTCATCTCAAAGAGGCTGTGGAGCACGACTCGACACTTTATGATGCCTACTTTGGGTTAGGATCATACCATTACTGGAAAAGCGTCAAATCCAAGCTTTTCTGGTGGCTTCCCTTTTTTGGAGACCAGAGGGAAAAAGGAATCCAGGAGACCATGATTGCTATCCAGAAAGGAAAGTATGCCAAAAACGAAGCAGCAAACTCTCTGCTCCGAATCTACCTGGAGGAAAAAGATTATCCTGCAGTCATAAAATGGGGCGAGGAAGTAAAAAAGATAAACCCGGATAATCCTTTCCGTCTTTGGATGATGTCCGCTGCCTATATCGAGATGAAAAACTGGGATGATGCCCAGAATACCCTTCAGTATCTTCTAAACGTTTTTAAGTCCTCACCTTATTATGACCCGGCTGCCGAATACGAATGCCGCTACTGGCTGGCTTTTATCCATTTCAGGCAGGGGGATTTCAAATCAGCCCAGGATGATTCGAATATTGCGCTTCAGCTTGAGCCGAAAGTTAAGGGGAACGATTATGCAGAGCCTTTTCTGGACAAAGTCAAGGATCTGCAGAAAGATATCTCCCAAAAATCGAAAACCAAATGAGATTCATTCTCCCTATTTCTTTATTCATCAGCCTTATTATTTTTTCTTCTTCTGCGCTTCCCTTGGATACAGCTGATTCTTTGTCTGTCGACCCGCCTGGACAGCCTGTAGATTCTGCTCAGTATATAAATCTTATAATCGAGGGGATAAATGCTACCCTCAACGAGAATTATCTTTATGCCCAGGGGAAATTCAGGCAGATCATAAAAGAAAAGCCAGAAGACCCGGCTGGATATTTTTTCCTGGGCGCGCTATACCAGGCAGAGATGATGGACTATGAAGGAGATTTCAAGGAAGAGGAGTTCTATTCGGAGCTTGAGATCGCTATCAGATTAGCCAGAAACAGAATCAAATCCGGAAAAGAGACCCCCTGGGATTACCTGTACCTGGGTAATGCTTATGGCTATTTGGGAGTTTATAAGGCGCGCAAAGGCGGCTGGTGGCCCGCATTCAAAAATGCCTTAAAAGCAAAATCCGCTTTTAAAAAAGCAGTGGAGCTTGATCCTAAATTCTATGACGCTTACGTGGGATTAGGTTCATATCATTACTGGACCAGTTATTATACCAAATCCTTTGCCTGGCTTCCCTTTTTTGCAGATGATAGAGAAAAGGGAATTGAGGAGCTAAAATTAGCTGCCAAAGAGAGCCTTTTCTCCAGAGTGGCAGCTTTGAATGCTTTGATCTGGATTTATATCAAAGAAAAAAACTACTCGCTGGCAATTGCTTTGGCTGACAGCCTGCAAAAAGAATATCCGGATGGAAAAATCTTCTTATGGGCTTTAGCCACGGCCTATTACGAGAAATATGACTGGCACAACGCCATAGAATTCTATGGGCTGATAAAAAAGAGGCTGGATAATAATCCGGCGGAAAATTATTTCAATCTGATCGAATGCCAATACATAATCGCAGACTCATACTTTAACCTCGGTGACTTTACAGAATGCATCTCGACCTGCCGGGAAGCCTTGAGCTATGATCTGGACAAAAGGATGAGGGAAAGGCAGAAGGACAAGCTAAATAAGATCAGGGAGCTATTGGACAAGTCATTGAAGATAACCGGAAGGAAATGAAATCGTTAGCGTTGTTACCCCCGTGACGACGAAAATATACAGTAGGGACAGAACATTGTTCTGCCCTTTTTTTATTCTATGTGAGTAAGAATATAGCGGAAACCTTGAGGTTTCCATCTAATAGAATAACCTGGAAGGCTAAAGCCTTCTGCTACAGCTCATAGTCAATGTTAAATAAGCGGCAAAAATCGTAGTTAATAACTGCAAGAAAGGAGATATAAATATCATCAACCCCAGCCAGCCGATAAAGCTGGCTTTCGGATCAAAGAGAATTAGTGGAATTCCGAAATTTTTGAAATCATATCCAGGGGTAAAAAGCAATTTGACCGCAGGTCCCCAGAGGATAGCCATCACCACGAAAGTAAAAAAGGAAGTGATGATTGCATACTTAGAAGTCATCTTGAGAATTTCATTATAGTTTTCTTCCTCCAGGGTCAATCTCCTGACAATATACCATCCGACCACGAATCCAAATAAAATATTGAAAATCGGAACTCCCATACCTATTCCTATACAAACCAGATCCAGTAAAGCAAAAATTACTGAAGTAATTTTTAAGTTCAATTTACAAATTTTATCCATGCCTATGAAGGTCAGGAACATAAGGGTCCTGGCTTTCATTACCTCATCTTTTTTCCAGATACTCTTTCAGCGCCTGGGCGTTATTTATTTTCTCCTCTTTTGAGCTGAAAAGCAGGGTGACGGTTCCCTTTTTTGCTTTGGCTTGAATCAGGTCAAGAGACTCCTTCTTATCCTTCAGCTCTGAAAAATACCTGTGCTCGAACTCCAGCCATTTTTCAGGATCGTGCTGATACCATTTTCTCAAAGCATCAGAAGGCGCGATATCTTTAAGCCACAGGTCGACTTTTGCTTTTTCCTTGGTCATACCCCTGGGCCAGAGTCGGTCGACCAGTATCCTGAAACCATCCTCTTTGGCTGGCTCCTCATACACTCTTTTTACTTTTAGCATAGCTTAACCCCCTGTGTAGCGTCGGACTTTATATCCAACGATTTGCGGTTGCCCAGTTTATTGGGCTGTTGTTTTTTTGTAGGGGCAGAACATCGTTCTGTCCTTTCAGGGCTTGGAGAATCGAGCAACTACTATTGCATAGTTGTAAGGGCGGAATCAAGCTCCGCCACTACACGTCACAACCGTAGGGGCAGGTTTGAAACCTGCCCCAACCGAAGAAAATGTTTATTCCGGCCCGATTTCTTTTTTGAAGGTCTCGGCCAATTTAGCACCCCAGTTATCCAGCGGGGTCAGTTTGCCGAAAAAGAATCTCAAGACTGGAG
This sequence comes from Terriglobales bacterium, assembly GCA_035543035.1. Taxonomy (GTDB): domain Bacteria; phylum Zixibacteria; class MSB-5A5; order MSB-5A5; family RBG-16-43-9; genus RBG-16-43-9. The sequence continues at coordinate 1,267 of DATKKH010000100.1, read as the reverse complement.
GCTCTTCTACGAATTTCAAGCCCTTGACCATATCCCGGTTCTTGTGTAGCCAGGAAAGCCGGTCTACCACATATTCTATTTGGGACATAGTATAAACCCTGCGCGGGACTGCCAGCCGGGCTAATTCTAAATCAGATGCGATCTCCTGCTTTGTATCCGGGTCACGGTCGACTGAGATGGTGCCCCTTTCCATGCTTCTCACACCTGAGGCAAGATAAACTGCTGCAGATAAAGCTCCGGCAGGATACTGATTCCAGGGGATATGAGGCAGAAACAGCTTGGCATCCAGGTGACAGGCAAGACCTCCTGGCGGAGTAACCACCGGGATTTTCTGGTCGATCAGTCTTTCTGCAAAGTATTTAACGAATTCCGCCGCGCTTCCAGCCACGTTTACGTCGGTCATCTCTCTTAATCCGACTGCCATTGCCTCGATCTCTTTGGTGGACATTCCGCCATAGGTTAAAAATCCCTCGTAGACTGGAAGCCAGGGCTTTATCTCTTCAAAATATTTCTTGCTGTTGGTGGCAATGAACCCGCCTCTCACGCAGCTGCTCTTTCTTCCAGAGAGATAGAAGATATCCACATAGCTCATCAGCTCGGTGATTATCTCCTGGATCGACTTATTCTCATACCCTTTTTCTCTTTTTTTGATAAAGTAGGCATTCTCCGAGATCAGGCTACCGTCGAAAACCAGCAAGATATTATTCTCTGTGGCTATTTTCTTGACCTCTCTTAGGTTTTCCATGGAGAACGGCTGTCCGCCTAAGAGATTGGTGGTTGCCTCCATCCGGACAAACGATATTTTCTCCCTGCCATACTTTTTTATGACGTCTTTGAACTTCTGTAGATCCAGATTCCCCTTAAAGGGATTAGTGCTCTGGGTATTCAAAGCCTCGTCTCGGTAGATTTCCAAGACCCTTCCTCCAGCCATTTCAAAATGTGCCCTGGTGGTGGTAAAATGGTAATTCATCGGGATTACGTCACCCGGCTTGACAAATACCTTAGCTAAAAGATGCTCGGCTGCTCTTCCCTGATGGACCGGCAGAACGTAATCGAATCCCAAGACATCCTTTATGGAGCTGGCTAACTTATAGAAACTCTCGCAGCCGGCATAAGCATCGTCCGAGACCATCATCGCTGCCAGCTGGTTATCGCTCATGGCATTGGTTCCGGAATCCGTGAGCATATCCAGGAAAATGTCTCTTGTGCGCAGGGAGAAGGTGTTGTATCCTCCCTCCTCAATCGCTTTAAGCCGCCTCTCGACCGG
>DATKKH010000099.1:0-21076 GCA_035543035.1 Terriglobales bacterium | reverse complement strand
AATCCTGGAATGTGCTACCGGTTTGTTCTGTCAAATCCGAATGTGCACGTCTGCCTGACCTCTCCTCACAATATAAGAGAGCTGGAGGAAAATCTGGCTTCGCTCAAGGAAGGTCCGCTTTCCGAAGAAGATATGGAGTTTATGCGGAAGTTCGGGGATGTGGTGCATCATACGAAGAAGTGGTTTATGTGAGGTGGCACAGGTCTCTGACCTGTGCAGGACAGGCTGGAAGCCTGTCCCACCAGTTTACTGACCTCACCCTGGCCCTCTCCTAAAACGAGAGGGAATGTAGGGGCGACCTGTCGGGGCGCCCCTACGAAGAATTTGAATAGGTCAGACCAAACGTCTGATTTATCCGCCTCGTAAAACCTTTGATTTGAACATCTTTGCCTAGGAGAGAATATGTCCAGAATTGTCATTAAGATTTTGACCCTCGCAGTACTGGTTTTCTTCGCATTAAGCCTCAATATCTTTTCGCAGAAGTCCGCTCCTCCAAAGGATAACCCCACAACTATCAACTGGCTAAAATACGATCAGGGGTTGGAACAGGCCAAAAAGGATGGTAAAAAGATTTTGGTTTTCTTCTATACTGACTGGTGCGGTTACTGCAAGAGAATGAATGCCCTTACCTTTACGGATGAAGGGGTAAAAAAGCTTTTGGCAGATAAATTCATCGCCGTGAAAGTGAATGGCGAATCCAGAAATGTGCTTATGGTTGACAAATCCAGCATCACCGAGCGGGAGCTTGCTGCCAGGTATGGAATCCGGGGATATCCTACCAGCTGGTTTTTGGAGCCGACCGGCGAGAAGATCTCTCCCCTAGTGGGATATATCCAGACTGCCGATTTTACCAATGTCCTTACTTACCTGGGGAATGACTGGTACAAGACTATGAGCTATGAGGAGTTCCTCAAGAAAAAAGATGATCTGACCAAGGATAAAAAAGAAGAAACGAAAACTAAAAGCAAGAAGTAAGACAGAAGACGTAAGACGAAAAAAAGAGGGTTTTCTTATCGACTCTATGTAATGATTTAGGTGTAGGGGCGTATTGTAATACTCCCCTACGTTCATGCAGTATGTGCAAGGACGGGGTAACCCCGTCCCGACAGATGAATTTTGTTGACACTGCCTGTATTGGGAATTATTATTAATCAGGTATGATAAGAAAATCCCTTTTTCTTTTTCTGTTTCTGCTATTTTTCTGCAATCAGGCATTTTCTGAAAAATATGCCGGGGAATTTCTGAATCTTGGAGTAGGCGCCAGGGCTCTGGGTTTAGGTGGTGCCTTTGTGGCAGTTTCGGATGACGCGACTGCAACTTACTGGAATCCAGCCGGGCTGGCAAGACTTACCTCTCAGGAGATTGTATTTATGCACTCGGAGACCTTTGGCTCACTTCTAAATCATGATTTCATTGCCTGGGCACTACCTTTGCATAATCGTTTCGAAAACTCCACCCTAGGACTCAGCCTGATGCGTCTCGGCGGCGGGGACATTAAAGTCACTGACATTCCCAATCCCGGACAGCCGATCAGCAGTACCAACCGTCCTTACGTCAAAAGAGAAGCCGGACATGCAGATTACCTTCTGGCTTTCTCTTTTGCCAAGCAGAAAAATCCCAGGCTTTCGTTTGGAGGGAATGCCAAGCTTATCTATCGCCACATAGTCGATCATTCTGCTTTCGGAATGGGAATGGATTTAGGATTACTCTACTCTCCATACCAATTCCTCAGTTTAGGAGCAAATCTCAAAGATGCTGTTTCCACCTTGTTAGCTTATGATAATGGAACGCGGGAGACCATATCCCCCTCTTTGAGGACAGGATTCAGTCTGAACAAAGATTATCGAAACTTCACCTTTCTCTTTACTACAGAGGCGGAGTTAAATTTCGAAGGCCGAAAATACGCTGCCCAGTACTGGCAGGGGAACATCTCCGCGGATATGCATTACGGCTGGGAGGTAGTCTATCTCAAGAAAGTAAGTGCCAGGCTGGGGATCGATGTGGGTAATTTCAGTGCTGGCGGAGGGGTAAGCTTTAAAAAATTTGACGTTGACCTGGCTTTCTTGAGCCATAAGGAATTAGATAACAGCTATCGAGTATCATTAAAGGTAAAACTCTAAATATATTTACACTAAGAGGAGGATATGCAAAGAATAAGAATACTGTTTCTGCTGGTTACCCTGGGATTAGTTTCTATAGGCCTTACCGGTAATTCCAATGCCTTTTTGTCCAGCCCTAAGAACAAGGATATTGCGGCAAAAGTGAACGGGGAGGTCATCACCAAGGATGATTTCGAAAAGAAACTGAAAGCTTTGAATTTCGTTACCAAGGATAATAAAACCGAAGAGCAGAAGACCAAGAGGAATGCCCTGGAGAGTCTGATCACAGACAGGTTAGTGGAGCAAAAAGCCCAGAAGCTGGAGGTGAATCAGGATGAGGTGTGGAAACAGAAACAGGAGAAATATTCCCTGGAATACCTGCTGGACGTAATGTTCAGAAAAGACATAGTAGAAAAAGTTAAGGTTCAGGACAGCGAGGTAACTGCTTTCTACTACGAGAACAAGGAGAAGCTTTATACCTATCCGGAGCAGTTCAAAGTCAGCCATATCCTGATCGAGATAAAAGCCGATACCTCGCTAAAAGGTGACTCCAAAAAAGCAAAGCTGGCCGAGAAGAAAGCAGATGAAGAAGCGCTGAAAAAGATCGAGTCGATCTACCGGAGGGCAAAAAATGGGGAAGATTTTGCTTCCTTGGCAAAGCAATACTCTGAGGAGAAAGGGTCTAAGGAGAAGGGAGGCGAATTGGGCTATCTTCCCAGAGGAAGAATGTTCAAGGAGTTCGAAGATCAGCTTGATACACTACAGCCGAACGAGGTTTCCAAGCCTTTCAAGACCCAATACGGGTATCACATCCTGAAATACACCGACAAAAAACCAGCCCAGCCGGTGGAGCTGAATAAGGATACGCAGGACCGGATAAGACTTGCCCTGGCAAAAGACAAGCAGCGTAAAAAAGCAGACGAGTACATCGCTGAGCTTAAGAAAAATACCGTTTACGTTTTCAATGAAGAGGTCCTGAACCAGAACCCTGACTCGGTAAAGGACGATCCCTGGATTCTGATAATGAATTATAAAGATACCACCGGATTTCTGAAATATAAAGGAGAATTACCAGCTTATAAACAGTACCTGAAAAGAGATGACCTTACCTTAGAAGATAAAAAGAAGCTGCTCACAGATAACCTCTCCCTTTTTGATCTTTTGATCACGCAGGCAAGAAAGGAAGGATATGATACTCTTCCAGAATATGTCAATGAGATAAACGACTACCGGATGAAAGAGGCAAGACTGAAAGTCAGAACAGAAGGACTCCTTCAGGGGTATATCCCGACGGATGCTGAGATATACGATTATTATGTCGCTCACCGGGATTCGTTTCCTCCCGACAGCTCGATTCATGTTTATCACATCATTTTCAGCGATTCGCTCAAGGCCGAAGAGGTTTTGAAAAAAATCAAGGACGGGGCGGATTTCGTGGAGATGGCTAAAGAATATTATCCCGGGGAAAAGGAGATTCGTGACGTGGCTTACGACTTGGGCTTCATCAGCGATAAGGACATTTCACCGGGGTTCTATAAAACTGCAGCCCAGTTGAAAGAAGGCGAGGTCGGGGGTCCGGTAAAAACCGACTGGGGATATCATATAATCAAAGTAGTTGAAAGGAGAAGCGGTTCTCCGGTGGAGTTGTACAAAGAAAAGCTTAGTAACCTGGTAACCATCGAAAAAGCGACAGCCTACAAGGCTGAATGGGAAAAGAAATTAAGGGAGGGCCAGCAGATCTGGATTAACGAAAAGCTGGTTAAGAAGTTTAAACTTTAAATAAAAAAGCGACGGTAGAACAGACATTCCTGTCTGTATTTTCCTGTCAGGCAGGGATGTCTGACATACAAAAAGTACAAGTTGAGCAGCGGAGGTCTTCAGACCTTCACCAGAGGAAATGCTTGAAGCAGGGGCGGTTTCCTGTCCTAACCCTAATGCGGCAAGCCACGCGATTCAGCACGCTCACCGTCCTGAACAAAGTCGAAGGAAGGGCTGTCCTTACGTTAACTTAAGAAGACCGTGGAGATTACTCTTTATAACGAGTTCAAAAGAAAGGGAATGCATCTATTTGCCCTCGCCATTCCCTTCGGGTATTTTCTCCTCCCGAAAAAGATTGCACTTTTTGTGCTTGTCCCCATTGCGCTTTGCTCCATCCTGGTCGATGTCATCAGGCTGTGGAAACTTCCTCTGGCTAATTTTTTCCAGTGGTTTTTAGGTCCTATCTTAAGAGAGCATGAAAGCTACAGCTTTACAGGTTCAAGCCACATACTTTCTGCTTCCGCCATCTGCATACTTTTTTTTGACAAAAAAGTCGCCATTGCTGCGATTGTCTATGTAATCTTAGGCGACATTGCTGCCGCCCTAATCGGCAGGGTTTACGGAAAGACCAAAATCGAGAAAAAAAGTTTAGAGGGGAGCCTGGCTTTTTTGTCAGTCTGCATTCTGGTTGCGTTGTTACTTCCTGGACTGCCTTTCTGGATCGGCGCCATCGGTGCCTTGGTCGCCACCTCAGTCGAAGCCCTGAGTATACCCATCGATGATAACTTAAGCGTTCCGATTTTATCCGGCCTGGTGATGCAGATTCTTCTATTTCTGTAGCGGAAACCTTTAGGATTCCATTTTGGTAGAACAGTCATCTTGCCTGTTCCTGAGTGGTGCTAAAGAATATCTGATTCCGTCACATAAACCCAAGTAGGCGGGGCTCCCAGCCCCGCAATGTAGATTTTCAAGGTTCTCTTGTTGAAATCTTACATGAATCTTTCCTGTAAATACTTAAAAAAATAACTTGCCAAGCTCTTGCAAAGGATTAAATTAAAGGCAGTTATTCGCCTATGATAAGTTAATTCGAGAAAGCATTAAATCAAGTTTGTCAAGAAATGTATTCAAGGTGGAGCTAACCCAATCCAAATAAGAGATGGTTCTACCTTGACTTCTGCGGGCGAACAAGTATGAAAGGAGGGAAGGATGAACTGGATTGATTACGTTTTAATCGCGTTGCTTTTGGTGGCGATTTTCATCGGCTCCAAAAGAGGGCTTTTCAGCGGAATCGTTGGAACTGTTGGTCTTATATTAGGAGTGATAGTCTCAGTCAACTATGTGGATAAAGTAACCTTGAGGGTTTTGTCCAATATGAAAGTCTCTCCGGTGGTGGTTTCTTTTTTCAGCCTCATTTTCCTTTTTGCCATAGTTTACCTGGTGGTCAAGCTTCTGGCTTTTCTATTTTATAAAGTGGCTTCATTTAACCCGCTGGGGAAAATAGACAAGTTCGGCGGCATTATTTTCGGTTTCTTTCAGGGCTGGATTGTTTTGGGATTTGTCCTTATTCTTTTAATCTTTCCGCCTCTTCCCCTGAGCCTGACCAATAAAATCGACACTTCGACTTTGGGTCCCATTATCCGGGGCACGATTCCCCTGATCTATCAGGAGTCTTCCTTTCTCCATCCTCAGAGCACCTCTTTTGCGGACAAGCTCAAAATAGCCCTGAAACAGGAATCTCCGGAAGGGGTCAAAAGCCCCTGGGAATCGATTGGCAGGACACCGCCAAAAAGAACCAACCGGGCCGAGATAATCGCCCAGGACCTGGACGAATATTTCGGAAAAGGAAATAAATAAAACAGTTTAAGAGGTTTATAAGTTTAGAAGTTTAAGAAATTTTCCGCATCAGCGGCGTTTAACCCTTTAGTCCCTTAAACTCTTTAACCCTTAATCTTTCTTTGGACGAACATACTCTAAGAGTCTTAGAATTTGACAAGATAAAGAAGATTTTAGATTCTAAGTGCTTATCGGATTTAGGCAGGAATAAAGTAGCTTCTCTTTTCCCGGTCACGGAGCAGGAGCTAATCTCCAGATGGCAGAAGGATACTACCGAGCTGAAAGAGATTTTGCAGTTCGAGGAGAAATTTCCGCTTTACTCGGTTCCGGACCTGTCAGACTCCTTCAGAAAAGCCGAGAGGATAGGAGGTTTCCTGGAGCCGAGAGAATTTCTGAAGATCGAGGAGCTGCTAAAACTCTGCCGGCTGCTCCTCAGGTTCGTCCAGGAAAAAGAGAAAAAATACCCGCAGATAAACTCCCTGATTGCCAGGCTCAAGCGTTTCGATGAGCTTTCCAAAGCTATAAACAAAGCCATAGATTCTTCCGCCGAGATAAAAGATAATGCCACCTCGGTTCTTTTTTCTATAAGGCAGGAAAAGAATACCAACCGGAATAAAATCCTGGAGAAACTGCAGGGGCTCTCGAAAATCAAAAAAAAGGAGGCGCAGGAAGAGATTGTGACTTTAAGAGAGGGGAGATATGTGGTCTCCCTTCCGGCAGAAGAATTTAACAAAAGCAAGGGGGTCGTGCACGACCGCTCCAGTTCCGGGGCTACTCTTTTTGTGGAGCCTTTGCCAGTAGTGGAATTGAACAACAAACAAAGAGAGCTGGAGATCGAGGAGAAAAAAGAGATAGAGAAGATCTTAAAGGAATTGACTTCCCTGATCAGAAAAGATATCGAGGATCTCTGGATCTCCCAGGAGGCAACAGCGGAGTTAGATTTTATCCATTCCAAAGCCCTATTATCCCTGGAGTTCAGGGGAAACGAGCCAAAATTCAATGCTGAAGGATATCTTTATCTCAAAGATGCCCGGCATCCGATTTTGTCTCTTTCAGGTATTTTGTCAAAGGAAGAAATTGTTCCCCTTTCCCTGGAGTTAGGTAAAAAGTTCAACGTTCTGATCATCACCGGGCCTAATACCGGTGGAAAAACCGTAGCTTTGAAAACCATAGGAATCATGGCTTTGCTGGCACAGGCCGGACTTCACATTTCCGCAGAATTCGGATCAAACCTTCCGATTTTCAAGCATATCTTTGCCGATATCGGGGATGAGCAGTCCATAGAGATGTCTTTATCCACTTTCTCCTCCCATATCGGACAGATTATTAAGGCTTTAAAAATAGCAGATGAAAATAGCCTTGTCCTCTTAGACGAATTAGGGTCAGGCACTGATCCAAAGGAAGGAGTGGCTTTGGGAGAAGCGATCGTTGTTGATCTGATCCAGAAAAAAGTGAAAACAGTGATAACCACCCACCAGGGGGTTTTAAAAACCTTGGCACAGCTCTACCCAGAAGTCGAGAATGCTTCTTTGGAATTTGACAAGGGAAGTCTCAAGCCCACTTACAGGTTCCAGATCGGCTATCCGGGCGGAAGTTACGGAATAGAGATCGCCAGAAGACTGGGTATGCCGGAAAACATAGTCCAGAGGTCATTTGAGCTTTTGGGTTCAAAAGAGCGGGACCTGGGTCTGCTTTTGGAGGAACTGGAGAGAAACCTTAAAATCGTTAGAGAGAATAGGAAAGCAGTCGAAGAACAGAAAAAAGTTTCGGACGAGCTGGTAAATCTCTATCAGGATAGATTGAAAAAGCTTGAAGCTAGTCAAAAGGAGCTTAAGACCAAAGCTCTAAAAGAATCGCGAGAGCTGGTAGAAAAGACCAGGGTGGAGATCGAGCATCTGATCTCAGAACTTAAAAGCACCAAAGCCAAAAAGGAAATAATAAAACAGGCTCACGCCTATCTGGGACAGACCCAAAAAAGCTTAGAAGAAGATTTAGAAAAAGTGGAAGGGAAAACTCCCTCCCTTAAGGAAGTAATTATGCCCGGGGATCAAGTCTGGATCGAGTCTCTAAAAATGGAAGGAGAGGTTCTATCCGAGCCGGATAAAACTGGCAAGGTAAAGCTTAAGATCGGTAACTTTACCTATACCGTGGAACAGGGCGAGCTGTCCAAAGTCAAAGAGAAAAAGAAAGAGGAGACTATTCACACATCTAAATACGAGTTATATTCGATCAAGGAGATTTCACCGGAAATAGATCTAAGAGGCTTGACTGCAGATGAGTCTATCGACAAAGTTGATAAGTATCTGGATGACGCTTATCTGGCTGGTCTCTCCGAGGTGGTCCTGATTCATGGCAAGGGAACTGGTGCTCTGCGAAAAAAGATTGGAGAGTTTCTGGCAGGCCATCACCGGGTAAAAGAGACACGGATAGGAAGTCTGGAAGAAGGCGGGGCAGGAGTGACGATTGTTAAGTTAAAAGAATAGCTCAGACGTAAGATGGAGGACGTGAGACGCGTAGGGGCGGGGCTTGTCCCCGCCCGTTTCCCGTTGGTCGGAGACCAACGGGAAACATGAGAATAACTGAGCAAATTAAGTAGTTCAGAGGCACAAACGTTCAAAAACTCAAAGGGGAAATCTCAGAACAAATCTTCGCTCTGTATTGGATAAATAGAGTGGGGGTTCAAAATCTTAAATCCTTAATACCGGTTTTTGCTTTAGTAAACGTAATATAAAGAAAGAAGATTGGTGGTTAGAAAATAAAGATAGTGGAACCATCCATTTTCAATTATACCTTTAATAAGGAGCATCAAGTATGAGGAAAGCTATCATCCTAAGCTTGCTTTCAGTTCTATTCTGGAGCGCCCTGAGCTCAGGCCAGCTGCTGATAACAAATCCCAACTGGAAAAATGGAGAGAAATTCTCTTACGAGGTCAGGTTCAGAGATACTTTGATAGGAAGCATGAATTATCTAATAACCGATACCCTTTTTGACAAGATCAAAGTTTATCAGATAAAGGTGACGACTGATGTGGGTCTTCGGGGACAAAATACTGCAGACACGGTTTTTCTGCTCGTGAGGCAACAGAATCTTAAACCTCTCTACTCGAACCGCACACTGATCACACCACAATTGTCGGTGAAATTCAAAGCCCAGTATCTCACAGACAGAGTGAAAGTCAGCATGGTTTCGACTCAAGGCGCCAAAGAAACTGAGATGAGTTTCCCGGAGGATGGTTACGATAATGACGAGATGACTTTGATCTTGAGGGCATTGAACCTCAGGCCGGGAGCTGAATATACTTTTAAGGATGTTTCGCCGATGTCCCTGACGAATTATGCAGTAGAAGTCAGCGTTCTCCAGCCCGAAAAAGTCAGGACTCGTCTGGGTGTATTTTTATGCAATAAAGTAAAGATGAAAGTAGCCGGTAAAGAGGCTGACATCTGGTACCAGAAAAACAAACCTAATCATATGGTCAAATATGCTGACCTCCAGTCCGGAACGACGATGCTTTTGAAAGCATTAAAATAAGAAGTAAGAAGTAAGATGGAAGACGAGTCTGTGGCGTCTCATCTGGAGGGACGTTAGAATCTACGTCGGAGACAAGATTCGGCGGGACAAAATAACAGAAATTCTATGTCAAATTTCATTCCAGATGAACTGATAAATCAAATCAGGGAAGCAAACGATATAATCGAGGTCATCTCAGAATACCTTCCTCTAAAGAAAAAGGGAAAAAGCTGGACGGCTTTATGCCCCTTTCACCCGGAGAAGACTCCTTCTTTTTCGGTCAGCCAGGAAAGGCAGATCTATCACTGCTTTGGATGCGGAAAGGGCGGGAATGTCTATACATTTCTGATGGAACATGAGAAGCTGAGCTTTTATGAGGCTCTAAAGCTGCTGGCTAAAAGGGCTAATATTTCTCTTCCCCAAAAAACTTCGGACCAGAAAACAACGGAAACGCTGGACCAGCTTTTTTATGCCAATCAGGTGGCTAATGAATATTTCCTGGATTCTCTGAAACAAAGCAAGAAAGCAAAGGATTACCTTCAAACCCGCGGATTTTCCTCCGAGATTATCGAGGTTTTCTCCATAGGTTATGCTCCGGCTGAATGGGACGGGCTGATAAAATTCTCTAATGAAAAAGGTCTGAAGCCGGAAATACTTTTGTCCGCTGGTCTGATAGTAGAGAAAGAGAAAAAAACCGGATTTTATGACCGTTTCAGGGGCCGGGTGACCTTTCCCATCTTTAATTTAAGCCAGAAAATCGTGGGATTCGGAGGAAGAATAATCCAGGAGAAGGACGAGCCGAAATACCTGAATTCGCCTGAATCCCCCATTTATCACAAAGGGAAAATCCTGTATGGATTGAATCTCTCCAAGGACGTGATCCGGGATAAAAAAGCAGCCGTGCTGGTGGAAGGGTATATCGATTTAATCAGTCTTTATCAATCCGGAATAACCAATATGGTTGCCCCTCTGGGAACCTCTTTTACCCAGGATCACGCCCGTCTCCTTTCCCGTTATGCAGAGAAAGTCTATCTGCTGTTCGATTCGGACCGCGCTGGGGAGTCTGCGGTTTTTCGAAGCGTGGACCTGCTTTTCGATGCGGGTGTAGAAATGATGATAGTAGTTTTACCCTCAGGGGAAGATCCAGACAGTTTTGTGAGAAAATATGGTATCAAGGGAATGGCCCAGAAGTTGAGAGAAGCCAAAAGCTTTATCGATTATAAAAAGGACTCCCTGCCTGCGGAATTCAATTCCCTATCAATGAAGGAACAAGAAGGAGTAATCAAAGAGTTAGCCGAAACCGCCAGCCGGATAAAAAACCAGTTGTGGAAAAACCTCTTCATTAATAAAGCTTCTCAAGCTTTTAAGGTTCACGAAAGAATCTTCCAGGATGCGATCAAGGGAATAAATAGAAAAGAGGAAGATTCCAAAGTCCCGCCATGGGAGAAGTTGAAAGGTCTGCACAAGCTGGAAAGGGAGCTTTTGAAAATTTTAATGGAGGAAAATAGGTTAATTCCTCTGGTCAAGGGTCGTCTGAGCAAAGAGGATTTCAATTCCCAGGAGAATGCAGAACTGTTCGAGATGGTCCTGAATCTCTTTGAAGCGGCCGGAAAAGTCTCGCCTTCAGCCCTGATAGATAAAACAGAGGTTCAGAGGATGAAAGAACTCATCTCGGACATATCCTCCCTTGACTTGGGACAGGCTGAGCCGGAGCTTATGTTGGAGGATTATCTCAAAAAAATAGAGCAGAAGAAGAAATCCGATCAGGTTAAAAGATTAAAGGAAGAGGTCAAAACCGCCTGGGGCAAAGGGGAAAAGGAAAGGGCAGAGGAGCTGACGATTTTACTTCATAAGCTTATGAGAAAGCAGGGCTAAGCCTAAAAAAGGAATTTTCCAAGCCGTATGAATTATACAAAAGTGAGGAGACTAAATAATAAGCTGAAATAAATCTTGACTAATGAGGTTTTCAGATAATATATTCTTTTTGAAAGTTTTTAAAGGGCCCATAGCTCAGTTGGTTAGAGCAACTGACTCATAATCAGTGGGTCCCAGGTTCAAGTCCTGGTGGGCCCAGAGGGAAGTGATTAAGTGATAGAGTGATTAATTAATCACTACATCACTAATCACTCTCTCACTGCATTTCCGTGGGCGATTAGCTCAGCTGGTTAGAGCGTTCGGTTCACATCCGAAAGGTCATCCGTTCAAGTCGGATATTGCCCACCATAGAGGCAGTTGGAAGTAGATAGTTCATGGTTCATAGACAAAGGAAAAGGAATGAAGGATTTTCTAGGGAGAAAGAGCACCTATCGCTATTCTGGATTCTTAAAAAAATCTGTCAAATCAAAAGAGAAGTGCACGAGGAAAAGTGCACTTTTTTATTAGTAAAATAAACTAAGGAGTCTTATTAATGCAAAACGATTTAGAGATGCTCTTAAAACTGCAGAGTATCGATTATGACCTGGAGGAGCTGGATCGCTCCAGGGACTATCTCCCGGACATGATCAAAAATCTAAAAAAAGAGATCGAAGAGGTGTCCGGGACTTTGAAAGACTCAGAGGGGAGATTGACCCAGCAGTCTCTGCAGAAGAAGAAGCTGGAGCTGGACATCGAGGAGATAAACACCGAGCTGGCAAAGCTCCAGAAGCAGATGCGGGATATCAAAACCAACCGGGAATATGATGCCCTGGTCACCGAAATTGCCAACCGCAAGAAAAAGGTTTCGGATAACGAAGAGGAGCTTTTGAAAACCCTGGCGGAGATCGACGAGCTTCAGGACAAGATAAAAGAATACAAAGAGAAGCTGGTCGAAGTGGAGAAGAACAACCGGGTGCAGTTGGAGAGCCTTACCAAGGAGATGGATTCCATCGGCATCAAGATCAAGCAGAAACAGGATGAGAGGAAAAATGTCTCGGTCCGGATAAACAAGCAGATGTTAACCACGTATGAAAGAGTCAAGAAGGTCAAGGGAGGAGCAGCAGTCGTGCCGGTGAAAAAAAGAGCCTGCAGCGGCTGTTACAAGTCGCTCCCTCCTCAGAAAATTCAGGAGATAAAAAAGGGAGAAAATCTCATCACCTGCGACAGCTGTGGCAGGATTTTAATCTGGACCGACGAGGAGTAAGATGAAAAAAAGCGTCGAAAAGATCGGGTTGACTTTTGATGATGTTCTTTTGATCCCGCAGAAATCGGAGGTTTTGCCAAAAGAAGTGGACGTCCGAACTTCAATTGCCAAAGGGCTCGAGCTTAATATCCCTATCCTGAGCGCGGCAATGGATACGGTGACAGAATCCAGGCTGTCCATAGCCTTAGCCCGGGAAGGCGGGTTGGGAGTAGTTCACAAGAATATGCCGGTTAAAATGCAGGCTCTGGAGGTAGATAAGGTCAAACGTTCCGAAAGCGGGATGATAGTCGAGCCGGTAACCCTCCCTCCGGACCGAACCATCGGTGAAGCCCTGGAGGTAATGAAGAGATTTTCCATTTCCGGGATTCCGATAACCCAGAAAGGGAAATTAGTCGGGATCATCACCAACCGGGATTTAAGATTCGAAAAAAAGCTGCACAAAAAAATCTCCGAGGTGATGACCAGGGATAACCTGATCACGGTTCCAGAGGGGACAGATTTGGAAAAAGCCAAAGATATTTTACACGAGAAAAGAATCGAAAAGCTTCCGATCGTAGACAGAAGAGGATACTTAAAAGGATTGATAACCGTCAAGGATATAATGAAAAATATCCAGTATCCGAATGCGTGCAAAGATAAAAGAGGACGGCTCAGGGTCGGAGCAGCCTTAGGAGTATCCAAAGACCTGTTCGAAAGGGCAGAAGCGCTGATTGCTGCAGGAGTTGATATACTAGCCATCGATTCCTCGCACGGACATTCCAGAGGTGTGCTAGCAAGTTTAGAAAAGGTGAGAAAGAGCTTCCCCAGGGTGCCTCTTATGGCTGGAAATGTTGCCACAGCCGCAGGAACGAAAGATCTGATTGAAGCCGGGGCAGACTGTATCAAAGTGGGGATAGGTCCAGGATCAATTTGCACCACCAGAGTCGTTACCGGAGCGGGGGTTCCCCAGATAACCGCAATCATGGATTGTGCAGAAGAGGCTGATAAACAAGGAATCCCGATCATAGCTGATGGCGGCATAAAATATTCCGGGGACATTGCCAAGGCTTTAGCCTCCGGGGCAAATGCGGTGATGATAGGTTCTCTTTTTGCGGGAACCGAAGAGAGCCCGGGCGAAACAGTCCTTTTCGAAGGCCGCAGTTACAAAATCTACCGCGGCATGGGTTCTCTGGAAGCTATGAAAGCCGGAAGCGGTGACAGGTATTTTCAGGAGGAAGAAGATATAAAGAAAATGGTTCCCGAGGGGATAGAAGGAAGGGTTCCGCATAGAGGGTCTCTTTCCGAGTCAGTGTATCAGCTGATAGGAGGTCTCAGGTCCGGGATGGGTATCTGCGGGGCTAAGAATATTGCCGAACTGCAGAAGAAAGCTCAGTTCATTCAAATAACCAGTGCCGGATTGCGGGAAAGCCACCCCCATGGCGTAATCATCACCAAGGAAGCTCCTAACTACAGAACCAGCTGAACTTGACAACGTTTTCTTAAATCTTTATATTGATTGTTTGAGCAGAGTTCCTCATATCTCGAAGAACTCGCAGGCGGGGCACCTTGCTCCGTCGAGAAAAAAGAGAAGTAAGCAGGACTGTGAACTCCGCCTACAGAGGCAAGAGGGATTGAAAGTACGGGAATTGGAGGAAATTAGATATAAGAAAGTTTTTGCTCTTTGACCAAAACAGGCCAGGCGATCGCCCCGCCTGTGGCGGGGAGGAAAGTCCGAGCTCTCCAAGGCAGAGTGCCTCGTAACCCGAGGGTCTCCTACGGGAGAACGGAAAGTGTCACAGAAACTACACCGCTCCCGCTCCGATAGATCGGGACAGGGGTAAGGGTGAAATGGTGGTGTAAGAGACTACCGTGCCGGCAGCGATACCGGCAGCAGGACAAACCCCACTCGAGAGCAAGACCAAATAGAGGAGGAGAAGCCGCCTGCTTCGTTTTTACTCCCGGGTAGGTTGCTTGAGATCAGGTGCAAACCTGGTCCCAGATAGATGATCGTCATCCGCCAAAAGCGGAACAGAACTCGGCTTATGGTCTGTTTTGGTCTATATAAAAAAGGAGTTTAAGGCAATAGTTCAAGGGTTTAACGAAAGAAAGTAGCGCGACCCTTTTATAGGGTCGCAATGCGAGGCTAAAATCCTCGCGCTACGACCGAGGAATCGGTTCATTAGTCCGGTAGCATCGGGCTGCATACACGAGGCGAGTATTTCGCTCTCTTTTTGACTTGAACAGACCTCGGGCTGATTGGAAAAAGGAAAAGCTTAAGATGGAATTGAGATGGGAATTTCCCCAAAAAATAGATGAGAACAAGTGCCAGGAGCTCTCATCCGAATTGGGACTACCTACGGTAATCGGTAAAATCCTGATCAATCGGGGGTATGCCAGACCGGAAGAAGCTAAGAATTTTTTGAACCCCAGCCTTAGCGATCTTTCTGATCCCTTCATAATCAAGGACATGGAAAGGGGAGTGGAAAGGGTAATATCCGCACTCAGGGATAACGAGAAGATAATGATCTTCGGGGATTATGACGTGGATGGGATTACCTCGGCTTCTCTTATCTATCTGGTTTTAACCAAATTAGGAGCTCAGGTCTCATATTATCTGCCAAACCGGCTGGTCGAAGGTTATGGACTTTCGGAGGAAGGCATTTCGGAGGCAGAAAGAAGAGGAGCAAGACTAATCATCTCTGTCGATTGCGGGATCAATGCAGTAAAAGAGGTCGATTTTGCCAAAAAGAAAGGAATAGACTGTATCATCACTGATCATCACGAGCCGGCAGAAACCCTGCCTGATGCCTGTGCCATTATCAATCCCAAGCAGGAAGGAGAAATCTATAAGGGGAAAGAGCTTTCCGGCGTAGGGGTGGCTTTCAAACTGGCTCAGGCAATTTATCGAAAATTGGGACAGGATGAAAAAGAGTTAGAGGACCATCTTGACTTAGTTGCTCTGGGAACTGCGGCGGATATCGTCCCACTTTTGGGTGAGAACAGGATTTTGACCAGATACGGGCTTTTGCAGGTTGCTAAGACCTCCAAACCGGGGCTTAAATCTCTTATCTTCATTTCAGGCTTAATGGGAAAAGAGATCGGAACCGGGCAGGTTGTGTTTATCCTCGCACCCCGAATCAATGCAGTCGGAAGATTGGGGGATGCGGAAAGGGCAATCAAGCTCCTGACCACCAGAGATGAGAAATTGGCTTCCGAGATTTCAAGAATTCTGGACGAGGAGAACAGAAAGAGAAAAAATATCGACGAGGAGACCCTGGAACAGGCGTTAGAGCTCATCCGGTCGGAAGTCGACCTGGAAAACGATAAAGCGATTATCCTGGCATCAGAGGGCTGGCACCAGGGAGTCATAGGAATCGTCGCCTCAAGGGTAGCCGAGAGGTTCTACAGGCCAACAGTGATGATCTCCATTGACGGGGAGGAGGGAAAAGGTTCAGCCAGAAGCATACCCGGGTTTCACCTGTTCGAAGCTTTAAAAGAATGTGAGGATTGTCTCCTTAAATACGGAGGGCACAAGTATGCAGCTGGCCTTTCTATCTCCTCAAAAGAGATCGAGTCATTTAAAGAGAAATTTAAGTCAGTCTCAGCCAGAATAATAAAGGATGAGGATTTGATTCCCAGGCTTCCTGTGGATGCAGAGATCGAACCGGAGGAGATTCGGGATGAGCTGGTTTCTGCGTTGGAGCTTTTTGCTCCTTTTGGACCCGGGAATTTAAAACCGGTCTTCGTGACCAGGGGTCTGGAATTGGCAGATGACGCCTACGTAGTAGGGAATAATCATCTAAAGCTAAAGTTGAGGAAAAACGGGATAATCATGGATGCTATAGGGTTTAATCTGGGAGACTTAGCCAAACCTCTGGCAATGCGGGGCTCAAAAATCGACCTGGCGTATGTACTGGAGCTTAACACCTGGAACGGAAACTCCAAAATCCAGATGCGTCTTAAAGACCTGCATATGAGATAAAAAGAAAAATATGTCTTTATTAGATAGATTTCTTCAAAAAGACGAGGTGGCGCTTTCCAGGCTTATCTCTTACGTGGAAAATCAAGCCCCGGATTATCGCAAGATTTTATCCTCCGTATATTCCAGGACCGGAAAAGCATACCGGATAGGGATAACCGGTCCGCCTGGAGCCGGAAAAAGCACTCTCGTGGATAAACTCAGCAATGATTTGACTCAAAATGGGAACGAGGTGGGAATAATTGCGGTCGATCCTTCCAGTCCCTTTACCGGAGGTGCTCTTTTAGGCGACCGGATAAGGATGCAGGATTTGACCACCAGAAAAGGGATTTTTATTCGCAGCATGGCAACCCGGGGTTCCTTAGGCGGCCTGGCTTTTTCCACCAAAGAGGTATCCTTGCTCCTGGATGCTTTTGGGAAAGATTTCATTTTAATCGAGACCGTAGGCGTGGGTCAGATCGAATTAGACATAGTCGATGCCTGCGATACTACGCTGGTGGTTTTCGTCCCTGAATCAGGGGACAGCATCCAGGCTATGAAAGCCGGACTGATGGAGATCGCAGACATATTCGTAGTAAACAAAGCAGACCGGGAAGGGGCCAACAGGATAGTTTCGGAGCTAGACATGATCTTAGACGTGCGGAGAAAAAAAGGAGGCTGGAATTATCCGATCGTTTCCACCGAGGCGGTTAATAATAAAGGTATAGATCAGCTGCAAAAGAAAATCAACGAGCACCGGAGCCATATTACGGAAAATCATCTCTTGGAAAAGCACCGGAAGGAGCAGATCAAATCGGAATTGAAAAAGATCATCGAGCTAAAATTAAAAGAGCTGCTTGAAAAGAATTTAAGTGATCCCAATCTGGACCAGCTGGCAGAGAAAGTTTATTCTGGTCAGGAAGACCCTTATTCTGCAGGCGAAAAGATTCTGGCAGATTTAAATCTATAAGTAAGTTTGAAGCGAGGAGTTATGTTCGACAAGGAAAAACTTAAAAAGATCGAAGAAGAAAAAAGGAAATGGGAGGAAGCTTATAAAACCTGTAAGGCTCCCAATCGAAGATGCATAACCGTTTCCGGTGAAGAGGTCAATCCTCTGTATAGCCCGACAGATATCGCCAAGACAGATTTTAGCAAAGACATCGCATTCCCCGGCGAGTATCCCTATACCCGCGGGATCAGAACCAACATGTATCGGGGAAGGCTGTGGACAATGCGGCAGTTCTCTGGAATGGGAACTCCCAGGCAAACTAATGAGAGGTATCATTTTCTCCTGGAAAGAGGACAAACCGGTCTTTCAGTTGCTTTCGACCTGCCGACCCTGATGGGTTATGATTCGGACCATTCGCGTTCTCTGGGTGAAGTTGGGGTCTGCGGCGTAGCAGTCGATTCGCTGAGAGATATGGAAGTAATTTTCGATGGAATAAGTCTGGATAAAATCTCCACCTCCATGACCATCAATGCACCGGCTTCTATACTTTTTGCTATGTATATCGCAGTCGGGGAAAAACAGGGGATACCCTCAGTAAAATTGACCGGGACTATCCAGAACGATATCCTGAAGGAATATATCGCCCAGAAGGAATGGATTTTTCCTCCCTTACCTCATATGCGATTGATCACCGATGTGATGGCTTTTTCATCCCAGCACGTTCCCAAGTGGAATAGTATCTCGATTTCCGGTTATCACATAAGGGAAGCAGGTGCTACAGCAGCTCAGGAGCTTGCGTTCACTCTGGCGGATGGATTCGCCTACGTAGAGGCAGGGATCAAAGCTGGCCTGGATGTGGATGATTTCGCTCCTCGCTTATCTTTTTTCTTCAACTCACACCTGGATTTCTTTGAGGAGATTGCCAAATACCGGGCTGCGCGCAGGATCTGGGCAAGACACATGAAGGGAAGATATAAAGCAAAAAAAGAGGAGTCCTGGCTCTTAAGGTTCCATTCCCAGACCGCGGGATGCAGCCTGACCGCCCAGCAGCCGGAGAATAACATCGCGCGCACTGCTTTCGAAGCGCTGGCTGCAGTTTTAGGAGGAACCCAGAGTCTGCATACCAACTCTATGGATGAGACCTGGGCTTTGCCATCAGAGAAAGCGGTACAGATAGCCCTGAGGACTCAACAGCTTATCGCTTTTGAGACCGGAGTAGCAAATACGATCGATCCGTTAGCTGGTTCATACTACGTCGAATCGCTGACCAATAAAATGGAAGAGGAAGCAGAGAAATATTTCGCAGAGATCGAAAGAAGGGGAGGAGTTTTAAAAGGGATTGAGGAAGGGTATTTCCAGAGGGAGATAGCAGAAGCAGCTTACCGTTATCAGAAGGAGATAGAATCCAAAGAGAGGATCGTGGTAGGGGTGAATGATTTTGTAATCCAGGATGAGAAAATAGAAATACCTATTTTAAAGATAGACCCGGAAGTCGAGAGGGAGCAGGTTCAAGCGATAAAGAAAGTCAGAGCGGAAAGGGACAATGATAAGGTCAAAGGAACTCTGGAGAATTTGAAGAGAGTCTGCAAGGGGGATGAAAATACGATGCCTGCTATATTGGAATGCATCAGGTGCTATGCAACAGAAGGAGAAATAGTGGATGTGATGAAGAGCGTTTTTGGAGAATACGTGGAGCCTCCGTTAATATAAAAAATGGAAGACATAAGACGGAAGATGTAAAAATTAAACAACAAATGACGGATGATGAATGACGGATAAAATCCGTAGGGGCGAGGTTCCCTACCCAGAAATTCAGTAGACCCACGTTGCCCACAACGTTGGGTGGATCGAAAGATCTCAGCGTCCGACTTTCTGCGCAGGATGCGTCTTGAGATCGGACGGCTGAGAAGAAAGGAAATTTATGCGGAAAAAATATCGAATACTTTTAGCCAAACCAGGCCTGGATGGGCATGATCGGGGAATAAAGGTGGTGGCTGCTGCCTTAAGAGATGCCGGTTTTGAAGTTATCTACACCGGCTTGAGACAAACTGCGGATATGATAGTGGAAGCTGCCATCCAGGAGGATGTGGATGCCATTGGGATGAGCATCCTCTCCGGTGCGCATATGACTCTCTTCCCTGCGGTTCTGGATTTGCTTAAGAAAAGGAAATGCGAACATATCATCCTTTTTGGCGGAGGGATTATTCCGGATGAGGATATTTCCAAGTTAGAGAAAAAAGGTGTGGGGAAGCTTTTTACACCCGGAGCAACTACCGGAGAGATAATCGAATATCTGAATAAAGTCTTGAGAGAGGGAAGGAAAGAAGAGGCGGTGTTTTAAGAAGAAAATGACTGATGACTGATCACGAATAAAAAACTTGTAGCGCGACCCTTTCAGGGTCGCAATGCGAGGCTGAAAGTCTCAAGATCTTGACGGCCTCGCGCTACGAAACCGTAAATCGGTAGACCCATCTTGCCCCAATGTGGGTGAGAAAAGAAAACTATTGAGAAGGAAAGCAAATACAACATTTTAAATACAGGAGGTAGGATGACTTTCAATCTGGACGAAAAACAGCAGGCAGTAAGGGACCTGGCAAAGGAGTTCGGCCAGAAGTATATAGCCCCGGTTGCCCTGGAGATGGACCGAAAGCCGCCGGAATTTCCCCGGGAGCTTTTCAAAAGGATGGCTGAAAAGGGATTTATGGCTTTTCCAGTTAAAAAAGAATACGGCGGTATGGGAAAAAGCAGGCTGGAATATTGTACTCTGATCGAGGAAATTGCCTGGTTCGATGCGGCAACGGCCATAATAATGGCAGTAACTAACCTTGCAGGATATCCGATCGAGGCTTTTGGCTCCGAGGAGCAGAAGAAAAAATACCTGCCAAAGATGTGCTCTGGAGAGATGGTCGGAGCATTTGCCTTGACCGAGCCTAATGCCGGTTCAGATGCAGGCAACCAGCAGACCACAGGCAAACTGGAGGGTGATTCCTATGTTCTGAACGGCGAGAAGATTTTTATCACCAGCGGAAACGTGGCAGACATAACCGTAGTTATTGCCAAGACCGAGGATAAGCTCTCAGCTTTTCTGGTAGAGGGAAAGACACCAGGGCTTACCTCAGAGGTCCTAAAATGGAAAATGGGGTTAAGGGCATCGACCACTGCGCGTCTGAAGCTGAACAACGTCCGGATTCCCAAAGAAAATCTTTTGGGAGAGGCAGGAAAAGGTTTCAGAATTGCCCTGGTGACTCTGGATGGTGCCAGGATAGGAGTGGCATCCCAGGCTCTGGGAATCGGCCAGAGGGCTTTTGACGAGTCGATAAAATACTCCAAGACCAGGGTGCAGTTTGGAGCGCCGATTGCCAAGCTGCAGGCGATTCAGTGGATGATTGCGGATGTGGGCACCCGCATGGAGGCAGCTCGCCTTCTGGTTTACAAAGCTGCGATGATGGATGATAGAGGAGAAAAAATCTCCAAGGAAGCAGCCCAGGCAAAGCTTTTTGCTTCCGAAGCTTCCAATTTCGCAGTTGACCGGGCAATGCAGATTCACGGCGGATACGGTTACATCGGCGAATTTTCCGAGATCGAGAAGCTCTACCGGGATCAAAGGATCACCGAGATCTACGAGGGAACTTCAGAGGTGCAGAGGCTAGTGATCTCAAGCGCCTATTTAAGATAAAAGTGTCCATCTGCCGTCATTGCGAGGAGTCCATTTGGACGACGAAGCAATCCGCCAAAAGTGGAAAATTGAAAAAGGAAGATGGAAAATGTAAAATAAATGACCGATAATGGACGACAAATGACGAATAAATTCGTGGGGGCAGGCCCCTGTGCCTGCCCTATGTTTTCGAATGATTTTATATCGCCCGACACCCCAT
>DATKKH010000098.1:0-16501 GCA_035543035.1 Terriglobales bacterium | reverse complement strand
AGAGAATATTCTGGAGACTCCCGAATTTAAGTTATCAACTTCTGGAATGGAAATTTCGCGAGAAAGTAATACTGTCAAGATTAAACTGAAATAGGATATGTGCCAAAATAAGGTTCAGGCATTCAAGGGAAGAAATAACGTTATCGTTCATCGTTTCTCGTGTCTGTAATAAAGAAAGACTGAAACGCTCAAGGGGGGGTATGAAGGGGGAACAGGTTCCTGTCTGTTCAGTTGTTAAGAGAATAGTCGAGTTAGTAGTTCGACCCTTTCAAGGTTGCCACGGAAGGTAGAGACGCATCGCATTCGTCTCTAATTTCGTAATTCCCCAGTTATCATCGTCAATTAGTTTCTGCCCCAGTTAATCAAGTCTTCCTGAAGATTTCGATCAACCACTCACTCAATAGACTGCTGACAATAATAACCAAAATCGCTATTGTCACGTGGGTCAGGATTGCTTTATAAGGATTGGCTTTCTGTTCCTTTGCTATGAGATAACTCAAAAGAGAAAGCACTGAAATACCATAAACAATCGAAATTATCCCCGCATATCTTATAGGTAAAAACCCAAACAATAACACGAAGATCAAGATCGTCAAAAATCGGGTAAAGAAATTAGAAAATGTAGCCGCCCTGACAACGTTGGAATTCAAAAGCTCTGACTCCTGATAAATGTGAATTCCTAACGAATCTGAAATATTGTCAGCAACCGCAATCACCAAGAGCGAGCCGATGATAGTCAGCCTGGGGTTAGAACTTTTACTTAGACTGACTATGAGGGCTAAGCAGGTAACAATGGCCGAGGTTGCACCAAAACTGAATTTAGTAAGATAAGCCATAGCAGATAATTTAAATTACTGATTCCAAAACGTCCACTAAGAAGTCGTTCGATATTAGATTTCAAATCTCAGGTAAACAAGATGAATTTTAATTTGAGAAAAATCAAGAGAAAAACGACTTACAATTCAGACAAAATTAGATTATTCTCTTGGATCGGTGGCATCGTCAAACTCGTTAAGGTGAAAAATTGTTTGGCGAGCCTAAAAGGCTCGCATTACGAAAAGACGAAGCATCCCCCGACCATAAATAAAAGAAGCGTTGGTCAGAGTAGACCAGCGCCAAACATGAAGTTAGGGGCACATTGCAACGTGCCCCTACAAAATCACAATGTTTTCAAAAAAGCATCGATTGCACGGGCGGCTTTTTTGCCTGCTCCTGCTGCTAAAATTACGGTTGCTCCGCCGGTTACGATGTCGCCACCAGCGAAAACCCCTTTGCGCGAGGTCTGGCCAGTCTCAGGGTCAGCAGTTATGTTCCCCCATTTATTTACATTCAATCCAGGTGTGGTCTTCGGAACCAAGGGGTTAGAGCTGTTCCCGATTGCCACAATCACAGTATCAACGTCCATCACGTAATTGGAGCCTTCAATTGGCACTGGTCTTCTGCGACCGGAGTCGTCCGGCTCGCCCAGTTTCATCCGGATGCATTCCATCCCTTTGAGCCAGCCGTCTTCAGTTCCCAAAAATTTGATCGGAGCAGTCAGAAAATCGAATTTTACTCCTTCTTGTTCTGCATGGTGAATCTCGTCTTTTCTGGCAGGCATCTCGGTCCGGGAGCGCCGGTAAACGATATAGGCATTGTCTGCGCCCAGTCTCAAGGCGGTTCGTACAGAATCCATGGCCGTATTTCCACCGCCCAATACTGCAACATTTTTCCCGGAGAAGATAGGGGTATCGTTTTCCGGGAAGCTGTAAGCTTTCATCAAATTCGAGCGGGTTAGGTATTCGTTAGAAGAATAAACTCCGTTCAGGTTCTCTCCCGGAATCCTCATAAAATTGGGAAGCCCGGCTCCTGTTCCTATAAAGATAGCGTGATATCCTGAAGCAAAAAGGTCATCTATGGTCTGGAGCATTCCGACCACATTGCTGGTCTTGAACTCGACTCCTAATTTTGCCAGGTAATCGACCTCTGACTGGACAATGGCTTTGGGTAATCTAAATTCCGGGATTCCGTAAACTAAAACGCCTCCGGCTTTGTGCAGAGCCTCAAATACGGTTACCTGATGCCCCATCTTTATCAGGTCGCCTGCGACTGTAAGTCCTGCCGGGCCTGAGCCAACTATGGCCACTTTTTTACCTGTCGATTTTTCGATCTTAGGTATCTCGACGTTACCTGATTCTCTTTCATAGTCTGCGGCGAACCTCTCCAGGTTGCCTATTGCCACAGGCTGATATTTCTTAGCCAGGACGCAGACCTTTTCGCACTGGTCTTCCTGGGGGCAGACCCGTCCGCATACTGCAGGCAAGCTGTTGGATTCTTTCAGTTTTTTTGCAGCGCCGATATAATCTCCCTCCGAGATCAATTTGATAAATCCTGGTATGTCGATTTCCACCGGGCAGCCGGCAATGCATAAGGGTTTTTTGCAGAACAGACAGCGCTGGGACTCGATCTTGGCTAATTCCTCAGTATAACCAAAAGGGACTTCCTTGAAGTTTTTTACTCTTTGTTCAGGTGTTTGCTCAGGCATACTTTGCCTGGGAATGCTGGTCTTCTTTGGGGTGCTCAATTTTACTTCCTTTTCAAGCTGGTTTGTGGGTTTGGTGATGATGTGCGGACTGCTCCAGACTGGAGACGAAATTATCCATAGCGACCTTTTCCTGTTTCAGATACATACGCTGTCTTTTCAGCAGTTCTTCAAAATCGACCAGATGTGCATCGAAATCCGGCCCATCCACACAGGCAAATTTCGTCTGGTTATCTACAGTGACCCGGCAGGCTCCACACATTCCGGTTCCGTCTACCATTATCGGATTCAGGCTGATAATCGTCTTCACTTTATAAGGTAAAGTAACCCTGGCAAGTGCCCTCATCATCAGGACTGGTCCAACCGAAAAGGCAAAATCAACTTTTTCGCCTTTCTCTAACATTCCAGCCAGAACCTGGGTCACGAATCCGTGAAAACCGTAGCTGCCATCATCCGTCGATATAATCAATTTGTCACAGGCTGCTTTTGATTCCTCCTCCATAATCATCAGCTCCTTGTTCCTGGCGCCGATTATGGAGGTCACATAATTCCCCGCTTCTCTTAATGCTTTTGCCACGGGATGGATCGGGGCAATTCCTATTCCTCCCCCCACACACACGCAGTTGCCATAATTCTCGATATGGGTCGGGGTTCCCAGGGGACCTACCACGTCCACCAAGGAATCTCCCTGTTTCAGTGTGCCTAACTGGGCAGTCGATTTTCCGACTTCCTGGAAAACGATGGTCAAAATTCCCTTTTTCTTGTCCAGATCCGCTATCGACATCGGGATTCTTTCGCCCGCTTCATCTATCCTCAGAATCACGAACTGTCCCGGCCTGGCTTTTTCCACCAGAAAGGGGAGATGAAATCTAATCCTGTGGATATTCGGGGCTAATTTGCTTTTTTCGATTATTTTTTCCAGAATAACTCCTTTTTAGGTCAGTTTATATGTTTTGAGCTACGCTCTGTATTGGTGTTCTTGCCAACACAGGTCTGCGTATTTTATCTATCGGTCGGGAAATCAACAAACAGCTTTAGTATCAGCGCTGCTTCTCTTTTTCAATCTCCTCTACGAAATAGGTCTTGAAAAAATCAACTACCTCCTGGGAGGTAAAAACATTGATAGCTTCGTTATCTTTCATCTTCTCATATTTTTGCTTGAAATTTTCGTCCACAGTTAAAAGGGAGTCGATACCTGTAATGACTTCAGCATAATTTTTGGAATCGAACTCGGTCCTGAGGTTTTGGGGAAGGACGCTGCGAAAACTGTCCAACCTCTGCTGTAAATCCTGGAGTTTGGATTTCTGGCATCCAGCCGAAGTCAAAAGGAGTGTAGTTATCAGAAACAATCCCAAGATATATTTATACACCTTTGGACATCTCCTGTAGGAATTTATCCCCATTGATCACTTTTTGGGTCTCCTGGGCTATGACCAGCTCCTCATTGGTAGGAATGGCCAGGACCTTAACCCTGGCTTCATCCTTGCTGATTAAAGCCTCCATCCCCACGGCTTCCTCGTTTCTCTCCTCGTCGACCTCGATTCCCAGGAACTCCAGTCTCTCGCAGCATTTTGCTCTGATAATAGGAGAATTCTCCCCCACTCCGGCAGTGAAGACCAAACAGTCCAGACCACCCATAGCTGCGGCATAGGCGCCGATATATTTCTTTATGCGGTAGCAGTACATATCCAGGGCTAATTTGGAGTTGGCATGTCCTTCTTTGGATTCCTGGATAATATCCCGCATGTCGCTTGAGTGCCCGGAGATACCCTGCATGCCTGAGTGTTTGTTCAAAAGAGTATTTGCCTCCTGCAAGGAAAGCTCCTCTCGTGCCATAACGTGCAGAATCACTGCCGGGTCCAAATCGCCGCACCTGGTTCCCATCAGAAGCCCTTCTAAGGGCGTGAATCCCATGCTGGTGTCTACCGAGATCCCCCCGTCAACTGCTGTCATACTGGCGCCGTTACCTAAATGGCAGGTTATTATCTTTATCTCATTAAGAGGTTTTTTCAATAACTCAGAAGCACGTCTGGAAACGTAGAAATGAGAGGTGCCGTGAAATCCGTATCTGCGAATACTGTATTTCTTGTAGAGAATGTAGGGGAGACCGTAGATGTAGGCGTATTTGGGCATCTGCTGATGAAAAGCGGTATCGAAAACCGCCACCTGGGGAATATTCTGCAGAATCTTCTGGCAGGCGTTTATTCCCCTGATATTGTGAGGATTATGCAGGGGAGCAAGCTCGATACAGTTTCTAAGCTCTACCATCACCTCCGGGGTTATCAGAACCGACTCCGGAAATTTCTCTCCTCCATGTACTACCCGGTGGCCGACTGCGGAGATCTCCGACTTGTCCTTGATCACCCCGTGGTTTGGGGAGAGGAGGATACTTATCACGTATTCGATAGCCACGATATGGTCGATTATCTCTCCTGATATCTTAACCTCTTGCCGGTCATGCGGCTTATGAGTCAGAACCGCATCGCTCATCCCTATCCTGGATACCAAGCCTTTGGCTAAGGCATAGTTTTTATCTATGTCTATTAGCTGATATTTTACCGAGGAACTGCCACAATTCAAAACTAAAATTTTCATTTTAACTCCTTAAATTCTTTGTAGGTCGAGCATATCCGAGAGGATTGCTCGACTTTTTTTGTCAAGCACCCCTGCGGGGATGCTTGACCTACGAACCTTTTTTGTCTTTTCTCCTAAGTCCGTCTATGTCATTCTGAGAGCGAAGCCCGAAGAATCTCTTCTGATAAAAAAACAGATTCGTCGGTCGTCCATTTGGACTCCCTCAGAATGACAAAAAGACATTCACAATTATTCTTTTATCCTGTTTCCCTCTGCGTCGTATTTGAAAAATCCCTGTCCGGTTTTCTGTCCGAGATGTCCTGCCCGAACCAGCTTTCTCAAAAGAGGGCAAGGGTTATACTTATGCTCGGAAAGCTCTATCAACAGGTTTTCCATCCAGCTCATCACCACGTCAAGTCCCATCATATCTGCCAAAGCAAGAGGACCGATGTTGAACCCGAACCCTAATCGCATAGCAGTATCGATATCCTCGGCCGAGGCAATTCCCTCCATCAGAACGTGCATGGCCTCGTTCAGAAAAGGAACGATTATGCGGGTGGTAACGTATCCGGGATATTCGTATACTGTGACCGGAGTCTTGTTCAACTGGTCTGCAAACTCCTTGATCGCATCATAAGTTTCTTTTGAGGTTTTCAGACCCCTGACGATCTCTACCAACGGAACTTTGGTAACCGGGAAGAGGAAGTGCATTCCGATGACTTTGTCCGGTCTTTTTGTAAAAGAAGCCAGCTCGGTGATGGATAGAGTAGAGGTATTGGTGATAATGATGGTTTCTGGAGAGCAGATCGTATCCAGATTCTGGAAGACCTCCTTTTTCACCTCCAGGTTTTCCGGAACCGATTCTATTACCAGCTTGACGTCGCAGTTTGGCTCCAGGGAAACCGTCGGGTTAATCCTGGAGAGGATAGCCTTTTTTTCGCTCCGGGTCAAACCCCATTTCGAGATCTCGCTGTCCATTATCTCCGAGAGGATATGCATGCTGTTTTTCAGAATCTCTTCAGATTTATCCACCAGCACGACCTCGCAGCCGGTGGAGGAAATTAACTCGGAGATTCCCCTTCCCATGACCCCGGCTCCCATAACTACTACTTTATTTACTGCCATTTTTTTATCCTCACTTCTAAATGACTTATGAAGAAAGCCCTTAGCCTGTAGCAGGTAGCTTGTAGCTAAAGACTAAAAAGCTAAAAGCTAACGGCGAAAACCGAATAACAAATCCAAAGAGCAAGATATTATTATAATAAAATTTATTTTATTGGCAAGCCATTTTTTGGATAGTTTGTTAAAAATTTCACAAGGTCATTTCCATATTATGCTATTTCCCTTTACGCTAAAAGAAAATCTTCTGCCACATATCGCGATTTGCCTGGTTCAAAGGATTAGAAATAACATAATATTTACCGATATGAAAATAGGATGTGTGAATATGTCTTTAGTGACAGAAAGGAGGCAGAGCAATATGAGCTCTCTCGAGATTAAGATCCAAAAACTTGAAAGGAAGAATCGTTTACTCACTTGCGCAGTCATTATGCTGGGACTTACCCTCTCTGCGCTCTTCTTAGTAAGCGCCAAACCTGCCCAAAAGATTCCGGATGAAATTGTTGCACATTCGATCCGGGTCGTGGGCGAATATGCGAAAAACTCCGCTCAGCTGGTTGCTACGCGTGATGGATTTGTAGGATTATTCTTCAACAACTCAGAGGGTGAGACGCCATTTTCAGTGATGATGACACCAAGCGGAAAGGCATCCATTGATTTCTCCGGAGATAAACACATACGTCTCAGTTTAGGTGTAGTGGACGCCAAAAATGGAGAGGATGAATATTCGTTACAGTTAAAGGATCGCAATTTCAAGACTATTTGGCAAGTGCCGGTGAGTAATCCATATTGATTTAAGTGTAGGGGAGTTCAATTGAACGCCCCTACGGAGTCAGTGGCATCAGCGGCCCTGATGGGGTCGCACTACGAAAATAAATAAGGGGCATCCGCCTGCGGCGAGATGCCCCTATCTCTATCATCTATTTTGTCTCTTTATTCAGATGGAGGTTTTTCTTCGGCGGCTCCGGTTTCAGGTTCCTTTGACTCAGCCGGCGCAGAACCGATTTTCTTCTCCAGCTCCTCAGCTTTCGGCTCTTCGACCAATTCTTTAACCCGGACAGTTCTGGTCGGGTGTGTGGAAAGGTAGGCTTCCAACTCGGCTTTTTCCCTATCCTGGTAATAAGCTCCTACTGAGAGGACTATCTTTCTGGCTGGCTGGTCGAATTCGATCACCTTGAGAGGGACGGTATCTCCGGCAGAGAATGCATCCGAAGGCTTGTTTAAATCCGTTTTACCCAGCTGGTCCGTGGGAACAAAACCCTCCATCTCGCCTTCCAGGTCCACCATTACCCCTCGATCCAGAAGACGAATGATCTTTCCCTGGGTCTCTGCACCGACTCTGAATTTTTTGGAAAGTGCTGGCCAGGGATCTTCCTTCAGTTGTTTGTAACCCAGAGATATTCTGCGGTTTTCCTTGTCGATGTTCAGGACCATCACCTCGACTCTTTCGCCTTTCTTCATAACCTCGGCAGGGTGCTGAATCCTTTTGGTCCAGGATAGATCAGAGATGTGAACCAAACCATCCACTCCTTCTTCCAGTTCCACAAATGCTCCAAAGGCGGTCAGATTCCTGACTTTGCCTGATACTTTGGAACCAACCGGGTATTTTCTCTCGATCGCATCCCAGGGGTCCGGCTCCATCTGCTTTATGCCTAAGGAGATCCTCTCGTTAGCCTTATCCACCGAAAGAACCACTGCCTCGACCATATCCCCGACTCCCAGAAGTTTGGAAGGATGTTTGATATGTTTTGTCCACGACATCTCCGAGATATGGATCAGTCCTTCGATTCCTTTATCCAGTTCCACAAATGCACCATAATCAGTTATTGAGACCACTTTTCCCCGAACTCTTTTACCCACCGGATACCTTTGCTCGATATTATCCCAGGGATAAGGCGTAAGCTGCTTCAAACCAAGCGAAATCCTGCCTGTGGATTTGTCAAAGTCCAATATTTTTACATTGATTTTATCTCCCAGGGCAACTACCTCGCTGGGATGCGAAACCCTTCCCCAGGAAAGATCGGTGATATGAAGAAGACCATCCACTCCGCCTAAATCGATGAACACGCCAAAGTCAGTGATGTTCTTTACCACCCCTTCCCGAACCTGCCCGGTCTCGATCTCGGTCAGGAGCTTAGCCTTTTGTTGTTCTCTTTCCTCCTCCAGAACTGCCCGGCGGGAGACCACGATATTTCTCCTGCTTTTATTCAGCTTTATGATCCTCAGCTGCATATTCTTTCCCAGAAGAGCATCGAAATCCGGAACCTGTTTCAGGGCAATCTGTGAACCGGGTAAAAAAGCATCCACTCCCATCAGGTCAACCACGATTCCACCTTTGATTCTTTTCAAAAGCTTGCCTTCGACCAAAGTCCCCTTTTCATGTGCTTCTCTGATCCTGTCCCAGACCCGTATGAAATCCGCTTTCTGTTTGGATAAAACCAGCTGTCCGTTCTGATCTTCGATGGTTTCCAGAAAAACATCGATCTCATCCCCGATTTTCAGCTGCTCCATATCCGAAAACTCAGACAGGGGAATGATCCCTTCTGACTTGAAGCCGACGTCAACGATCACATCGTCTTTGGTAACACGCAGGACTTTACCCTTAACGATTTCTCCTTCCTTAACCTCCTTGAAAGTCTGCTCATACAGGGAAAGCATTTTCTGGAATTCATCCGGAGTGTATTCCCTTTCCTCCTCTAACCTGGTTGGAATCAACGGCTCTTTTTTCTCTTTAACAGGTTTTCGTTCTTTTCTTTCCGTTTTGAGTTCCGGTTTTTCAGCCAGCTCTGTTGTCTGAACTTCGACTGGTGTCTTTGGTTTTTTTCTGACAGCAGTAGCGGCTTTTGGTTTCTTAACACCTCCTTTCTTTTTACCTTTGTCGCTCTTTCCGACTGCAGGTTTTTTTGGCTTTTTCTTTTCGGCCATTAAACAGTTCCTCCTTTATATGGAATTTGTCCCAAAGGGACATTTTTTTCTTTTTAATCTAAGCCAGATCTCTGATTTTTTCAACCACCTGATTGATAATCCAGTTAGGAGTAGAGGTTCCTCCGGTAACCCCTATGGTTCTTATTCCCTTAAACCATCTCTTTTTTAGCTCCGAGGCGGTTTCTATATGATAGGTCGTTTTTCCTTTATCCCGGCATATCTTGGCCAAGCGGGAGGTGTTAGCCGAGTTTTTCCCCCCAACCACAATCATCAGATCCACATCTTTTGCCATCTCTAAAGTAGCCTTCTGGGTATTGGCAGTAGCGTTACAGATAGTATTAAAAATTTTTACCTCTTTGGCTTTCTCCAGTAGCTTTCCTGTAACCTGTTTAAACGTATCCAGGTTCAAAGTGGTTTGAGCTATCAGCCCGATCCTTTTTCCCTTAAAGAAATCGAGCTCTTTGGTATCGATATTGATAATTTTTGCCTGATCGTCTGCATATCCCATTATCCCCTGGACCTCCGGGTGGTGAGCTTCCCCGACCACCACCACCTGATAACCTTCCTTGTGCAAAGCACGGGCATTTTTCTGAGCACGCCTGACAAAAGGACAGGTAGCATCGATTATTCTCAACCCTTTCTTTTTTGCCTCCAGCAAAATCCTGGGATGCACTCCATGCGAGCGGATGATCAGGGTCCCGGATTTGATTTTCTTCAGGTTTTGAACCGGGTGAACACCTTCGCGTTTCAGCTCATCCACCACCTGAGGATTATGGATCAAAGGACCAAAGGTATAAACTTTCCTGCCGGTTTTCTTGGCTTTTTCAAATGCCAGGTTTATCGCTCTTTTGACTCCAAAACAAAAGCCTGCATTTTTTACCACAAAAATCTTCATCTTCACCCAGTCACCTTATTTTTCTCTCAGCTCTTTGATCCTCTGCATTATCTGGCTGGTCAGCTTTAAATATCCCTCCTTATTTTTGGGAATTTGTAAAAACTCTACCGCTTTTATGGGGGAGCCGAACCGGACTTTGATTTTCCTCCTCAGAAAAAAAGCCTTTAGCCAGCCACCGGGGTAGTCTATGCGAGCCGGTACAATGGGTGCTCCGGTTTCAAGGGCTAATTTAGCCACTCCCAATTTGGGTTCTCGCAGGATTCCATCTTTGCTCCTGGTCCCTTCCGGAAATACCAGCAGGGCATTTCCCTGTTTCAATACCTCTGTGGCTTTTTCTATTCCTTCACGGTCAAAACTTCCCCGCGAGATCGGGATGGCGTTATATTTGTCAATTAACCAGCCGAGCAAAGAGTTATCGAAAAGCTCCTTTTTTGCCATGTAATAAAACTCCCGGGGACTGGAGCTGCCGATCAAAGGAGGATCAAGATAAGCCACATGATTGGAGGCTATCAAAACCGCTCCCTGTGCCGGGATATTTTCTCTGCCTTGTTTTTCCATCCCGCGCAGAATCCCAACCAGGAGGTTAATCATGGCCACGCTGGCCCGATAATGAAATCTCATCTTTTTTTCTTTTCTCATACAGCTCAACGACTTTTTGAACCTGCTCTTCTATCGAAAGGAATGTGGTATCGATAACTTTCGCCTCAGGGTCTTTCTTTAAAGGACTTGCTTCCCTTTCGGAATCTATTTTGTCTCTGCCGGAGAGTTCTTTTGCCTGTTCCTCCAAATCAGTCTTCATTCCTTTTCCCATGAACTCGAGCATTCTTCTTTTAGCTCTCTCTTTCAGGTCACAATCCAAATATACCTTCAGGCTGGCATCCGGAAATACTACAGTAGTGGTATCTCTTCCTTCAGCCACTAAATCATGTTTTTCGCCTAATTCTTTCTGCTTGGCTACCAGCGCAGCTCGGACTCCTTTGTGCACCGAAGTCAAGGATACGGCTTTATTTATCTCTGGTTTTCTGATCGCCTCGGTTACTTCCTCTCCATCTAAATAAACTTTACTCTTACCATGCTCTTCCAGTAAATCGAGTTTAGATTCCCGGGCTATTTTAGAAAGAGACTTCTCATCTTCAAGACTTATCCCGGTTTTCAATGCTTTTAAAGTAATTGCCCGATACATTGCCCCGGTATCAAGGTAAACAAATCCCAGCCTTTTGGCTACCAGCCTGGCAGTGGTGCTTTTGCCGGAGCTGGCCGGACCATCTATGGCTATGACCTGTTTTCTCATTCGCAAAAAAAAGATAAACTGACGACTCGCTCGTTACTTCGAAATTCGTAATGGAATTTCTTAGTCCTGCTATCGAGGGTGTTATAGATTTTCTTCGATCCCTTCGGGAGGGAGCTTGGATGTCAGACTTCCCTGCAGGTTAGAATCGCTATTATTTTCAACGATCTCCTCAGACGAAAATGCTGCGGTTTTTTCCTTTTCCCTTGACTGGAGCAAGGCTTCCAGCTCCTCAATTCTGGGGAGGTCTTTTAAATCCTTAAGCCCGAAATAACTCAGAAAATCCAAAGTGGTGCCGTAGATCAACGGATGTCCCACTCCTTCTTCACGTCCCAATATAGTGATTAGCTTCCGCTCCAAAAGGGTGTGCAGAACTCCTCCGGAATCGACACCCCGGATATGGTCAACTACAGATTTTACCACCGGCTGGCGGTAGGCAATGACTGCCAGGGTCTCCAGTCCTGCCTGGGAAAGCCTTTGTGCTCTTCTCAAAGTATAAAGCTGGTCTATATAAGGAGAGTACTCAGGCAGGGTATACATCTGATAACCCCCGGCGATTTCCCTTATGGCGAAACTATGATTATTTTCCCGGTATTTTAAATTCAGCTCCTGGATGATCGATTTTATCTCCTCTTCTGACAGCTCCTCCAGCACCGCTTTTAACCTGCTCAAAGGCAAAGGGGCGTCTGAAGCAAAAAGCAATGATTCGATTACTAAATGATAATTAAGCTCGCCTGGCAATTTATTATCCTTTTTTATTTCTATAGATGAAAATCCTGGAAAAATGTCCTCTCTGCATAATCCTGATCTCCCGGATGCGGATCAGCTCCAGAATAGCCATAAAAGTCACCACCAGAATCAAACGCACCGGATTGTCTGCAAAAAGCTCCTCAAAGCTTACCTTCTCCTTATCTGCCAGAAAATCCAGAATATACTGGATCCTCTGCTCCAGGTCGACCTTCTGAAAATTTATGGTATGGGATGTTACTTTGGGCTGGTTATCCAGAACGCTCTTGAAAGCCATCAGCAGGTCGAAAAGGTCTGCTTCGCGCAGGAATTCGACTCGATCTTTCGATTCGATGAACGAAAAATCTGAGCGGGGATAGAATTCCCTTTGCTCCATCTCTTTCCCCTGCAGGGTCTGGGCTGCCTCTTTGTACTTTTTATATTCCAGAAGCGCCATCACCAGCTCGTCCCGCGGATCCTCCTCCGGCTCCTCGTTTTCATCCCTTGGCAAAAGGAGTTTTATTTTTATCCGGATGAGATTCGAAGCCATCAATATAAACTCGCTGGCTAAATCCAGATCCAGTTTTTGCATCAGCTGGATGTATTCCAGATACTGACGGGTGATCAAGGCAATCGGGATATCATAAATGTCTATTTCGTTTTTCTTAATCAGGTAAAGGAGCAGATCCATTGGTCCTTCGAAGACCTCCAGTTTGACCGGAAAGGGGACTTTCTTCTCGATCTGCTGCTCTATCTCCGGCGGAAAAATCATCAGATCAACCTCATCGCTTTTCTCACATCCTGCATGGTTTTCTCTGCTTTGGTTCTGGCTTTCTGTGCCCCTTCATCCAGCACCTTCCAGAGCTTTTCAGGATTTTTCTCCAGTTCTTTCCTTTTCACCCGGATATCTTTTAGTTTCTGGTTCAGGTTTTTGGCCAGGGTCTTTTTATCCTCAACGCATCCCAATTTACCAGTTGAGCAAAGGGTGTGAATTTCCTGATGGTTCTCAGTATAAATCTTATGCAGGTGATAAACCGGGCATAAATCAGGCCTGCCCGGATCGTTTTTATGAATCTTCTGAGGGTCAGTAAACATAATGGACACTTTCTTAGCCGTCTCCTCAGCAGTATCAGCAATGGCTATGTCGTTATTGTAAGATTTACTCATCTTTCTTCCGTCAATTCCCGGAATGATGGGGAATTTGGTCAACAGCGCTTCCGGCTCAGGGAAGACCTCTCCATATAACGTATTGAATTTTCTGGCAACTTCCCGGGCAAGTTCGATATGAGGCAGCTGGTCTTTTCCAACTGGCACATAATCCGCTTTATAAATCAGGATGTCTGCTACCTGAAGCAAAGGATAACCTAAGAATCCGTAACTGTCCAGACCAAGTTCTTTTCTTTTCTCCTTATAAGAAGGAACACGAGCTAAACGGGCTACAGGAGTTATCATAGAGAAAAGAAGATGCAGCTCTGCATGCTCTTTGACCTTTGACTGGACGAAAATAGCGCATTTGTTCGGGTCCAGCCCGGCTGAAAGATAATCCAAAGATACCTCCTTAATCTTGTCCTGCAGGCCTGAGGTATCGTTATAATCCGAGGTCAGCGAATGCCAGTCGACAATACAGCAGTACATCTCGTAATCGTTTTGCAGGGCTACCCAGTTCTTGAGAGCACCTTCTAAATTGCCCAGGTGCAATCTGCCGGTTGGCTGCATTCCCGATAATATTACTTTCTTCATTTTCTCCTATTTTTCTACTCCAGAAAAAGATATTGTTTCCAGCGGTCGTCCGAGATCCCGATGAACCTCTGCAAAAAAGTTATGTGATTGGGAGTGCGAGGTTTTTTCAAAAGCGTTAAACCCGCCTTCTCCGGGGTCTGGTTTCCCTTGATATTATTGCACTTGATACAGGCACAGACTAAATTCTCCCAGGTATCCTTGCCTCCATACAGTTTGGGAATGACGTGGTCAACCGTCATCGGAAGATGGGTCGCACCGCAGTATTGACAGCGATGTCCGTCCCGCTTGATGATGTTTTTCCTGGAGAGCAGAACCCTTTTAGGCGGGACTTTGATGTAAAATCCCAGTCTCACTACGCTGGGGATAGGCAGGGCTATTCTGACCGAACGGATAGTCTCCCCATCATTTTTCTCAATCAGCTCAGCCTTGCCTAAGAAAATCATTATTACTGCCCTTTTTACGCTGCAAACCGAAAGGGGCTCGTAATTTTGATTCAAGACCAGGACGTTTCCTGATAACCTGCTCATATTCGAAAAAAATCGCTTTGTCTTTAGCTGAGGTTTAAAACCTCTGCTACGCGGCTCTGACCTCACAGAGGTCTGAAACCTCCATTAGACCAGAGTTTTACCTATATTTGGTTTAATTTATACCTTTTTCCCGACTTGTCAAATATTTTTTTCCGAAGAAAGGCGATTATTCAGCGGTTGGTTATGGGTGAGACGTTTGTCCTAAAACATAAAATGGAAGAAAGAATAAGGAAAAGGTGAGACGTGAGAGGTAAGATGTGAGGTGAAAGGGAAAAGATAAAAATGCAGTAGGTCACTCATTGATGTTGATGGGCAACATTTTTCAATAGATGGAGTGCATGAAATCAAGGTTTTTGCGAATTTAGCTGCTGAACCCAACCTCTTACTCTCTGATTCTCTTTTTCATCTTTGCTTGATTTCAAAAACAGCTCAAGCTCCTGAATAGCTTGATCTTTCATTCCCATAGATTTATAAACATATCCAAGATAGTCGTGGACTGGAATATAATCAGGTTTTAATCTTTCTACCTCCTGAAATTCGGTTAAGGCTTGGTCGAAGTGATTGCTCTGCAGATAAAGCCGGCCCAAATTAAAATGGGCATCTACGTACTTGGGATCCATCTTAAGAGACTTCTCGAATGCATCTATCGCCTTTTCAAGTTGCCCTAAATTCATGTAAGTATAACCAATATTATTCCAGACCTCTGCATTTGCACCACCAAGCTTAACAGCCTTTTTGAATTCATCCAGACCCTCTTGGAATCTCCCTTTGCTGACTAAAGCATAGCCTAGATTCTGATGAACGATGTTACTATAAGGATTTACCCGGGCGATTTTTTCGAACTCGTCCATAGCTTGATCCAATTTCCCCTGATTTAGATAGATTACACCTAGAACCTGCCTGGCTTCAATATAATCTGGATTCAGTTTAAGAGATTGTTCAGCTAATGCAAAAGCTTTGTCAAGATCACCCTGGCTTCTGTAAAAATCAGCTTCGCGACCTAATGAGTCCTCGGGAAATAATCTAAAGATTTCTGTCTTGAGCTGTTCTGCCATTTTAGTTTCATTCCGTCCGTTTTCATAGTTCACTAAGGTCCATCTTCCTGTAAGACTCTTCTTCACATCCACATCAAGGAGATTCCTGTATCGGCTGATTGCACCAGTTGAACTAGCATTTACAAGCAGCCAGGGAGTAGTACAGAGAAAGGCTGTGAAGGCTAGAGATAACGAAGCATATCTTCCAGATTTTACGCTCCTTATGAACAGGTAAATTGCTAATAGGCTGTAGCCCAAAGCCACATTCGAGAGCAAGTCCCAGTCTCTTCCAGCTCCTAATTTTGGGTCTATTATGAAATCATAAAAAAGCTGGCCTACCGAGACAAGTAAAAGGAAAGAAATCATAGGATTTCTTAATCGCATGCATCCCTTAAAAACACTGGCCAAACTGATCAATAGCAGTATCCCTACGGCCGAGAGCAGAAGATGCTGATTTACGAGGTCGAGAATGTGTGGAATGGAAAAAAGTGTATAATTAGGCGCAATCACTCTTCCGTGAAGCAGAGGCACGAAAATTTCGGTCAAGGCCGGATTCATCGACCAAATGTAGAAAACGGAAAGAGCGAATAGGAAAATAAGAATAAAAAGATATGGCACCGCCTTTTTCATCTTGAAAGCAAATCCCTCTTTTCTCTTGCTCAGAGAAACCAAAAACAAAAAAGACGGTAGAAGATAAGCCGACGAAAAATGAAAGCCGATGGAAAGAGCGCAAAACACTCCAGGAACGATGACTTTGACTTTACCCTGCAGATATCTTAGAGAAAAATAAAGATAGGCGAAGATGCTGGTATAGAGCAGGGTATAATTCTCAGCGTATCCTAGAAATAGCTGTGTAGCTCCGGAGAAAAGAAAAATGGAAAAGATGAGTAATCTGTCCAATCTGTCTTCAGAGAGAGACTTTCCTAAGAAGAACAGGATATACACAAGAATACCACCGGCAAATATACTTACCCCAGCGTAGATGGACTCAGCCGAAGGAGCAAAGAAGAACTTGAGGAATTTGTAGAAATAGAGATGCACCCATACCTCTAAGTCCTCAAAGCCAGTCTTAAGATACTGTCCCGATTTTAGAAAAGATATCTGTGCATACCCATCCCCCAAAAAATATGTCCTGGTTCGCAGGAGCCAGAA
>DATKKH010000097.1:0-8184 GCA_035543035.1 Terriglobales bacterium | reverse complement strand
GGTCCGCAAAAATCGAAGAAAGTTCTCTGCTTTCTTTAAGTGGAAAAATAAAGCTTTGCTGGGAAAAAGAAATCGCTGACAAAATCAGAGTCCAGATAATAACAAAAAAAACCTTTTTCATATTTCATCAATAAAAGGATTTATTCTCTGATGTCAATTTTTTTGAGAAAGTGTTTGACAAAGCTTGTTGTTTCTATAGTTTATTACTGTATCCTTATTAACAACATTTTCTACAAAAAAACTTATAACCAAGTAATCGAGAGGTCATAATGAAAGGTAAAATCCTATGGGGAATTGTCCTTCTGATAATTTTATCTATTTCTATTATTTATTTCAACTGCACTAAAAGTGTAACCAGATATTTCCCAAGTTCCATATTTCTATATGCTGGAAATACAAGTGGATATCCCCATTATAACATCTACGTGATTTCAACCGAGACTGACTTAGTGGTCGATTCCATAACCCTCGATGCCTCTCCAATTCTTTTTTCAGTTTCTCCGAACAAGAGAACTCTTTATGCAGACTTGCTTGAGTGGGATACAGCAGCTCATACCTCTAACGTAATTAACTGCGAGATAGACACTCGAACAAAGAGGTTCAAATATATAGGACCGAATACCAGCACTGTGGTTTCACCAGATGGCAGGTACTTATTCAAGGGAGCAGGCCAAGGTTCATTGTATGAATTCCACATTTTTGATGCTTTCACACACCAACAGGTTTATTCGGAAAGCATTTCCTTCCAACCGGATTGTTTTGACAGGAAAACCCCTCTTCTATACGGGCACACACTGAATTTCGATATAAAGGTATTTAATTATAAACTGATGAAGTGGGTAAAGACTTTTTATCCCCATTATCCTGACGGCACAAAAATCACCACTGGAAATATTGCACTCTCTCCTGATTCAAAAAAACTCTATTTCTTGAGCTATGCAAACCAGTTTTTCATTGGAGTTTATGACATTCAGAATGACTCTTTACTTACCATTGCTTTCATAACCAACGGTGGGCCTTTAAACATGACCCCTGATGGTAGGTATATCTACGTCACCGACCCGGGTGAAGGAGGTGGCTGTGGATCCACAGGTCTTCCTCCGAGTGGCGAAATCTCAGTTTACAGTACCGAGACCAATACCGCTTTACCTAACATCGATACGCAGGCCTTCGAAGATACAGTCTATCATCAGCCACTCCCAACCATCTGGATGGCAATAACTCCGGATAGTAGGAAAGGATATGTGAGCACCTGCAGAGACAGGATTATAGTATTGGACCTGATTAGAAACGAAGCGGTTAATGCGATTATATGGCCCAGCCCAAGAAATCTCAGTCTGTTTTATATAGCCCTCTAATACTGAGCAGATATCTCAAGAAATTTCGAGCCTCTACAAGCCTAAAAACCTCTTGCCATTTAGGGATTACAAATTATATTAGTTATTCGTATAATTAGATAGTTCTTAAAAAGACTTAGAAAAGGAGATTAAGTTTTATGATGAAAGCAATGCGTAAGATGACCCGCTCGATCCTGTGGATAGTGATTGCCGCCTTCGTGGGAACCATAGTTTTCGCCTGGGGAATGCAATTCACCTCGAAGAAAGCGAAACAGGGGGTCATCGCGGTGATAAACGGCAGGGACGTTCCCTACCAGTCGTTTGAGTATCTGTATGACCAGAAGATGAAGGATGCGGAGAAAAAATATGATGAGGTTACGGATCAGGTAGCCAAGGATCTTCGGGATCAGGCGTTCTCAGAGCTGGTCGACCAGACTCTCCTTGCCCAGGAAGTGAAAAACAGGAAGCTTGTCATTACCAACAAGGAACTTTACGAGTTTTTGAAGAGATTTCCTCCCAAGGAGCTAATGGAAAGCGAGGCTTTCCAGACCAACGGAAAGTTCGATTATAACAAATATCTGCAGGCTCTGGTTGATCCGCGGGTTCCCTGGGGGCAGATAGAGGATATGATCAGGAGCCAGCTCCTGACGGGTAAACTGCAGGAGAGAGTTATCGGCATGGTCCGGATAAACGACCAGGAAGTCTATAAAAAATACCTGGACGATAACCAGAAAGTTAGGGTCAATTATGTTTTCATCCCTTCTTCTGAGTTTCCTGCAGCGGGAATAAAACTTGACCAGTCCGAAATCCAGAAATATTATGACCAGAATAAAGATAAGTTCAATATGTCGGAACGGGCGGTCTTGAGATTCGTGGAATTCTTCAAAGCACCTTCTAAAGAGGATGAAGAAAGCACAAGATCCAGACTTTTGGATATCAGGAATCTGGCTTTAAAAGGAGAAGCTTTCGACTCACTGGCCAGGGAATATTCCGAGGATCCCACCACCAAGAAAAATGGAGGGGATTTAGGCTGGTTGAAAAAAGGTTCCATCAAGCAGCCGTTTGATCAGATTATCGCAAGTTTAAAGCCGGGCGAGATTTCCGAGCCGGTCAAATCCGAGTATAACTGGTATCTGATAAAACTCCTCGAGAGAAAGAAAACCAAAGGGGTAGAAGAGGAGCATGCCAACCAGATCGTGTTAAGGATTATGCCCTCCGAGGCAACCCTTAGCCGGATCAAGAACCAGGCAGACGAGTTAGCACTGCAAGCCAGGAAGATTGGTCTGGATAAGGCTGCAGCAGAACAAAAGCTTCAGGTTAAGGAAAGCGGGATGTTTGTTAAAGGCAGTTTCATTCCGAACCTGGGTGCTGTTCCGGAAGCTAATAAATTCGCCTTCGAAAATAAGCCTGGCAAGACCAGCGATCTGATAGAAGCACAGTTTTTCTATTATGTCGTCGAGTTAAAAGATAGGAAGCCGGCAGGCATAGCTCCGTTTTCTGATGCAGAGCCTTTTGCCAAGCAGGCTCTTATGAGCCAGAAACAGTGGGAATTAGCCTTTCAAAAAGGCACAAAAATCTACAATGAGATAAAGAACGGGAAGGACTTCAAAAAGGCTGCGGAGGAAAACAACGAAAAGGTAATGGATCCAGGGGAGTTTTACCGGAGTTCTTATGTGACCGGAGTAGGACAGATTCCGGAGTTCACCGGCACCGCCTTTGCCCTGAATGAGAAAGGTCAGTTGAGTAACCCAATTGAACTGACTACGGGGACTTATATACTGCAGCTAATATCGAAATCTTCGGTTAACGACAGCCTTTTTCAGGCCAATAGTGATTCTTTGAAGGTAGATTTGCTGCGCAAAAAGCAGTATGATTTCTACACCCAGTGGTTTGACAACCTGAAAAA
The DNA here is from genome assembly GCA_035543035.1 of Terriglobales bacterium. Lineage (GTDB taxonomy): Bacteria > Zixibacteria > MSB-5A5 > MSB-5A5 > RBG-16-43-9 > RBG-16-43-9. The sequence goes on along the minus strand of DATKKH010000097.1, from coordinate 4,941 downwards.
GACCGCCAAGATACAGGATTTCCGCGACCAGTATTACAAAGAGACCTATTAGGATTTGGTAGTGGCGTATTGCAGTTCTACAGGCTCACTGCTCTGAGCGAAGCAGAAAAGCAATTTGCCCCTGCCCTCCATATGTGATGTCAGGAGTTACCTCCTGACATTACTGCAAAACGTCCAGAAATCAATAAGGGAAGGCTGAAGCCTTCCATTACATTTTTATTTTAAAACTCTTGTAGGAGCACAGGATGCAGTGCCCTACATCATTTCTATTGAAAGGAATAGTGGGAGGGGACAAGCCCCTCCCCTACGTAATTATTTTTTCGGCTGGCAGGTTTTGGCAGATTCGACTTTTTCTTCTTCGGTTAGCTGGCTCTCTGACAGAGGAGACCATTCGCCAATATGCTCGGCATAAACCTTGCATTTTCCGGAAGAAGTCCAGGTCTCATTCGAATTATAATTCCATTCTAAGTATTCTGACCCTCCGCCTCCGACAGTAGTGATCAGATAACGATTAGCTAAATTCCCAAAATAAGCTGCCTGGGCTTCAGGCGATGGCTGGTCACCTCCTGATGGATCGACAGGTATCCAACCGTAATTTGGAAGATAAACCTCGCACCAGCGGTGAAAGACGTCATCAGTCGAGGCATCATCCCCTCTTATCGCTACTGAACCCTGGTATCTGGCAGGAATACCAACTGCCCGGCACAGGGCGATGAAGACGAAACTATATTCAGAGCAGGAGCCGGTCCCTCTTTTCAGAACTGTTGGCGCGATGTTCCAGCCGCCGGACAGCTCGTAGCGCATTCTGTCATTGATATAATCATAGATCTTCCGGGCCATCCAGTAAGGGTTCTTCTCGTCTCCAACTGCTTCGGCCGCAGATTTCTGGATAAAAGGGTCAGAGATCGAGTATTTTGTGTCATCCACCAGATATTTATTTTTAATCTCTTTGGGTATTTCTTTGAGACCACCCACTTTTTCAGGGAAGATAAAATATTTGGTCGAATAAAGTTTAGCTTTTACCTTCATCCCGACAGTAATAAAGTCGGTTGCTTTTACCTCTTTGTAACTATAATGCGCCACCTTCTGACCCCATTTATCAGTTAGAATGTCTGTGGGTTCAGGCATAAACTCGATTTTCCCAATAATCTTCTGATTATCCAAATCCTGAGGAATGGCTAAGTAAATGTCCAAATCTTCCAAGGTTCCAGGTCCATAATTCCTCACCTGGTTGGTATATCCCAGAGCTTCCATTTTTTCATTGGTGCAGGTCAGTTTATCTTTATCTCCGATTTTGATTTTGTAAATTTTGTGTGTCTGATAATCCACGTTCCAGAGATTTTTACCATCCCAGGCAAGCCCGCGAGCATAAGGACCAGGAGAATCGAAAAATAGAACCACCTCTCCCTTATCAGGGGTAACCATATAGATTCTGTTGGACATCCGGTCAGAAACCCAGAGATATTTTCCGTCAAAAGCAAGTCCTTGTGCGTCTGACGAGGGAGCAGGGATAGTGGTGATGGTCGTTCCATCCTCAGTGCTTATCTTACTAATCTCCCTGGCTGTATTGTCCGCTACCCATAAATATTTTCCATCCCAGGCTAAACCTTTGGGACTGGTCGAGGGAGCAGGAATAGTTTTCAAGGCTATTCCGGTCTGAGGATCTATTTTGAAAATCAGATTTTCCTCATTGTCCAGACACCAGAGATATTTCCCGTCCCAAGCTAAGCCCACGACTTGATAGCCTGGCGCCGAAATCGCCTTGGAGACCGTTCCATCTTCTGGTCTCATAGCATAGAGCGAATCGGTTTTCCGGTCAGCCACCCACAGGTTCTTTCCGCAGAAAGCCAGACCAGTTGGGCAGGGACCTGGTGTAGCAAAGAATGTATCCACTTCTCCAGGGTAGGCAAAGAGAGAAGGCACTGGGATTAAAAAAAGGATCAGAATCCCTAACACTATTATCTTAGAGAGCATATAGACCTCCTGGTTGAATTTTAAACTTCAAAATATCCTTCGAGCTCTCCGGAGTCAAGTAAATTAAAAAGGCACCAGGCTTCTGCCTGATGCCTTTTCCGTACTTAATCCTATGTAATGGATTAGACTAAACCCTGTTCCATCATCGCATCTGCAACCTTAATGAACCCGCCGATGTTGGCTCCCTTTACATAATTCACCCAGTTACCTTCTCTTCCATATTCCAGACACTGTTTATGGATAGCTTTCATAATCCCGTGAAGTTTCTCATCTACTTCTTCGCGAGTCCAGGACAACCTCATCGAGTTCTGACACATCTCTAAGCCTGAAGTGGCAACACCGCCTGCATTAGCCGCCTTGCCCGGTCCAAACAGGAGCTTGGAATTGAGAAATACCTGGGTCCCTTCAAAAGTGGTTGGCATATTAGCGCCTTCACCCACAGCCTTGCAACCGTTCTTGACCAGGGTTTTGGCATCCTCTTCATTTATCTCGTTCTGGGTAGCTGAAGGGAATGCGACATCGCATTTGACTTCCCACGGGCACTTGCCATTGATGTATTTGACCCCGTACTTGTCTGCATATTCTTTAATCCGGCCGCGTCTCACATTCTTGAGGTCCATAACGAACACCAGTTTCTCCGCATTAATGCCTGAGGGATCGTAGACATAGCCACTGGAATCAGACAAGGTAACGCATTTCCCGCCAAGCTGGTTTACCTTCTCCACAGTGTATTGGGCAACGTTACCTGAACCCGAGACAGTACAGGTCTTTCCTTTAATCGAGTCTCCTTTGGCGTTCAGCATCTCTTCGACAAAGTAGACGCATCCGTAACCGGTCGCTTCGGGCCTGATCAGGCTTCCGCCCCAGGTAAGTCCCTTTCCGGTGAGCACGCCGGTGAACTCATTGCGCAACCTTCTGTACTGACCAAACATGAACCCTATCTCCCGTCCTCCGACTCCTATATCTCCTGCCGGAACGTCTGTATCCGGTCCGATATGTCTTTGCAACTCGGTCATAAAGCTCTGGCAGAATCTCATCACCTCATTGTCCGATTTTCCTTTGGGGTCAAAATCAGATCCGCCTTTTCCTCCCCCCATTGGAAGGGTGGTAAGAGCATTTTTGAATACCTGTTCAAAAGCCAGGAATTTCAAGATTCCCAAGTTGACCGTGGGATGAAAACGAAGACCCCCTTTGTAAGGACCTATCGAGCTGTTCATCTCAATACGGTAACCGCGATTGATCTGGATTTCACCTTTGTCATCCATCCAGGGAACGCGGAACATCAACACTCTCTCCGGCTCGGCAATCCTCTCCAGGATCTTGGCTTCCTGATATTTAGGATTCTCCTCCAGAAAAGGCATCAAGGATTCAGCTACTTCTCTTACTGCCTGGTGGAACTCAGCCTCTCCTGGATTCTTCTTGATCACCTTATCCATAAAGGCATTTACCTTTGCAGAAACATCTCTTGCCATAGATAAAACTCTCCTTTCATTATGGGTTTTTCATCTGCGACTTAAAAATTCAGAATGTTTTAATCTAATGTTCCTCCTTTCCCTTGTATCCTGCTATTAAGAACTTATCTTTCGATAAACTATGTTGTCAAAGCTTGTGAAATCTTTAACAAGCAAACTAAATAAAAAAAATATATGACTTCATATGATTTGAACTTTCTTTCACCCTACTGTATATCTTTTTCACTTCAGAGACTATAAAGCTATCACAAATCTTATCTATTATATATCCTTTACGACTTTTGTCAAGAGGAAATTGGGGTAAAATTGACCATTTTTTTCTGTAATGATGAAATGCTGGGGATATACTCCCCACCCTGAACTTTACGCTCAGCACATAGTTAACCTTTTGGGATTCAAACCATTAAATCAAAACCTGGATTTCATTATCTTTACGGGTTCTTAACTCGTATATACTTTGAGAAATCAAAAAAGTGAATAAATTCACAAAGTAAGCATAAGAATCAAAATATTGAGACCAGGTAACTGACCCAACTAATCCATTTTTTAAAGATCAGGGTTTGGTTTCAACCTATCAGAATCAGGTTAAAGTTTGCATTTTCATGGAAATTATTCCTTGACATCTTACTTGAATTTGTTAAAGTAAAGACTGATTATTATGAAAAAAGATAAGACCAGGAACAATCTTAAAGAGAAGCCCAACCAGAATCTGGCTGAAGATTTTTACCTTTTGTCTAACCGCATTTTGCTCTATGCCAGTCGGGCTTTACCCAGACTCGATTTCATCCGGGAGATTTCCGATATGCTCCTCGACTTTTCCGGGTGCGATCAGGTGGAGATTCGAGTTAAAAGACGGGATAAATTCTACCGCTGCGATATGTCCCGGAACCACAAGCATCTTTTTCACTGGGAATATACCCAGTGTTTGCAGGCTGAGGGCAAAAGACTGATCCCCTGCTCCAAGGAAAATTCGGGTATGGAAAAGTTATGCCGGGATATGTTGCTGAAGAAGTTCGATCATGCTCATCCTTCCTTCACCAAAGGCGGAAGTTTCTGGACTAACGACCTCGGGGATTCCTGGGTCTCGCTGAAGGAGGCTAAGAAAAAAAAGGATCGCTATGACCTTTCATCGGCTGGCAACCAGGGCTCTTTGGCGATTTTTCCTCTGGTAGCAGACGAGGACAACAGCGGTCTTTTGCAGTTAAGAAGTAACCAGTCGAACTACTTTACTCCGGATGAAATCAGGTTTTACGAAGGGCTTGCCCAGACTCTCGGGGTTGCTTTTACGCACCGCCATGCCCAGGTAGCATTGAGGGAAAGGGTCAAGGAACTGACCTGCCTTTACGGTATAGCAAGACTGGTTGCAAAAGCGGACGTGCCGCTTGAGGATATGCTGCAGAGCATCGTGGAGCTTCTCCCCCCTGCCTGGCTATATCCTGAAATTGCCACTGCTAGGATAACCCTGGATGGAGACTTTTACACCGCACCCAACTTC
>DATKKH010000096.1:0-8283 GCA_035543035.1 Terriglobales bacterium | reverse complement strand
ACCTCCCCAGAAAAAAGAAATTTCCCAGATAAAGGATTCGCCTCCAGAGGAAAATTCTGAGGCGGAGAAAGACCTTAAGGCACCGGATCAAAACGACCTCTCCTTAAATCTGGATAGTTTAAAAGCCAGCTGGCCTGAGGTGTTGAACAAGATTAAAGAAAGAAAAGCCTCGCTCTGGAGCTGTCTGAGTCATGCAGAGATAGTGTCCTTGGACAACGGGGTTCTGCTTTTGGAGTTTTCCAACGGGAACGAGTTTCACAAAAAGCACGTGGAGAAAAAAGACAACCTGAAAGAGATTCGCGAGATAATGAATCAGGTTCTTCCGGGTGATTTCAGAATAAATTTTTTGATGAACGAGAAGAAGACAAATTCCCAGCAGAAAACTTCTCAAGCCGGGAGCGATTTTCATTATCAGGATATTCCCGGACTTAAAGATATAATAGATAATTTAGGCGGGGAGATAATCGACAAAAAACCTATTTAGCCAAGTTTGGCTCGAAGAGCGGAGGAGAAAATGCCCAAGGGTTTTGGGGATATGATGAAGCAGGTTCAGAAAATGCAGGCTAAGATGGAAGAGGTCCAGAAGGAGCTGGAGAACAAAAGGGTGGAAGGGACAAGCGGCGGGGGAATGGTAAAGGTAATTGCCAACGGGAAGCAGGAGATACTGGAGATAAAAATCGATCCGGAAGTGGTGAACAAAGAGGATGTCGAAATGCTGGAGGATCTGATCCTGGCTGCGGTAAACCAGGCAAGGGAAAAATCAGTCGAAGTGCAAAACGAGGAGATGGCAAAACTAACCGGCGGTCTAAAAATTCCAGGGATGCCCTTCTAATTTTCTTCTCTCCCTTGTAGGGAGGGATAGAGGGAGGGTCAGATTTCTATTGACCCTCACCCTAACCCTCTCCCCTAAAGGGAGAGGGGACAAAGAAGTCTGTAGTTGCCCGATTCATCGGGCTAAGAAAAATCAAGCTCAATAAATTGAGCAGCTACAAAAAATTCCAAAGATATTATGGCGAAATTAACTGATTCAGTCGAAAGATTGGTGGAGGAGTTCTCCAAGCTTCCAGGTATTGGCAGGAAAACCGCCCAGAGGATGGCTTTCTACATCCTGAAGCTCAGAAGGGATGAAGCTTTGAAACTCTCTCAGGCGATCCTGGATGTGAAGGATAAGGTGAAATATTGTTCGACCTGCTTTAACATAACCGAAGAAGATCCCTGTCATATCTGCAAGGACCCAAAAAGGGATAAAAGCGTCATCTGCGTGGTCGAAGAGCCGAAGGACGTGCTGGCTCTGGAAAAGACTAATCAATACCGGGGACTGTATCACGTATTAGGCGGGGTTTTATCACCTCTGGATGGAATCGGTCCGGATGATTTAAGAACCAGAGAGCTGATGACCAGGTTAAAAGAAAACGTCAAAGAGGTGATAATCGCCACCAATCCGAATGTCGAGGGCGAAGCGACTGCAATTTATCTTGCCAAGCTCATAAAACCCCTGGGAATCAAGGTAACCCGCATTGCCAGAGGAATCCCAGCAGGCGGCGAATTAGAATATGCAGATGCCACTACCCTGGCTAATGCAATTGAAGGCAGGGTGGAGTTTTGAAAATGATAACAACTGGTAGACCCACGTTGCCCTCAACGTGGGTCTAATGATAGGAGGAGGATATGGACAAAAAGAAACTCGGTTATCTTGGATTTCTGGGATTGCTCGGGCTTCTAGGTCTGATTCCAAATCATACTGGTTTTTTTGGCTTTTTTGGTTTCTTCGGTTTTTTCGGACTACTTAAACTATGGCCAACAGCATATCTTGGCGTTTTAGGGCTTCTTGGTCTACTAGGTTTTCTATCAGGTGACCAGAATTTTATAGGCTTTATGGGTTTTTTGGGGTTCCTTAGTTTTCTTGGAAAACTTGCAGATAAGAAGGAGAGATATAAAAGGACATATGGCGCCGCTTCGTAAAGTTGGCGAAAGAACGATATTCTTTTCCTGTTTCAGAACTTGAAACTACTGAACTCATCCCCTGGCCCCTTCTCTTAAGAAGAGAACGGGATCAAAGTCCCTCTCTTCCTAAGAGAGGGATTTAGGGTGAGTTCACCAGCTTGTATTCGTTAAGTCGAATTCATCACTAACCATCACTTCTTTTCTCTTGCATAATCCATCCAATTTCGATATTTTGGGAAAAATTTCGTATTTATTTGGGCAATTCAAGGAGCATAATTAAATGTCAGAAAATATATTAACCAAAATCTTCGGTTCTAAACACGAGCGGGATGTCAAGAAAATCCAGCCGATAGTCGAGGAGATCAATGCCTTTTTCGAGGAGTATAAATCTCTTTCGGATGAGGAGCTAAAAGGCAAGAGCGAAGAGTTCAAGCAGAGGATAAAAGAATACTTAGAGCCTTATCAGGCCGAGGGAACTCCGGAAGATGAGCAAAAGCAGGCACAGCAGGAAATTCTGGACCAGATTCTGCCGGAGGCATTTGCGGTGGTTAAAGAAACCTGCAGAAGGCTTTTAGGTAAGAAATGGGAAGTCAGCGGAATCGAGATCGAATGGGATATGGTTCCGTTCGATGTCCAGTTGATCGGTGCTGTGGTTTTGCATCAGGGTAAAATTGCCGAGATGGCGACCGGTGAAGGCAAGACACTTGTCGCCACAATGCCTATTTATCTGAATGCACTCACCGGCAAGGGAGTTCACTTAGTCACAGTCAACGATTACTTAGCCAGAAGAGATTCCCAGTGGATGGGTGAAATCTACAAGTTCTTGGGCTTGACCGTGGGCTGTATCCAGAACGAGATGGATAATGCGGAAAGAAAAGTCCAGTATAACTACGACATCATTTACGGTACCAACAACGAGTTCGGTTTTGATTATCTCAGGGATAATATGGCTATCAGAGCTGAGGACCGGGTGCAGAGAGGATTCAACTATGCCATCGTGGACGAGGTGGACAGCGTTCTGGTCGATGAAGCCAGGACTCCTTTGATCATCTCGGGTCCGGTAAGCGCCTCTAACCAGAGATACGACGAGATGAGGCCGCTGGTGGATCAGGTAGTAAAAAGGCAGACCGTATTAGTCAATCGGTTAGTTGCCGAAGGGGAGGAGCTTTTAAAACAAGAAAAGGAATATGAAGCAGGAATAAAACTTCTGACTGCTCAGCGAGGTGCTCCCAAAAACAAGAAATTGATGAAGCTTCTTAAAGAACCGGGAGTGAAAAAACTAATCACCAGTGTGGAGTTAGATTTTCTGCGCGATAAAAAAATCGGAGAGTTAGATGATCAGCTCTATTATTCCATAGACGAAAGGGAGAGCTCATCCAACTTAAACGAGATGGGCCGCTCGCTTCTTTCTCCCCAGGAGCAGGCACTTTTCGTGATTCCGGATCTCACCGAAGGGATTCAGGAGATAGATTCAAATCCAGACCTTTCAATTGATGAAAAACTTCAGAAAAAGGAAGAGCTTTACAGACTGCATGCCGAGCGGAGCGAAAAGGTTCACAATGTCTCCCAGCTTTTGAAAGCCTACTCTCTTTTCGAAAAAGATGTGGAATACGTGGTTCAGGATGGGAAAGTTTTGATCGTGGACGAGTTCACTGGAAGGCTTATGCCGGGGAGAAGATATTCGGACGGTCTGCACCAGGCAATCGAAGCCAAAGAAGGGGTAAAAGTCGAAGGCGAAACCCAAACTTTAGCTACAATTACTTTACAGAATTATTTCAGACTTTATCAGAAGTTAGCCGGCATGACCGGAACTGCTGTAACTGAGGCACCTGAGTTCTGGGAGATCTACAAACTTGATGTCGTAGTCATACCCACAAATGAGACTGTAAGAAGAATTGATTATAATGACGTGGTCTACCGCACCAAAAGAGAGAAGTATAATTCGATAATCGAGGAGATAAAAGAATACCACGAAGCTGGACATCCGGTTTTGGTCGGTACCGTTTCGGTTGATGTGTCTGAAACTTTGTCCCGAATGTTGAAGCGAGAGGGGATAAAACACTCGGTCTTGAACGCAAAATATCACCAGCAGGAAGCAGAGATCGTTGCTCAGGCTGGAAAAGCAGGAACTGTTACCATTGCCACCAATATGGCTGGAAGAGGAACAGACATCAAATTGGGTCAGGCCGTGGTTAAATCTCCCTACTGCAGGTTAATCGCGGAAACACCAGGAGGAAGCTGTCCCTATTTGGAGGAGCTGCACTGCTATGACCAGGTTCCCTGCGGACTGCACATCATCGGAACAGAGAGACACGAAGCAAGGAGGATCGACCGGCAGTTGAGAGGAAGAAGCGGAAGGCAGGGTGATCCAGGCTCATCAAGATTCTATCTTTCATTGGAAGATGACCTGATGAGGCTTTTCGGCTCAGACCGGATTGCAGCGGTTATGGACAGGTTAGGAGTTCAGGAAGGTGAGGTTATCCAGCACGGAATGGTCACAAAGGCTATCGAAAGAGCGCAGAAAAGAGTCGAGGCACAGAACTTTGCCATCAGAAAGCATCTTTTGGAATATGACGATGTGATGAACCAGCAGAGGGAGGTCATCTACGATCGCAGGTTAGCTGCATTAGAAGGTGCGGATTTGAAAGAAGAGGTCTTAGGGTTGATTGAGAAGACCGTGGAAAACAAAGTAGAACAGTTCACTGGTCCGGATGAATATCCGGAAAACTGGAACCTGGTCGGTCTGAGAGAAGAGCTCAGAAGAATATTTTTACTTGAGCTCAAGTTCAAGGATGAGGATATACCTAAGCTGACTAAAGCTGATCTGAAAGAGAAGGTTACCTCCGTCGTCAAGGAAATCTATGAGAACAAGGAAAAAGCTTATGGCGCTGATATAATGCGGCAGCTGGAAAGATTTGCCATGCTGCAGGCAATCGACGAGATGTGGAAAGAGCATCTGTACGAGCTGGATTTGCTCAAGACCGGAATAGGTTTGAGAGCTTATGGCCAGAAAGACCCTCTTTTAGAATATAAGAAAGAAGCTTTCCAGATGTTTGCGGAGATGGTGGATAAAGTAGACGAGGAAGCTCTCTCCTTGATGTATAAACTTCAGCTCCGGGGAAAAGAGGAACCTGCAAAGAAGAAAGAGCCGGAGAAAAGATTGCAGGCGATTCACCAGGAAGCAGTTGGAATGGGTTATTCTACCACTAACCAGGCAGAGGAAGTTGCTCCGGGGAAACCCAAGCCGGTAAAAGTTGGACAGAAAGTCGGAAGAAACGATCCCTGCCCCTGCGGGTCCGGGAAAAAATACAAGAAGTGCTGCGGCGCGTAAAGACAGCGGTCAGCGGCATGAACCATACGGTTCATGCCAGTGATTAGTGATTAGTCGTAGTGCGAACCTTTCAGGGTCGCTGGGGGAACAAGCGTAGCGTCCGACGTTCCTGTCGGACGAGTTTTTGTAGGGGTAGTTCGTAGTGCGACCCTGCTTGTCCCGTCGCAGACGGGATCAGGGTCGCTAAGGTTTTGTAGGGACAGAACATCGTTCTGTCCTTTTGTTTTAAAATGGTCTTCGCAGGGATAGCCTTCTTGGCTGTCCTTTTTTTCTTTACATTCATATACAGACTTTTTATATTTTGTCCAAATAGATGGATCGCTGCATTTTATGCTGTGAAAGGGGTGAGAAGAATTGAATAATGAAAAACCATCCTTGATTCATTCAACTTTATGGCTGGGGATTTGCCTGGCGATAGGGATTATTATTTCCACACTGATAATTTCAAATACCGTGACCAAAGTCAAGCTCGCTAACCAGACCATCACTGTAAAAGGATATGCGGAGAAAAGGATAAGATCAGACCTTATCGTCTGGAAAGGAGTTTTTTCGGTCCGGGGTACAGAGCTGGTAGAAGCCTACAAAGGCCTGGATCGTGACCTGGGTTTAGTAAAGGAATATCTGGTTTCCAAAGGGATTGCAGACAGCGAAATCGTCATCTCTTCCATAAGAACCAGGACCATATATACCCGCGACAGCCGGGGAATGCCAACTGACCAGGTCATAGGATACGAATTAGAGCAGGATGTAGAAATTCGCTCCCAGGAGGTGGACAAAATTGCAGCCATTGCCCGCGAGTCAACTGAATTGATAAACAAGGGAGTGCATTTTCAATCCCTGGAGCCGGAGTATTTCTATACCAAGCTCAGCGATCTCAAAATCGAGATGTTAGCTGCGGCTACCAAAGATGCCAGGGGCAGAGCCGAACAGTTAGCCCTCAACAGCGGGAGCAAGCTCGGCTCGCTTCGCTCTGCCTATATGGGTGTACTCCAAATTACCAAAGCCTATTCCACTGAAGTATCGGATTATGGAATAAATGATGTGAGCTCATTGGAAAAGGATATTAAAGCAGTAGTTACAGTCAGTTTTTCCATTGATTAAATTGTAGCGCGACCCTTTCAGGGTCGCATTGCCCTACGGGCGATACGAAATTCGAACCAACAATAGATATGAACTCCTCCTCCAATCGTTTCGTCAAAAACCCCTCTGATAGAATTCTCCGCAAAGAGATCCTCATTCCTGCTTCCCTTAAAGTGGTCTGGGATGCCTGGACCACTACCGAAGGGGTGAAGACCTTTTTCTCTCCTGAGGCTAAAGTCGAGTTGGCAGTAGGTGGACCCTATGAAATTTATTTTCTACTTGAAAATCCTTATGGCCTGAAAGGCTCAGAGGACTGTCATATCTTGAGTTTTCTTCCGATGGAGATGTTTTCTTTTGACTGGGGTGCCCCGCCTCAATTCGGAGATCTGCGCAACAGGCGCACGCAGATTATCCTGCAGTTTGAGGAGATCGAGCCTGGCAAGGTGAAGATTAAATTCTCCCAATACGGCTGGGGAAAAAGCGAAGACTGGGATAAACTGTATGATTATTTCGACGAAGCCTGGGATTATGTGCTGGGGAATCTAAAAAAGCGTTTTACTGACGGACCGATTGACTGGTCTGCTAAAAACAGTGGTCAGTGATCGGTGGCATGAACCATACGGTTCATGCCAGTTGTCAGTTCGTAGCGCGACCCTTTCAGGGTCGCATTACCCGACGGGCGCTACGTAGACCCACGTCGCCCAAAACGTGGGTGAAATTCAAAATCCAAGGAGGGTTTTAGAAATGAGAAGAAAACTAATTTTCACCTGGGTTTTGTTCTTCATCTTTCTGCTTTTGGTCTATTCCTCTACTCAGGCAAAGGGCAAAATAGCTTTGATGTATGCATTTGATCAGGAAGGAGCGCTTCTTCGGAGCAAACTGAGCTTGCAGGATAGCGTTTTTGCCAAAGGAAGGATTTTCTGGATCGGGAAATTGGAAGGAAAAGAAGTGATTATCGTCAATTCGGGTGTAGGGATGACGAATGCGGCGATGACTACACAGCTTTTGATTGACAAATATAATCCCGAAGAGATAATTTTCACCGGAATTTGCGGGGGAATCGATTCCTCCAATCACATTGGCGATATAGTAATTCCGGATAGCTGGGCAACTCATGATTATGGCTATTATGGAAAAGAAGGTTTCATACCTGATTCGGTATATGCCGCTTTACCAGGTCAGACCAAAGAGGCTGGAGTTCTTTTCTTCGAGGCTAATAAAGCACTTTTGGAAAAAGGAAAGTTAGCTGGACGAAATCTTAAATTAAAACCCATCGGGGAGCGAAAACCACAAGTCAAAATCGGGGGAAAGGGTGTATCCGGGAACTCGTTTATCGACCAGAAGGAAAAGAGGGATTATCTAAAAGAAAAATTCGATGCCCAGATCGTGGATATGGAATCAGCCGCAGTGACGCAGGTGGCAAATGTAAATGGTGTTCCGGTTTTAGTTGTCAGGAGCTGTTCCGATTTGGCAGGCGGCTCAGGCTCTGCTACTGCCGCAGATGAGTTAAGAGGATTTTTTAAAGTAGCGGCGGACAATTCAGCAAGTTTTGTGATGGAATTAATAAAGCATTTGCAATAGAATTCAAACTTGCCTCAGTCAGGTCTTACACGAATAATAGTAGACCCACGTTGCCTCAACGTGGGTCTGATAGAACCCTTCACCTTGTCAAAAGAAAGATGTCATTTTTTGTAGAGACGCATTGCTATGCTTCTCTTCTACTTCCATCAGCATAGACTAATTTATGCACTCTTCCAGCATAACTAAGTTCCACTACGTATTTTGAATACGTAATTCGTAGGTTATCTACTCGTATTGACAGTTTTTTGGTTAAAATATAATATGATTATGATTTAGATTAAATCAGTTAGAATAGGAAATGTTATTCGAATTGAAAAAGGAATTTAAAGATGCGAAAATATTAAAAA
>DATKKH010000095.1:0-5823 GCA_035543035.1 Terriglobales bacterium | reverse complement strand
AACTTTTTCCATAAGCCATCTTTCCCTCTGAAAGTAGGAACCCCGCTTTCCGCAGAAATCCCAGCCCCGGTCAAAACCACAACCCTTTTATCCGGTCTGAGCAGAGATTTCAATGCCTGGGAGAGCATAAATTATCCTTTGGATAATTATATACCTTTAAAAAATGAATATCAAGCATTTATTTAGAGTAGGGGCAGGCCCCTGTGCCTGCCCAAGAATCTAGGGGCGCCAATATCAATGCGGTAGAAAAGTAGGGTTAATTCATGAATTACCTCTACACGAAACATGTCAGCTGATTAATAAAAAAAGAGACGCATGCCATGCGTCTCTACAAATTCTCTTCCCTCTCCTCTGAGGAGAGGGTGAGGTCATTTGATCGGTAGTCCCACCTTGCCAACAAGGTAGGGCAGGGAACGTAGGGGCGTATTGCAATACGCCCCTACAAAGGATTAAAATCTACTTTTTCTTCAGCAGCGTCTGAAACTCGTTCAGGTGCCCTTCTTCGTCTCCCAGGATATCCTCGAACAGCTTGCGGGTTACTACATCTTTCTCCTCAGCCGCCAGGCCGATGATTTCCTTGTAAAGCTTGATTGCATCCTTCTCCGCCTCGATATCGAGCTCGATCATACTGGTCAGGGTTTTGCCTATTTTGATCGGGGTAGGCTGGGTAGTAGGCACTCCTCCCAGGAAATCGAGTCTCTCGGCTATGGACTCGGCGTGCTTCATCTCGACAACAGCAAATTCCTTGAATATCGCAGTGACCTGGGGGCTTTCCATCCCCTCGCCCATCACATGCTGCCACATATACTGAATGGACACTGCCAGTTCCCGGGCAATCGCATCATTCAGCTTAGTATTGAGCTCTTTGCTCATCTGTCCCTCCGTTTTTGATTATGGGTTGATTAGTTTTCTATATCTTAATAAAATCGGGCTAAGAAAGCAAGTGAATTTTAAAGGGTAGACTATTTTTTATTGGTCGAAGAACGACCCTTTTAGGGTTGCATCGCGAGGCTGAAAGCCTCGCGCTATGAAATACTCTCCTTCCCACGGAGAGGACAGGGGAGAGGCTTAGCCGTTCGTTTTCCATTTTCCATCTTCCTTATTCCATTGTCAGAAATACTCCTGCAGTGCCTTTACCTCTAATTCCTCTTTGAGCAGTCCCTCGATGGCATTTATGGCTGCCTGTGCGCCGGAAAGAGTGGTTATGCAGGGGATGTTGTATTCAATTGCAGATCTGCGGATGGAAAACGAATCAATGTGCGAAGTCCCGTCAGAGGGGGTATTTATGACCAGATCGATCTCTTTATTCTTGAGACGGTCGACGATATTTGGCCTTCCCTCTTTGACTTTATAAATCTGCTCGACTTTAATCCCGCTGTTGGTTAAGACCCTGGCAGTGCCAGAAGTTGCGACAATTCTGAAACCGAGGCTTTCTAATCTCTTGGCTAAGAATACCACGCCTCTTTTATCCTTGTTTTTGACGCTGATGAAAACCGTCCCGGTTTTCGGCAGCCCTGAGAATTGACTTGGCCCAATATAAGCTTTGGCAAAGGCTTTTCCCAAATCCTTGTCTATTCCCATCGACTCGCCAGTTGATTTCATCTGGGGGCTTAAGAGGAAATCGACTTCAGAAAATTTGATGAAAGGAAACACCGGCACCTTTACCGAAACATGATTTATTCGAGGTAATTTCTGGGGCAAAAACTCTTTGAGCTTTCTGCCGACCATGACCTTAGCGGCTAATTTAGCTAAAGGGATACCGATACTTTTTGACACAAAAGGAACAGTCCTCGAAGCCCTGGGATTGACTTCAAGCAGGTAGACCTGCTCATTTTTTATGGCATACTGGATATTCAATAGCCCGATGGTCTTTAATTCCTTCGAGATGACCCTGGTATATTCCTCGATCTTCTGAATCTCCTCCTCGGATAATGAATAAGGGGGAAGAACGCAGGATGAATCTCCCGAATGGATTCCCGCCTCTTCGATATGCTCCATTATCCCGCCGATGAAGGTCTCTTCCCCGTCCGAGACTGCATCCACTTCGACCTCTATGGCATCCTCGATGAATTTATCCATCAAAATCGGATGCTCAGGCGAAACTTCTTTTGCTTTTTTTATATATGCATCCAGAGAGTTCTCATCATAGACGATCTGCATTGCCTGACCTCCCAGGACATAAGAGGGACGAATCAATACTGGATAGCCTAATTGAGTCGCAGAGATTTTTGCTTTTTCAGAATGGATTATGAACCGGTTAGGTGGCTGGGGAATGCCCAGTTTTTCCACTAATCTACCGAATTTTTTCCGGTCCTCAGCTAAATCTATATTTTCGGGAGAAGTGCCAATGATATTCACTCCAGCTTTTTCCAAATCCAGAGCCAACTTGAGGGGGGTCTGTCCTCCGAACTGAACCGCCACTCCAAACGGTTTTTCCTTTTCGATGATATTCAGCACGTCTTCTTTGGTAATCGGCTCAAAATATAATCTGTCCGGAGTATCGTAATCTGTGGACACAGTTTCCGGATTACAGTTTACCATTATGGTCTCAAATTCCTCATCCTTGAAAGCCATACAGGCATGCACCGAGGCATAATCGAACTCGATTCCCTGTCCAATGCGATTTGGACCAGTGCCCAGAATTATTATTTTCTTCTTTTCGGAATATCTCCCTTCGTCTTCTTCTTCGTAAGTTGAATAAAAATACGGGGTATAAGATTCGAATTCGCCTGCGCAGGTATCAACGGTTTTGAAAACCGGCACAATCCCTGACGATTTCCTTTTTCTCCTGATCAAATCCTCGTCCAGCCCCAGCAGACTTGAGAGCTGTTTGTCCGAAAAACCGAATTTTTTTGCTTTCTGCAGAAGCCCAGAAGGAATCTCTAATCTGGTTTTCTTATATCCCTTTTCGAAAAGGTCAAAGCTCTCCTTTTTGTATTCCTTGAGCTCTTTTTCCAGATCCACGATCTCCTTGATCTGGGACAAGAACCATTTGTCGATTTTAGTCAGGTGATAGGCTTCATCCACACTGATTCCCAGTTCAAATCCTTTTTTGAGGTAGATAACCCGTTCTCTATCCGGAACGATTAATCTTTTTCGTATTTCTTCGATAGTCTTGTCTTTAGTCTCAGTCGAATCAGTCAAGCCTGAATAACCTGCTTCCAATGACCTCAATCCTTTTTGCAGGGCTTCTTTGAAATTTCTGCCAATGGCCATAGCCTCACCCACTGATTTCATTTGAGTGGAAAGGACTGTGCTTGCCTCAGGGAATTTGTCAAAGGTGAAGCGGGGAATTTTTACGACAACATAGTCCAGAGCCGGCTCAAAACAAGCCGGGGTCTTCTTGGTGATGTCATTCGGAATTTCATCCAAGTTATACCCGACTGCTAACTTGGCTGCGATCTTGGCAATCGGAAAACCTGTGGCTTTGGAAGCTAAAGCTGAGCTGCGGGAGACCCTGGGGTTCATCTCTATCACCAGGAGTCGACCTGAATCAGGATTTATGGCAAACTGGATATTGGATCCTCCGGTTTCGACTCCTATCTGGCGAATGATCTTGATTGCAGCATCTCTCATCCTCTGGTATTCCTTATCAGTCAAGGTCTGGGCAGGGGCAACAGTAATCGAGTCGCCTGTATGTATTCCCATCGGGTCTAAATTCTCGATGGAGCAGATTATCACCACATTGTCTTTTTTGTCTCTCATCACTTCCAACTCATACTCTTTCCAGCCGATGACTGATTCTTCAATGAGGATAGTTTTGACCGGACTCAAATCCAAACCCATCATCACTATCCTTTTTAGTTCTTCCAGATTATATGCAATCCCTCCCCCACTCCCTCCCAAGGTGAAGCTTGGCCTTATCACCAGAGGATAACCCAGTCTCCTGGCTAAGATTTTTGCCTCGTCAATTGATTTAACAATCCCGCTTCGGGGGACTTCGAGTCCGATCTGGGTCATCGCTTTCTTGAAAAGCTCTCTTTGCTCGGAGAGTTTGATACTTTTCAAAGGCGCGCCGATCAACTCGACCCCATACTGGTCCAAAATTCCGGAGTCTGCGAGTGAAGTTGCCAGGTTCAGTCCCGTCTGTCCACCTAAAGTCGGAAGCAGTGCTTGAGGTCGTTCCTTTTCGATTATCTTTTCTAAAATGGGAAGAGTCAGAGGCTCTATATACGTCCTAAAAGCAAGCTCAGGATCAGTCATAATGGTTGCCGGATTGTTGTTCACCAGCACGACCTCGTAGCCTTCTTCTTTTAAGACTTTGCACGCTTGGGTTCCGGAGTAATCGAACTCACACGCCTGGCCAATCACAATCGGCCCTGAGCCGATTATCAGAATCTTTTTTATGTCCGTCCGCTTTGGCATTGTCTGTCTTTATTGGAGTATAAAGCTTCAGTTTATCTTTACTAGGTAAACCAAAAGGTTTACACTCCAAATTTTATTTTCCTTTCACCATCAACTCCACAAACCTCTCAAAAAGATAATCCGAATCATGCGGCCCGGGTGAGGCTTCAGGATGATACTGTACGGAAAATAAGGGATAATCCTCGTGCCTCATTCCCTCGACTGTATTGTCATTCAGATTAAGATGTGTCAAAACCAATCCAGCGCTTTTTAAGGAGCCTTCCTCTACTGCAAAACCGTGATTCTGAGAAGTAATCTCAATTTTACCAGTGATGAGGTTTTTCACCGGATGATTTGCTCCATGATGACCGAATTTGAGCTTAAAGGTCTTTGCGCCCAGGGCTAAAGCCAATATCTGATGTCCCAGGCATATCCCGAATATAGGTCTTAAACCGATCATTCTTCTTACCGTTTTAATCGCATAAGAAACCGCCTCAGGATCACCTGGCCCGTTGGAGAGGAATATCCCGTCCGGTTTTCTGAAAATGATATCCTCAGCCGGAGTGAAAGCTGGGACTACTGTCACCTCGCATCCATAAGAGCAGAGCTTTTTGAGGATGTTATGCTTAATCCCGAAATCATACGCTATGACTTTAAAGGTTCCTTCCGGTTTGACCTGGGTTTTCCCCTCCCATCTGAATTCAGCCGAAGCTGTGATCTCTGAGACCAAATCTTTTCCCACAATGCTCGGAGAGTCCTTTGCTTTCTGCACCAATCTATTCTTGTCCGGATCGACAGAAGAAATTACTCCCTTTTTTGCCCCATAATTCCTTAGATGCAAAGTCAATGACCTGGTATCGATATCTTCGATCCCGACGATATTATACTGTTTCAAGAATTCATCCAGATTAAATTGCGAGCGCCAGTTCGAGGGAAAAGTAGAATGTTCTTTAACCACAAAACCTTTGACAAATGGCGCCCTGGACTCAAAATCCTCTTCATTCAGACCATAGTTACCGATCAGGGGATAAGTCATTACTACAATTTGCCCATTGTAGGACGGGTCAGTCAAAATCTCCTGATACCCCATCATCGAGGTATTAAAAACCACCTCACCAGAAGACTCCCCCACCGCCCCAAAACCCCTCCCCTCAAAAACCTTCCCATCCTCTAAAGCTAAGATTGCTTTCATTCTCTAACCTTTCCCTCCCTTGATGGGATGGACAAAGGGAGGGCCATTACAACCTCGTTGCCGTAATCGCGTAGGGGTGGAGCTTGCCAACATCCGTCTTCTTATGGAAAGCCTGGTCACTCTTCTTGAATCCATGTTCCTTTAATGAGACGGCAATTATTTCTAACAAGTTCTTTTTTAACTCTTTAAGCTGAGCCATAAGGCTCTCCCTTTCAACAGTGCGGATAAGCATCTCTATGGTTGCTACTTCAAGGCTAAAGCCATGCCCTACGATTTTATTCGTCATC
>DATKKH010000094.1:0-7035 GCA_035543035.1 Terriglobales bacterium | reverse complement strand
ATTATATTTCCTTTTAGCTTTTCGGCAGAAGCGATTACATACCCATGCTCTTCCTCGATCTTCGCTCCCAGAGCCTGAAAACCTGCCAAATGCAAATTTACCGGACGAGGACCCAGCACACACCCGCCCGGAAGAGATACCTTAGCTTTTCCCATCCGGGCTAAAAGCGGACCCATTACTAAGAACGATGCTCTCATTTTTCTGACCAGGTCATAAGGAGCCTCAAAGGAGGTAAGATTCTCTGCATTCACTGTAACGGTGTTCTCTTTCATATCTCTGATCACCTTAGCTCCCAGATACTCCAGAACCTTGAGCATCGCATCAATGTCCGAGAGGTTTGGCACGTTGTGAATGATGGACTCCCCTTTGTCCAAAAGCAAAGCTGCGGCTAAAATCGGAAGAGCCGAATTCTTAGAACCGGCTATTTCTACTGAACCTGAGAGCTTTTTCCCCCCAAGAATTGTAAATTTATCCATAATTCCGCACCTGAGGTTTCAAATTGAATACGTTTTCTTGTGAACAAATCAGGAACTCATCGTAAGATAAATTAACCATTTTGAGCTTTTAGTCAAGGATTCTTTTTCAGTAGGTCGGGATGCCCCGATTCTGGCATGGATATACAACAATATGAATTTATTTTGTCGGGCAGTCTGCCACTGCCCACCCACGAAGTTCCGTAGGGGCACGTTATGCCGTTCCCCTACCTTTTAATCTTCGGCTTAGGCTACAATGCTTGGATGACTCTTTTTTACACTTCAAACATTTCAATTGCCTCATCTTTCATTTTATATTATATAGTCGTTATGAAAGATTCAATTTATTTTATCTCCGATGCTCACCTTGGTTCTAATTCACCGGATAATGAGAGATCGAATGAGAAAAGACTGATTGATTTTCTTGAACGGATCAGGGATGACTGTCAGGCTTTATACATTTTAGGCGACTTATTCGAGTTCTGGTTCGAATATAAAAATGCCATCCCCAAAGAGCACATCACGGTATTGATGAAATTGAAACAGTTTACCGAGTCAGGAATATCCGTTATTTACTTGGTTGGAAATCACGATTTCTGGCTGGGAGATTTTCTCCCAGAGCAAATCGGTATAAAGATAGTCAAAAATTCGGTTTCAGTTGAGCTTCAGGATAAGAAAGTCTTTCTTATTCACGGCGACGGCTTGGCAAAAAAAGATACAGGTTACCGAATTCTGAAAAAAATTCTAAGAAACAAAGTCAATATCTGGCTCTACAGGCTTTTGCCTCCTGATTTTGGAATTCCTCTGGCAAAAAAAATCGCTTCATTCAGCCGGGATAAAACCAAAGCACGAAGTAAAGAATTTCTCAGAGATTATGAGGAATTCGCCGAAGCGAAGATTGAGCAGGGGCACGATGCGGTGATAATCGGGCACACCCACCAGCCATTTTATGAGGAAGTTGGTAGAGGAGTTTATATCAACTTAGGTGATTGGTTTGAGCATTTCACCTATGGGAAATTGACTCAGGGAAGATTCTCTTTGCTGGAATACAGTGGATAATAGCAGGACTTAAGTCCTATAGGGGAGGTTAAAATGAAAAGGAAGTCTTTCTCGCTGATGGGATTTTCTTTCTTAGTAATTCTTCAGTTCCTTTTTCTTCTAAATTGTCAAAGAAATAAACCAGATAAGAAGCTGGTGCAGTTGTGGAATTCGTTCACTGCCGCGGCTGAACAGAGGGATGAGGCCAAAGCAAAAGAATGCCTGGCTAAAGAGTCCCAGACATATTTCCAGATCAACCCATGGCGTGACTATTCGAAAGTCAAGCAAACCATAATCAAGGTTGAAAAATATGGCGATTATGCTAAATTGCATATATTGAATGAAGAAAATGGTAAACAGACTGCTTTATTCAGATACGTGGTGTATGAAAATGGCAAGTCTCTTCTACAGTATCCTTTCCTCATATTCGCTAAGGATTGGCCTACTGACACAACTGAGCATTTTATTATCCATTACAACCTGAGCCCGCAGTATCGCGAGGGAATTTTTGACAGCATGCTTGTTGGCTCAGATACCTTAAAAGTCAAAATAGACGAGATTGAAAAATTTTATTCGTCTATAGCGAATCTCTTAGGAGTCACTTATCCAGGAAAGATAAACTATTATCTTTGCCTGAACTTTCGAGAAGTAGGTGAGCTGGCAGGCAGGAAACCCTATCCTCGAGCCCTGCTTGGAAAAGCAATTATCACCTCTGACAAAGAGGAGTTGGTCGAGATTGCATTTTTACTGGGGATACAGGTCGAGAAACCATTTTACCAACTTTATTCAGGGCTTGACTTATATGCCAGCGCAGAGAAGACCCATCAACTTACAGGAGAGGACCCTTCTGAGCTGCTTTACTCCAGAATACTTCCACTATATTACAAAAATAAGACCAGTTTGATACCAGAAGAATTCAAGATGGGATATGAAGAGCTACATTCAGAAGCCTCGGCCAGAGAATTCATGGCTGCTACTGGACTGGTAGTCTATTATTTAGCCACTGAATTTGATAAAGCTAAGTTCAGGTCGTTGTATCACGAATCCCACGACTATCCAAGTTTTGAAAAAGCACTTGCCAAGTATTATGGGCTGGACATTAATACCTTGGAACAGAGAATAAAACAAAAAATGAAAAAGGATATGTCTTAAGTGAAAAAACACCATTTTCTGTTCATACTCATATTTCTATTCATACTTATCTTTCTTCTCATTTATTTTAACCAGAGACGAACCATTATCTATTCCCCGGAAAAGAAATCAGACTATTCCTTCAAGATTTTGAAACAGAAGTTCACGGATCTGAACGAGGACGTAATCAATACCTACACAATTCAGACCAGACACTTTGTGCTGCAGATCGGAAGGGAATATTCCATTTATCTGATGGTAAAATTAGCAGAAGACAGCTATTTTAAAGTCTCCCGCGACTTAGGTTGCAGGTTTGGACCGCCAATGCCCAAGCTGATCATCTTGACTGGTTCGAAATACCTGGCAGAGGCTCCTGGAGCTGAAAGAATTGGCGGCTTTCAACGAAAACCAGGTGAAGTATTAATGAGAGGATATGACCCCAGGTTCGAGTCCATTGAGAGGAGCAGGCATATTGTGGTGCACGAGATAACCCACCTCTTTACGGACAGACTTTGGGCAGGAAAAAACAGGACAGTTTCGATCACTTACAGAGTATTAGATGAAGCTTTCGCCTATGAGGAACACGGGATGAATGAAAAAGATATTTTCCCCTCCTTGGATACTGTTCAGCAGTTACCGTCACTTACCGAAATGCAAGAATCGCAATGCTCGGTTATCCGTGATAAGAGCTTCTATCAGTGTGTCTGGGAATATGTTTTAATGATAAGATTTATCCGTGAGAAGTACGGTATGCAGGCATATAGAGCTTTTCTATATGCTCTGAAGAACAATAATCTACCCCTTTCCATAGAGAAGAGCCAGAAAATGACTTTTCAGGAATTCGACAAGCGATTTCTGGCTTATGCAAATGAAAGATACCGTAAATGGAAAGAAGAATCAGGCAAATCATAGAAAGAAAGGACAGACACAGGGGTCTGCCCCTACTTTTTCAAACTTTTCTTCAGATGCTCGATCAACCCCCCGTCTTCTAATATCCCCATCACTATTTCAGGCAACGGAGGAAATCCGATTTTTGTATTTTCGGTTATGATTTCTCCTCTGGCATAATCGACTGTGATGACCTCCCCCTGCTTGATCAAATCATAAGCCTCTTTTGACTGGACCAGAGCCAGCCCCTGGTTGATGGCATTCCTGAAGAAAATCCTGGAGAAAGATTTTGCTATTACGCAGGAGATCCCGGCATATTTCAAAGAAGTGGCTGCCTGCTCTCTGGAAGAGCCGCATCCGAAATTGGAGCCGCCGAGGATGATATCCCCCTTTTGAATCTTATTGGGAAAATCCTTGTCATAACCCTCTAAAGCATGTTTAGCCATCTCCTGGGGATCAATGATCGGAAGACACTTCCCGGGATAGATTGCGTCAGTATCGATATTATCCCCGAATTTCCAGACTCTGCCTTTGATTTCTTTCAACATCAACGCGTCATCTCACTTTTTGAGAAAATCTCTCGGATCGGAGATTTCCCCTCTGATAGCAGTTGCAGCCGCAGTTGCCGGGCTTGCTAAGTAGACCTCGGATTCAGCCGAGCCCATCCTTCCCTTGAAGTTCCGGTTGGTCGTAGCCAGACACTTCTCCCCCTTTGCCAACAACCCTTCATGTGCGCCCAGACAGGGACCGCACCCGGGATTCAATACCACGCAATTTGCTTCCAGAAAGGTTTTTATTATTCCCCTTTTCAGCGATTCCAAGTAGATCGACTTTGAGCCGGGCAGAACCAGCATCCTGGTGTCCGGGTGAACTTTTTTTCCTTTGAGCAGCCGGGCAGCAATCTCCAGGTCATCTATTCTTCCATTGGTGCAGGAACCAAGAAGAACCTGATCTATTTTCATACCCTTGACCTCATCGACAGGTTTGACATTATCTACATTATGGGGACAAGCAACCTGAGGCTCTAACCGGCTGATATTATATTCATATTCATTCTCATATGTGGCATTTTCATCCGCAAAAATCGGCTGATAAGCTTTCTTGGTTCTTCCTTTGAGATATTTCTTAGTGACGTTATCGAAGGGGACAATAGCGAATTTTCCTCCCATTTCCATTGACAGGTTAGCCAGGGTAAATCTTTCGGAAACCGACATATTGCTGACGGTATCTCCATAGAACTCGACTGATTTATAGTTTGCTCCTTCGACTGTCAGCTGACCGATTATGTAGAGGATGACATCTTTGGCATATACACCTAAAGGAAGACTGCCATTGATGGTAAGTTTTAAACTTTCTGGAACTCTCAGCCAGATTTTACCGGTTGCCCAGACTGCTGCCATCTCAGTGGCACCTATGCCGGTTGACAGAGCTCCTAAACAGCCATAAGAAGTGGTGTGCGAATCCGTACCCACTGCCAGCTCTCCGGGAAGTATGTGCCCCTTTTCGATTACCACCTGGTGACAGATTCCCTCTTTTATATCATAAAAATTCTTTATACCTTGTTCCTTGACAAATAGCCTGATGGAGCGGTGAGCCTCTGCTGTTTTCTCGGACTCGGCCGGAGCACGATGGTCTAGAGGTATGACTATTTTATCCGGGTTCCAGACCTTGCTGACTCCAATCTGTCTGAACTGTTTTATTACCAGCCCTGCATTATCGTGGCTCATTGCCAGATCAGGCTCGACGTAGACGATCTCCCCAACCTGGACACTATTTTTACCCGCTTTTAAAGCCAGACCTTTCTGGGCAATAGTCAATCCCCCGTTATTTCCGCCTCGAGGACCGGGAAGCGTGAACTCAAGCTGAGCTAATTTCAGAACTTTTGGCTTCTCCAAAAGAATATACTTCCTTCTCCATTTGTAAAAAGCTGCCTTGGATATTCCCAGCTCCTTTCCAGCTTTGCGGTCATCTCCATAAGTTTCCCAGAGCTCTTTTATTTTTGCATAACTGTATTTGGGAAGTGCGTATTTCGGGATTTTCTTTTTTCTTCTCCAGTAAGCCACCAGATATGCAGGAACACCCAAAACCTGACCGATTTTGCGATCGGTCTTATATTGCTTTTGCAGATTTTCTAATTCTTCTTTTCTTGGAATTCTCATCAGGTTACTTATTTCCGGGGATAAGTTTATCCATGCTTTTTTTGAGTTTTACGTAGATTTCGTCCATCCCTATGGAAACCACCTTAGTCTTTGCCAGAATAGGCATGAAATTGGTATCCCCGTTCCAGCGGGGAACGATATGAATATGCAGGTGGCTTGCCACGCCCGCTCCTGAAACCTTTCCCAGGTTCAATCCCAGGTTCAGTCCTTGTGGTTTCAAAGCAGACTTGAGGATTTTGATGCCAAGCTGGGTGGTTTTCATCAGGTCCTTAAGCTCTGACTCGGACAGATTTTCGAACTTTCCGACGTGCCGGTTAGTGCAGGCCATCAGATGCCCAGGGTTATAGGGAAACCGGTTCATGATTATGAATGACTTCTCCCCCCGGAAAAGGATAAAATTCTTTTTATCCTTATTTTCCTTCAACCTTTTGCAGAAAATGCACCCCTTTTCCTTTTTTCCGGAGATAAATTTGCTTCGCCAGGGCGCCCAGAGCTTTTCCATATTATGTATAGATGACTACGATGGTCTAATTTTAAAACAATATAATAAACAAATAAACAGATTTCAATATTTTTTGTGGAAAATTTTGTGATAGGTAGGGGCGCATTGCAATACGCCCCTACAACTGGTAATCCCGCCTTGCCCTCAAGGCGGGACTTTTTTGTAGAGACGAACTGCCGTGCGTCTCTACGAATCAAAAAATGCTTGCGAAAAATGCTGTATTGAGTAGATTACCTAAAGACCGGCATATGGGAAAAGAACCAATTGAAAAGAAAATCGACCCCGCATCAGAGCGCAGGTTCAACCTTCTCGTGGGCCTTCTTTGCGCCGGTTTGATCTTAGCCCATTTCGTTTCCTCATTTTTCCCTAAAAGCCGGCTTTGGGGAATTAACCATCTTGCCTATTTTCCTATGTGGGTCAGGCTGGCTTTCACCGTCCCGGGACTTCTGATCCTCGTTCCCTGGATAAACTCCAGAGTTTACAGATTACTTGAGCAAATCCTTTCTTTTTTTCAGAGAGTTCTTCCCAAAAAAGAAATCATAACAGCCTCGATTTTAGCTGTGATTTCTATGTTTTTCTTCTGGCTGCTTAGAACGATGACATATTTCTTGGGGGACGGCTATGCACAAATATCTTTTCTAAAATCAGGGCAGTATCTTAAGACTGGCTTTGAGGCTTTAGAAATATGGGTGCATCTCTATCTTTACAAATTCCTTAAGCTCTTCTTTGCGCCCTCGGCCGAATCCATCTACGCTGGAGTAAGTATATTTGCCGGTGGTATTCTTGTGTATATCCTGTTCTTCTTAGGAAAGTCTCACGCTGAAGACAGATTGGACAGATTATT
>DATKKH010000093.1:0-21569 GCA_035543035.1 Terriglobales bacterium | reverse complement strand
GCATCCCCCAGAACGTCCACCGGATTGCGGTGTGACCAGAATTGGGGAAGAGACTCATTCAGTTTTTTCATGGTTTCGTCTGACAGCTTTGCCAGGACACCATCCGATGCTATCAGAGCATCAGTCGCCATGACCCCGGGACCTCCGGCATTGGTAACGATTCCGAGCCGGGCTCCCTGGGGGATTTTTTTCCTGCCGATCAGTTCTGCGCAGTCGAAGATTTCGCCTATGTCCAGAACGCGTGCCAGGCCAGCTCTCTGGAAAGCGGCATCATATACAGCATCTTCCGAAGCCATGGCTCCGGTATGGGAGGTAGCAACTTCAGCCGATTCTGGGAACCTTCCGGCTTTGTAAACCACTATCGGCTTGGTTCGGGCAAAGGCACGAGCCGCAGTCATAAACTTGCGAGCCTGGCTGATCGATTCGACATAAAGGATTATCGATTTGGTATTTTCATCCTCTCCGATATAATCGATCAGATCGGCGAAATCCACATCCAGCGTATTTCCGATTGAAACGAAATAAGAAAAGCCGATCTTCTCTTCTAAAGCCCAGTCCAGGACAGAGGAGCATAAAGCACCGGACTGGGAGATGAAGGCTATTTGGCCGTCCGGGGGCATTCCCGCTGCAAAGCTGGCATTCAGATACAAACCCGGAACGATGATCCCCAGACAGTTTGGCCCGATGATCCGCATACCATCGAATTTCCTCAGCTCGATTTGAATCTGGTCTTCCAGGACTTTACCCTCAGAACCGGTTTCCTTAAATCCGGCTGAGATTATTATTAATCCCAGAATACCTTGCTCCCCGCACTCTTTGACAATTGCAGGAACCTGCTGGGCAGGAGCGCAGATGATGCCCAATTCCGGTTTTTTGGGCAAGCTTTTTATATCGGGATAACACTGAATTCCTAAAACTGCTTCAAAGGCAGGATTCACAGGATAGACCACTCCCCGAAAACCTCCTCCCACCAGGTTGCTCAGAACCTTACCGCCCACGCTCTGAGGGTTGGAGGTTACACCGATTAAAGCAATCCGGTGAGGGTCGAAGATACTGTCGAGTTTATGAATGTCCATACACGTTGCCTCTTAGGATTTTATATTAGAATTTTATATGAAAGAGGAAGAACTGTCAAGGACAAATATGAAAAAGGATGATGGAAAATGGAAAACAGAAAATAGAAAATAGAATACAGAAACTGCAAAGCAACGACTTATTTCTTTCCCCAGAGCAAGAGAGTTGGACCAATCTTCTGATTCTTCGATTCTGATTTAGATTCGAAATTATTCAAAACTTTTTCGGCTTCTTTTCTCAGTTTAGGAGATTTTATTTTTTTAATCAGGTTCTTTTCTTCTTTCAGGCGGGCAGAATGAATTTTGTCTCTCAATCTCTCAGAGAAGGGAAAAGAATCAAGATTTATGACCTTTGATTTGATATTTCTTAATCCAGCTTTCTTTAGAAGATTTATATAAACATCTGGTTTCTTGAGACCAAAGAAGTTCACCTTTCTGTCTTGGTAATATAACTGGATTAAGCGGTGATAAACAAAGGCGGATGAGTTTTTCCCTTTAGAGTAATAAAAGGTCATTGCGATTAATGGTGCTCCAGGTCTAAGCGTTCTGATCATTTCCTGGTATGGTGTCAAAAAGTTCTTGTTTTTAGAACGCAGTCCGTGCAAGGTATAATGAGAAACAAGGGCATCAAAGTGATTAACAGGGAAAGGGATTTTCCACAGGTCGGCTACCTGAGGATAAAAATTCTTTTTTCTGATTTTAGAACTGACGTTTTTTATCATATGGGGAGCGGAGTCGATCGTATAAAGAGCCTGATCGGATTTAATAAGATTATCCACTATACTTTGAGTAAATCTTCCCTGGCCGGTTCCGCATTCTAAGATCAGCTTTCCCTTAAGGAGATTCAATTTTTTGACGGCTGAGATTTCTTTATTTAATTTATACTGGATGATTTCGTGATACTGTTCTGCTTCTTTTTGGGATAAAGAAAGTTGTCGTTTTAAATTCTCGATTTCAATCTGAGATTTGTTCATTATTTTTCTCATTCGGAGGGGAGAAGCTTTTCTCCTCTCGTGTTTCGGGATAGAGGCGAGGGAATCTCGCCCCTATAATTTTTTTCTGTCATCGGTAACTGCTGACCCAGGTTAAGGGCAATCTGGATCTATCAGTGACAGTTGTAGAGATGCATGGCTATGCGTCTCTATGAATTTTTGTAGGGGCATCCCGCCAAAGGGCGGGACCGTGCCCCTACATATACTCGAGCGGACAGAACGTTGTTCTGCTCCTATGAATTAGCGAGCCTGAAGGCTCGCACTACGAAACACCTATTTCCGCAGGCATTTTGCCAGGAATTTCTCCATTGCCTGGTAAAAGTCGAATCTGTTTTCCTCGTTGGCAAAGCCGTGGCCTTCGTTATCTTTCACCATATACTCTACTTCTATTCCCCTTTTCTTCAGGGCGTCGACTATCTGGTTGGATTCGTTTATGTTGACCCGGGGATCTTTTGCTCCCTGCGCAACCAGCAGAGGGATTTTGATCTGGTCCACGTGGAACACCGGCGAAACAGAGGCAAACATCAGGCTGTCTTTGGAGGGGTCGCCAACCATCTCGTGGAACATATCCAGATAAGGTTTCCAGTAAGGCGGGATCGATTTCATAAAGGTAAACATGTTGGAAACTCCCACGTAGTCCACTCCGCAGGTGTATAAATCCGGGGTAAAGGTAAGCCCGGCCAGAGTGGCATAGCCTCCATAACTTGCTCCATAGATGGCTACTCGCTTAGGATCAGCAGTCCCCTGTTGGATGAGCCACTTGACTCCATCGGTTATGTCATCCTGCATCTTCTTTCCCCATTCTTTGAACGAAGCTTCCCAGAATTTCTTGCCGTATCCAGTGGAGCCGCGGAAGTTCATCTGAAATACCGCATATCCCCGGTTAGCCAGGAACTGGACTTCGGGATTGAAGCCCCAGACGTCCCTGTACCAGGGGCCGCCGTGCGGATTTATGACCACTGGAAGGTTTTTGGGGGTTTCCCCTTTGGGAAGCGTCAGGTAACCGTGAATGGTCAACCCGTCTCTGGACTGGTAAGTGACCGGCTTCATCTCGGCCTGGTCTTTCTCATTCAGCCAGGGGTTTCTGTCAGCCAGCTTGGTCAGCTTGCCGGTTTTCTGCTCATACAGATAATATGAACCCAGGGTGCGGTCGCTCATTATCCTGACAATAAAGACATCTTCATTTTTATTATTGTAGGTGACGAATACCTCGTATCCGGGAAATTTTTTCTCCAAATTTCCATATAGCTCTTCGGCCTGCTTGTCCAGGAATTTTCTTTCGGTTTTCCAGGTTACATAAGTGATGAAAGTGGGCACTTTCCGAAGTCTGGAATATTCCATACCACTTACGTCGACCTCTGGATTCTCATAGATCATCTCCAGCTCTTTCCCCGTCCCGGGGTCGAATTTTACAATGGCCATTTTATCCCGGCCCAGGTTGGAGGTAGCATACAGATTCTTGTTGTCAAAAGTGAAAAAAAGCGGGCTGAACGTCTCTTTGAAGTTGGTGGTCAGAACGACCCTGAAAGTATCTTTCTCGCTTTCTCTGAAAAGAAGACTGGTGTTAACCCCATCAGTCGTGGTAGCAACTCTGATGCCGCCTGAATGATCCGTGACATAGCCGGTGATATTGCCCGGGTTTTCGGCAATCAGTGTGAGATTGCCGGTGACGGTATTCAGCCTGTAGGCATCGAAGATCTCGCGCTTGCGCTTGTTCATGCTGATGATGACATCTGTGGGGTCATCCTTCAGGTCATCTATCACCATTACCCTGGTGCTGTCAAATGGAGTCAGATCTTTGACATTTCCGCCGTTCCTGTCCACTGCGAAAAGATGAAAATTTTCGTCCCCTCCAAAATCCTTAGAGTAGATAAGCCGGTCGCTCCCTTTCCAGAAATATTCCGAGATATCGCGGTCGGTTACGGCGGTAACTCTTTTGGCTTCGTTAGAGCCGCGAGCCTGAACGAAAATATTCATCCGGCTTTCGTAAGGCTGGGTAAAAGAGATGTAGTTCCCGTCCGGTGAAATCTGAAAATAAGCTTTTTCCGGGTTCTTAAAAAAGTCCTGCATCGGAATTTGCTTGGCCTGCTGGGCAAAACCGATCGAAAATGAAAATAATAACAAAGCTAAGCAGCCGAATATAAAAATCCCTCTATTCTGTCTCATGATTATTCCCTCCCGTTTATTTTTATGGTTATTTAAAAAGATAATTCAAAAACACAAAGCTCGAAATCTCGGGAGAAATCCATTTCAAGACGGCTCCCTCAAGCTCATGCTCAGACTTTTACTCCAACAGCCACCTCCTTTGCTGATAATGTTCTGATCTATTCGATTTCTTACAATTTCATCCGCATCTTATTAATTTAATTATAGACGTTAAAATTCTGATTTTGTTTCTTTTTTATCTCTGTTGTTAAGAAGACCGGTGGAGGACAATTCATTGTCATTGCGGGTTCAGCTTCAGGCGAACGAAGCCCAAATGGGCTTCGTCGGTCAGAAGACCTCCTCGCAATGACAGCACTATTTCTTCTTATCCGGTTCCGGGATTTCCTCTTCGATTCCGGCTAATCTTCTGGCGATCTGGACTTTCTTTTCCAGATCTGCATTTGCCCGGATGACTAACTTGGCCCCATCTGGTGAGCCACCACCGTGCATGCAGCCGGGGACTCCTGCTCCGATGGTTGCCCATTCGACCAACCTGGCGGCTTTTACTCTGGATTCGGCTGAAGCACAAGCTTTAAGATATTTCTGAACGAGATGACCATATTTTTCGTCAAAGAAATCCCTGGAGGAAGGCATGCAGCCGGTCTCGGCAATTCCACCGGCAATATCCTGGGCCAGGACCGAGGTTTCGTAGGGCAAAGTGGCAACGTGGACCTTGTTCACATTGGAAAGGAGTGAATCCGGCTGCCAGACTCCGGAGGGATGTTTTTTCCCTAAAACCGAAGCAGCAATACCGACTCCAAAAGTGGTTTCGTTGTTGATGGACATTTTAGTCAGCTTCTCGCTGAAAACTTTCGAGGATAACCCATTAGCCCTGGCTACCAAAATCGCAGCACCGATTTTTACGTCACCCTGTCCGGCAACGCATCCGCCGATGGCTGCCCGGTAAGGCAGGATGAAATTCATCACCGCATTCAGAGTATGTTTATACTCTCCGCACATAAAGACCCGCTCTTTTGGAACGAAAACATTTTCGAAGAAAAGATAAGCCTGGGTTATACCACCCTTTTTGACCGGGATATCGAATCCTTCTTCTTCCTCTCTGGTATCTGAAGGTCTTCTGGTTTCAACGATAGTTAATCCCTCGGCATCTCTGGGAATCACAAAGGAGACTGCATAATTCTTATCTTGTTCTTTGTAGGCCGCACCCGGAAGAACGAATATCTCGTTGGACGCTGCTACCCCGCAGATCATCACCTTTGCTCCCCGGACCACTATTCCATCTGCTTTCACTTCCACAATATGCAGGTTCATGTCCGGGTCTTTCTGCTCAGAAGCAGTTTTGGTGCGGTCACCTTTGGGGTCGGTCAGAGCTCCGGATATGGTGATATCATTTCTCTGAGCAGCGATAAGCCAGTTTTTCAGCCTCTGATGGTAATCTGTGCCGGATTCTTTATCCATATCGAATGTGGTTGCCCACATCGCATTGATCGAATTCCAGCCAACGCATCTTCCTCCAGTGCAGGTGCCAGTCAGCTGAAAAAGAAGCCTTTTCATCTTAGAGTTGGCTATCATATCCTCAGCTGACTGAATCAGGGATAAATACCTTGATATTTTTTCGCCTGTCAGATGAGAAGTCGTGGTCAAAAGCTCAGCATATTCAGGATTATTTTGGGCAGAGAAAATCTGGGCATGCCCTTCGATGGTATTTCTCGTGGCTTTATGGGTAGTCACATCCTGAATTAACTCCCCGAATTTGTAGATATTGGGGCGCATTTTTCTTAAACTTTCCTTGTATTGCTCTGGGGTTTTTAGAGGCATTTTTACTCCTGTTGAAAATCATTATTTAAAAGAACTTATTTAGACAAGCTATTATAATTACGCTTTTTGTCAAGGAATTTTGATGCCCCGTAGGAGCAAGATTCCCCCGGCACCAATTCTCAGTTGGTCTGAAGACCAACATAGAACGAAGATAAATAGGTCAGACAGGAATGTCTGACCTACTTGAAACAAGTGACATTTTTCTTGACAAGTGTCGAAACTTTGTATATTGTGTTTAAGAATTAATTCAAAAAAACAGAAATTAGCAAAGGTTCAGCAGGGGGGTGAACATCAAAACAAAATTTGTATTGACAACTTTTGGGGAGTTTGCTATTATCTTCACAATCTTGGCTGGCCTTAATTTGAGACCAGCCAAAAACAAATTGGGAGAATCCATTTTTCTCTTTTAAATTATGCTTGAATCTTACCTTGCACTGGCATTGGTCATAGTCATAGTCACGGGAGTGGGCATATCCATCATTTTGGTGTCGAAGTTTATTGGGAGAAGACCACCTCAACGGGAAAAACTTCTGCCATATGAATGCGGCAACATTCCCCAGGAAGATGCCAGGGGAAGATTTCCGATTAAATTTTATTTGGTTGGAATACTCTTCATCATCTTCGATATAGAAATAGCTTTCCTGTTTCCCTGGGCTGTCATCTACAAAGAGCTTAAGATTTTCGGGTTAATAGAAATGGGCGTATTTCTGGCAATTCTTTTGATCGGGTATCTCTATATCGTCAAGAAGGGGGGACTGACGTGGGAGTGAACGACAGAATCTATAACCCGGGCGTCAAGATATTCTCCCCGGAAAAAGAAGAAGGGACAATCATAAGTCCTGCAAAAGAGGAGCATATCCATCATGGGATAATCCTGACAACTCTGGATAATGTGGTGGGCTGGTCCAGAAAATCCTCGATGTGGCCCCTGGGGTTTGGCCTGGCCTGCTGTGCCATCGAGATGATGTGCACTGCAGCCTCAAGATACGATCTGGCAAGGTTCGGGATGGAGATATTCCGCTCATCACCCAGGCAGGCTGATCTGATGATCGTGGCAGGCAGGGTATGCCAGAAAATGGGGCCGGTTTTAAAACAACTCTACAACCAGATGCCAGAGCCCAAGTGGGTCATCGCTATGGGCGCATGCGCTTCGACCGGAGGAGTTTTCAACAATTACGCAGTCATCAAAGGGGTGGATAAAATCGTGCCTGTAGATATGTATGTGCCAGGGTGTCCTCCGCGTCCGGAGCAGTTGATTGACGGACTGATGAAATTGCACGAGAAAGTAAAAAAAGAAGGGTTACATTATAGAAATACGTAGTTACTTAATTAAGAGCAATTTCGTAAAGCGAGGATAGGAGCCTCGCGCTACGAAAACAAAATAGACTTAATCCCAATGAGTCGAGCAACCACTGAAGAAAAAAATGGATAGTCTAACTTTAAAAAAACTGAAAGAGAATTTCTCAGGTTCGATTCTTGAAATTGTCGAATATAAAGGTCAGCTTTCCCTGACCGTCAAAAAAGAAGACCTGCTTCTGATCTGCAAGTATCTGAAGGATGAGCCCGAATTGAAATATAATTTTCTTTCTGACCTCTGCGGTGTGGATTACCCCAAAAGGGAAAAAAGATTCGAGATCGTTTATAACCTTTACTCTCTTCCTTTCAGGTGGAGGATCAGGCTCAAAGTCAGGGCGGCAGAAGGTGAGTCTGTCCCTTCGGTTACTCCTCTCTGGCAGAGTGCCAACTGGCTCGAAAGGGAGGTTTACGACCTGTTCGGGGTGAAGTTCGATAATCACCCTGACCTGCAGAGAATCCTGATGCCGGACGACTGGGTCGGGCATCCCTTAAGAAAAGATTATCCTTTGATGTTCGAAGAGGTGGCTTTTACGCATAATAAGGATAAGCCGCCGAGGATAACAAAATAAGAGGATTCAAGGAGTCGAGGATTCAAGGATTCAAGTAGAAAAATAATACCTGTCATTGCGAGTTCCGATTTATCGGAACGAAGCAATCCCTCTCCCGTGGATATAAGGATTGCTTCGTTTGCTCGCAATGACGTCCGAACCGCGAAATCATGCAGATAAAAAGAGAACGACAAGATACGATGATTTTGAATATGGGTCCCCAGCACCCGGCAACCCACGGTGTGCTAAGGGTCGTCCTCGAATTGGATGGCGAAACTGTGGTGAAAGCTACTCCGGATATCGGATATCTTCATACGGGCATAGAAAAAACTGCTGAATTCCGCACTTATTCCCAGAACATCACCCTTTGGGACAGGACCGACTATGTGGCGAATCTCTCAAATAATTTAGGGTATGTCCTGGCGGTCGAAAAACTGCTGGACATCGAAGCTCCTCCTAAAGCACAATATATCAGAGTCCTTTTAATCGAGCTGCAGAGAATTTCCTCGCATCTGGTCTGGGTCGGTTCGCATGCGGCAGACATAGGCGCAATCTCGATGCTCCTTTATGCATTCAGGGAGCGGGAGATGCTGCAGGACATTTTCGAAACCATCTCCGGGCAGAGGATGATGACCTCCTTCATCCGGATCGGAGGTCTGGCAAAAGATTTACCAGCTTCGGGTGATTTCGAAAAAAGAGTCAGGGAGTTCATAAAAGTCTTCCCCTCAAAAGTTCAGGATTACGAGAACCTTTTGACCAAGAATAAGCTCTGGCTGCAAAGAACAGTCGGGATAGGCACAATCAGTCCTGAAGAAGCCATCAACTGCGGGCTTTCGGGTCCGATTATCCGTGGCTGCGGGGAGAAATGGGACTTGAGAAAATCCAATCCTTATTCCGGTTACGAAAAGTTCGAGTTCGACATTCCAGTTGGAAAAAACGGGGACGTCTATGACCGGTATCTGGTCAGGGTAGAAGAGATGAGACAATCCTTGCGAATCGTCAAACAGGCATTAGAAGGAATACCTGAAGGGGATTACACGGTTAGAATACCGGGGATTGTTTATCCTCCCAAAGAAGTAGTGAAAAAAGAGATGGAAGCATTGATTTATCATTTCAAAATTGCCCAGGAAGGATTCACAGTCCCGGCCGGAGAAGTTTACCATTCAATCGAATCACCCAAAGGCGAGTTGGGGTATTTCATAATTTCGGATGGTTCCAAAAAACCTTACCGGGTGAGAGTCAGGCCGCCTTCATTTGTGAATTTAAGCGCTTTCAACAAATTGGTTGCAGGAAGATTAATAGCAGACGTGGTGGCGGTAATAGGAAGCATAGATATTGTGCTAGGAGAGATTGATCGGTAATACTAAGCGTGGAGCAGGTAGCAAGGAGCAAAAAATCAAAAAATGATTACTAAAGAAACAGAAGAAAAAATTCGCAGTCTCAAGGGTAAATATCCAAAGATTAAGACTTGTGTACTTCCGGTTTTCCATATTCTCTACCAGGAAAAAGGATGCGTTGATAAGGAGGGGATACAGAAAGTGTCCGAACTGTTGGGCATTCCACTGTTGGAATTGTATGAGGTTTTGTCCTTTTACGTTTTCTTTCCCGCAGGGAAAGTGGGGAAATACTGGATCAGAGTGTGTGATAACCTTTCCTGTTCACTTCTGGGCGCGGAAAGCATAATTAAGTATCTGGAGGAAAAGCTCAAAATCAGAGTTGGACAGACGACTCCGGACGGGCTTTTCACTCTTTCAACTGAGGAATGTCTGGGCTCGTGCGGAACAGCACCCATGATGATGGTGAATGAGGAGTTTCACGAAAATCTCACCAGGGAAAAGATAGATAAGCTGATAGAGGAGCTTTCTAAAAGATAAGCTATGCCCGAGAAAATAGTTTTCAAACATATCGACGAGCCAGACCAACACAGGATCGACACCTATCTGAAAAATGGAGGGTATAAGGCGCTGGCCAAAACCCTGAAAGAGCTTTCTCCAGCTCAGGTGATCGACATCGTCAAGAAATCAGGTTTAAGAGGAAGAGGCGGAGCAGGGTTTTCCACTGGTGCCAAATGGGGATTTGTGCCGGTAAATTCTCCCAAACCGAAATTTCTGATCTGCAATGCGGATGAAAGCGAGCCGGGAACTTTCAAAGATCGTGAATTGATAGAGAAAGACCCTCACCAGCTGATCGAAGGGATCATCATCGGAAGTTATGCAATTGGTGCACATATTTCCTTTATCTATATCCGCGCAGAGTTCGGCTTCGGGGCAAAAAGGCTGGAGCAGGCTATAAGAGAAGCATACGAAAAAGGTTATCTGGGTAAAGATATCTTAAACACAGGTTATGATCTGGACTTGATTTTATTCCGGGGCGCAGGCGCTTATATCTGTGGTGAAGAGACTTCACTCCTTTCCTCCATCGAAGGGATAAGACCTCTGGTGAGATTAAGACCTCCTTATCCGGCAGTGTCCGGTTTGTACGGGTGTCCGAGCAACGTGAATAACGTCGAGACTCTTTCCAACGTGCCGCATATTATCCTCAACGGAGCAGAATGGTTTGCCAGCATAGGAACACCCAAGAGCACTGGGACTAAAGTTTTTTGCCTGTCAGGTCAGGTTAACAAGCCAGGGAATTATGAGCTTCCTATGGGAACTCCATTGCGGGAATTGATAGAGGTCTATGGCGGAGGAATGAGAGATGGAAAAAAACTCAAAGCTTTTATACCTGGCGGAGCCTCAAGCTGGGTTATGCCTGCGAGCAAGATCGACGTTAAGCTTGACTTTGAGTCTGTGGCTGAGGCAGGTTCGGCTTTAGGAAGCGGGGGAGTGATAATAATGGACGAGGATACCTGCCTGGTAAGAGCTACTCTGAGGCTTGTGAAATTTTACGAATTCGAGTCCTGCGGAGAGTGCACACCCTGTCGTGAAGGGACTTACTGGCTTTCAAAGATTATGCAGAGAATAGAGGATGGAAAGGGAAGAATGGAAGACCTCGACCTGCTTCTAGACTTAAGCGACAATATCTACGGGAAAACGATCTGCCCTTTGGGCGAGTCGGCTACCATGCCTATTACCAGCACTATAGAGCATTTCAGGCAGGAGTATGAAGACCATATAAAAAATAAACGATGTCCTTTTGAAAAAGAGTTCAATAGTTCAAGGGTTTAATGGTTCAAGGGAAAACATAAGAGATGATAAGTTTGACTATAGATAACAAGCCGGTTGAAGTAGAAGAAGGAAAAACGATTCTTCAGGCGGCGAAAAAGGTCGGTGTCGACATTCCTACTTTCTGCTGGCATGAGAAACTTAAGATTTTAGGTGGCTGCAGGATTTGCCTGGTCGAGGTGGAGAAGGTACAGAAACTGATGATTGCCTGCAACACACCTGTGTCTCAGGGTATGGTCGTGTGGACCAATACGCCCAAGGTGGTCAAAGCCAGAAAAGGAATCGTGGAATTTCTGCTGATTAACCATCCCTTAGACTGCCCCACCTGCGATAAGGGTGGAGAGTGCGACTTGCAGGAGATAACCTTCAAATTCGGAACTGACCGGAGTAGGTTCGTCGAGGAAAAAAGAAGATATATAATAGATCAATCTTCGACCTTTGATGATCTGAAGATCGGTCCTCAAATGATCCGGAATCAGAACAGGTGCATCTATTGTCTCAAATGCATCCGCTTCTTAAGAGAGATAGCCGGTGAATATGATATGGGTGCTTTTATGCGGGGATGGAGGAGTGAAATAAACATACTTCCGTCCATACCCATTTCCAACGTGTATTCCGGAAATACTGTGGAAATCTGCCCGGTTGGGGCTTTGACTGCAAAATCCTGGAGGTATCTGATCAGGCCCTGGACTGCCAGTAAGGTAAAAAGCATCTGTCCTTTTTGCGGGGATGGATGCAACCTCACTTTGTGGGCAAGGCAGAACAAGCTTTTTAGGGGAACTTCCAGAAGAAACGACAAAGTGGATGTAGGTTTCATCTGCGATAAGGGAAGATGGGGGTATGACCTGGTCGGTCATCCGGAAAGGATAAAATCCCCCTGGATAAAAAAGAACGGAAAACTGGTAGAGTCGAACTGGGAAGAGGCCTATAGCCTTCTGATCTCGAAACTGATCGAGATAAAGGAGAAATACAGTCCCCGGGCTTTAGCCGGCTTCGGCTCTGAAAAAGCGACGAATGAGGATAATTATATTTTCCAGAAATTCTTCAGAACGATCTTAGGGTCGAACAACCTGGACTTCAGGGCAGGAGCCAAAAAGGTCCTGCCGAGTCCGGCACTTTTCGAATATCCTCAAGTTTACACCATGACCAACTCTATTGAAGGAATCGAAAAAGCAAAAACCATCCTGGTTTTCGGCTCGGACTTGAATTCTGAACACCCCATAATCAGCCTGAGAATAAGAAAGTCCGTGCTCAGAGAAGAGAATGGTGCCAGTCTCCTTTTAGCCAATCCTAAAAAGATTAAATTCAGCTCGATTGCTGAAAAAGAGCTGATATATAAATCGGGGAGCGAGGGTTTTTTGATCAATGGACTCCTGAAAGTTATCCTGGATGAAAGATTAATATCTTCCAAGCTCAGCGAAAATGAAATAGAGGAGCTGAGACAAAACCTGGAGAAATATTCGCTTTCCAAAGTGTCAGAATTGACCGGTATAGATGAAGAAAAGATAAAGGACTTTGCCCGGAAGATCGCTACAAGCGAAAGCCTGATGATTTTTTGCGGCAAATGGATCAGCGAAAACTTGCAGGCAGAGGCGATTATCAAGGGACTCAATAATCTTCTGCTGGCTGTTGGGAAATGGGGAGAGAAAAATTCAGGATTCAATCTTCTGTGGGAAAACAATAACTCTCAGGGAGCACTGGATATGGGGATTTTACCGGACAGGCTGCCGGGATTTGTTCCAGTAGAGGATGAGGTTGGCAGGGAAAGGCTGGAAAAAATCTGGAATTCATCCATACCTAAAGAGAGAGGTCTTAACTATAACGAGATTTTATTAGGTATAAATGCTGAGAAAGTAAAAGGTCTATATATAATGGGTCAGGATCCGATGGAGAGTTTTCCGGATCGGGAGTATATCGAAACCACTCTGAAGAAGTTAGATTTTCTTGTAGTTCAGGATATTTTCCTGTCCGAAACGGCAAAGGCAGCCAATCTGGTTCTGCCGGCTGCATCTTTTGCCGAAAAGGAAGGGACTTTCACCAATGTAGAAAGAAGGGTGCAGAAGCTGTGCCGGGCTTTGGTCCCGCCTGGGGAGGCAAAAGCAGATTGGGAGATTATCTGCGAGCTTTCCACCTTAATGGGTCACAAGCAGCATTACACCTCCGCTTTCCAGATAACCGAAGAGATCGCCCAGGTCTCACCGATTTACGGAGGGATAAAAGCTGACAGACTGGATGACTGCGGCATTCAATGGCCCTGTTTGAATCTTAACGATCAGGGTACAGCAGAGCTTATGCCGGAGAATTTTCTGAACAAAACTTCCCAGCTTGTGCCGGTTGATTTTGATGAGGCGCCTGCGGATCACTACTATCCCTTCATCCTAATCACCGGAAGCCTGGCTCATCATTCTGGGAGGCTGACTAATAAATCTGCAAATCTCTGCGGGATAGTGCCGGAAGGATTTTGCCAGATAAATCCTCTGGATGCCGGGAAATCAAATTTAAAAAACGGAGACGAGGTTTTAGTCGAGTCATCCAAAGGGAAAATAAAAATAAAGGTCAAATTGGATGAGTGCGTAAATCCAGGAACGGTTTTTGTTCCTATCAATTTCGAGCATATAAAGGTCAATTCTCTTTTGGACAAAGACACGCTGATTGATAGAGTGAAACTAAGTAAGGAAAGATAGAGCATATGGTTGAGTTTCTGATAATAACCTTAATCAAAATAGCGGTTTTCCTGGCAATCTGGCTGGGAGGGATGGCCTATCTTACCTGGCTGGAAAGAAAACTTTTAGGAGACTTTCAGGTCAGGCTGGGGCCGAAATATGTGGGACCTTTCGGGCTGCTTCAGCCAATAGCAGACGGTCTCAAGCTTTTCTTTAAGGAAGACATTACTCCATCCTCTGCCTCCAGGCTGGTCTATACCCTGGCTCCGCTTCTGACTTTTGTGCCTGCCTTTATACTCTTCGGTGTTATACCGATTGGCAATGAAATAGCTCTATTCGGGAAGCAGATTGAACTGGTTGTGTCCGATTTAAACGTCGGTGTTCTTTATATCTTAGCAGTTTTCTCGGTAGCAGTTTATGGAATAGTCCTGGCTGGCTGGTCGTCCAATAATAAATATTCGCTCATAGGAGGAGTTCGATCGACTGCCCAGGCCATAAGCTATGAGGTCTCGTTAGGTCTTTCCATTATCGGACTTTTGATGATCTCCGGAAGTCTGGATTTAGTCGAGATAGTGAAATCACAGGATAAATTTCTAAACTGGTATATCTTCCGCCAGCCTTTGGGTTTTATTCTTTTCCTGATATGCGGGATAGCGGACAACAACCGGTCACCATTCGATTTACCAGAGGCAGAAAACGAATTGGTCGCAGGCTATTACACAGAGTATTCGAGTATGAAGTTCGCTTTATTCTTCTTGGGTGAATATGGGAATATGATCAACATCTCCGCCTTGACCACGACTCTATTTTTAGGTGGGTGGCAGGGACCTTTCCTGCCCTCGTTTGTCTGGTTTTTCATCAAGGTTTTCATACTCCTGTTCTTTTATGTCTGGGTCAGGGCGACTTTGCCCCGGTTCAGATATGACCAGCTGATGAATTTCGGATGGAAGGTTTTGTTCCCGTTAGCCATACTTAACATTTTAATAACCGGCATAGTTCTGGCATACTGATATGTTCAAATTCGTTAGTTACATAATCGCATTGATCAAGGGACTGGCTGTTACCTTCAAGCATATTTTCAAAAAGCCGGTAACTGACAGATACCCCAGGAAGAAAAGGGAGATGCTTCCACGTTTCCGGGGTCTGCACTATCTTGCCCGCTATGATGACGGGAAGGAAAGGTGCGTCTGCTGCGGATTGTGTGCAGCAGCCTGTCCAGTAGAGTGCATTTATATGGAGGGAGAGGAAATCAAAGGCGGGGAGAGGTATCCCAAAGTCTATGAGATAAACGAGCTGAGATGCATTTTCTGCGGCTGGTGTGAGGAAGCTTGTCCGGAGAACGCCATCTTCTTAGGCAGGGAATATGAATTCACTTATGATAAGCGGAATGATTATATCTACACCAAAGAGATGCTGCTTTCTCATTTTCCCAAGAACGTCAAGGACAGAAAAAAAGCCTTGGGAGGGGAGATAGACTAAGATATGGAACTTGCTTTTTTCATCATTCTGGCGCTGGTGGCGATTGCCTCAGCTTTAATGGTTATCCTGCAGAAAAATCCGGTTTATTCTGCACTGTCTTTGATCGTGACTCTGGGAAGCATCGCTGTCCTGTTCATTTTGCAGAAGGCATTCTTTCTGGCTTTCATCCAGATCATAGTGTATGCAGGCGCTATAATGATTCTTTTTATTTTCGTGATTATGCTTTTGAATTTAAGAAAAGATGAGTTCGGTCCGGAAAAAAGGAAACTTCAGAGATTCTTTGCCGTAGTTTTCTCCTTGCTTTTGATAGTGGAGCTTTTCGTCGTGGTCAGGAATACGCTTTTTGGCAAGGCGGGAGAGTCTATGCAGGTGGCAGAGGATTTTGGGACGGCCAGCTCATTGGGACAGCTCCTTTTCTCGACTTATCTTTTTCCATTCGAGATAACCTCTATACTCCTTCTGATTGCCATGATTGGTGCGCTCTTTTTAGCCCGGAGGGAGGAATAAATGGTTCCGGTAACTTATTATCTGCTGTTGAGCGGAATACTTTTCGCCATCGGGGTTTTAGGATTTTTGATCAGGAGAAACGTTTTAGTGGTCTTCATGTCCATCGAGATCATGCTGAATGCGGCAAATTTAGCTTTTATCGCTTTTGCCAGGGAGATGGGGTCTTTGTCCGGGCAGGTGATGGTGTTTCTGGTTATGACTGTGGCAGCAGCAGAGGCAGGAGTCGGACTGGCAATTATTATTCTTTTTTATCGAAATAAAAAAAGTGCTAATGTGGATGACGGGAATTTGATGAAATGGTAGAAAAGAAAACGGATGAC
This sequence comes from Terriglobales bacterium, assembly GCA_035543035.1. Classification (GTDB taxonomy): domain Bacteria; phylum Zixibacteria; class MSB-5A5; order MSB-5A5; family RBG-16-43-9; genus RBG-16-43-9. Next base: position 5,483 of record DATKKH010000093.1, on the reverse strand, counting down.
GAATGACGGATAAGGGTGAAAAACCGTAGCGCGAGGCTTTCAGCCTCGCAATGCGATCCTGAAAGGGTCGCGCTACGAAAAACAAATTATAAAATATGATTGAGTATATCTGGTTAATACCACTGCTACCCCTGGTCGGGTTTGTGATCAACGGGCTTCTAGGAAGGAAATTAGGCAAGACCCTGGTTTCCTTTATCGGGTGCGGAACGATCGGTCTTTCGTTCCTGATTGGGATCAAGATTTTCTTTGAATTGCTATCTTTACCTGCAGAGCAGAGGATTATCGAAAAAGTAGTCTTCCCCTGGATTTATTCCGGGCTTTTTAAAATCAATTTCTCGTTCCTTCTGGACCCGCTATCCTGCGTGATGATTTTAGTGGTTTCCGGAGTTGGATTCTTCATTCACGTCTATTCTGTTGGCTATATGTCAGGAGATAAAGGTTTTGCCAGATTTTTCTCCTTTATGAACCTCTTCGTCTTCTTTATGCTGACTTTGGTTTTATCCAACAATTTCCTGTTGCTCTATCTCGGCTGGGAAGGCGTGGGTTTATGCTCCTACCTTCTGATTGGCTTCTGGTATGAGAAAAAATCGGCTTCGGATGCAGCTAAAAAGGCTTTCATCGTCAACCGGATCGGAGATTTCGGTTTTGCTTTAGGGATAATGCTTATTTTCTGGACCTTCGGAACGCTGAATTTTTCAGACGTATTCTCACAAGCACCTTCAATGCTTACACTCGGAGGCGGGCTGGCAACTGCAATCACCCTGCTTCTGTTCATGGGAGCAGTGGGGAAGTCCGCCCAGATACCGCTCTATGTCTGGCTGCCAGATGCAATGGAAGGACCGACCCCGGTTTCTGCTCTTATTCACGCGGCTACTATGGTAACAGCAGGCGTCTATATGGTAGCCAGATGTCACGTTCTTTTCCAGCTTGCTCCATTCACCATGGGTCTGGTTGCCGTCATCGGTGCTGTCACAGCTCTCTATACTGCTTCAATCGGAATGGTGCAGAACGACATCAAAAGAGTCTTAGCTTATTCGACCATCAGCCAGCTTGGATATATGTTCTTAGGCTGCGGAGTTGGAGCTTTCGCCTCGGGGATTTTCCATTTGATGACCCATGCTTTTTTCAAAGCACTCCTTTTCCTGGGAGCCGGGAGCGTGATGCATGCTTTATCAGGCGAGCTGAATATGCAGAAGATGGGAGAGCTCAAAAACAAATTGCCGGTAACGTTCTGGACTATGTTTGCTGCGGTTTTGGCCATCTCCGGGATACCGTTATTCTCAGGTTTCTTCAGCAAGGACGAGATCTTATGGAAGGCTTTTTCTGAAGGTAATCTGGTTTTGTGGATAATCGGGCTGGTCACTGCCGGTATGACTGCATTCTATATGTTCAGATTATTCTTCCTGACTTTTTTCGGAAAGTCAAGATTGGAAGAATCGATAAAATCTCACATCCACGAATCCCCGAAGATTATGACAGTTCCTCTTATGGTTTTGGCAGTTCTTTCGATCATCGGAGGATACATCGGAGTTCCGAAATCGCTTGGAGGCGGGAATAACTTTGAGAGTTTTTTAAGCCCGGTGTTTGGCGAGGGAGAAGTTATAGCCTTGCACCCAGTTTCCACAGAATATCTTGTGATGGCATTATCGGTCGTAATGGCTTTACTGGGGATTTTCTTTGCTTACAGATTTTATATCAAGAGCCCGGAGCTCCCGAAAACCCTGGCTCAGAGATTTAGTTTTCCTTACAAGCTCCTTTTGAACAAATATTATATTGATGAGCTTTATTTCAAAGTAATCGTAAACCCGTTGCTGAAATTCGCAACTTTTCTCTGGCAGTTCTTCGACGTGAAGGTGATAGATGGATTCGCTAACGGGCTGGCAAGCACAGTCAACTGGTTTGCAGGAATAGGCAGAAAAGTCCAGACCGGATATGTCCGCAACTATGCTTTGGCTATGGTGTTCGGAGTTATCCTGATTCTGGCTTATTTTGTGTTGAGGTGATCGATCTCGTAGAGTGAGGTTTTCAACCTCGCAGAAGGAGACTCTATGGTCATTGCGAGTTCTCCGCCGAGTGCGGAGAACGAAGCAATCCGCTTATTTGGAAGTAAAGGGATTGCTTCGTCGGTCAAATAACCTCCTCGCAATGACAATAATAAATGGCGAACCTAAAAGGTTCGCACTACGAAGAAAAAGAAATGAATATGGCAGAATATATTTTAACTCTTTTGATCTTCATCCCGATTGCTGGAGCACTGTTACTTCTTCTGGTTAACAGGGAAAAGCACGGGCTGATTAAGTCGTTCGCTTTTGTCATAGCTTTGGCGAATTTTATCCTGTCTCTTTACCTTTACTTCAATTTCATTCCCGAAAACGGATTTCAGTTCGAGATAAACCGGATCTGGATTCAGAGCTTGGGGATAAACTATCATCTGGGAGTAGACGGCATCAGTCTATTCCTGGTGCTTTTGACCACATTCCTTTCAGCTTTGGCTGTCCTTTCTTCCTGGAGTGCAATTAAGGAAAAGGTTAAGGGGTATATGATCACCATGCTTCTCTTAGAAGCCGGAATGATCGGAGTATTTGTCAGCTTAGATCTGTTTTTGTTCTACGTTTTCTGGGAAGGGATGCTTATCCCGATGTATTTCCTGATAGGGATCTGGGGAGGTCCCAGAAAAGTTTATGCTACTATCAAGTTTGTCCTTTTCACCATGCTGGGTAGCATTTTCATGCTGGTTGCTATTCTGGTTCTATACTTTATGAATTACAGCTACACCGGCGAATACAGTTTCGATCTGCTGAAAATCCTTCAGCTTCCGATTCCCTTCGGAGCACAATTCTGGTTATTCCTGGCTTTTGCCTTGGCTTTTGCCATCAAGGTTCCGATGTTTCCTTTTCATACCTGGCTGCCTGATGCTCACGTAGAAGCGCCAACTGCAGGAAGCGTTCTTTTAGCCGGAGTCTTGCTGAAGATGGGAACTTATGGTTTCTTGAGATTCTGCCTGCCCTTGTTCCCGAATGCCTTTATGAATTTCGTTCCTCTTTTCTCCATTCTGGCGATTATCGGAATCATCTATGGGGCTTTGGTCTCCACCATGCAGAAGGACATCAAAAGCCTGGTGGCATTTTCCAGCGTGAGCCACTTAGGTTTTGTGATGCTAGGTCTTTTTACCCTGAATATGCAGGGGATTTCTGGCGGGATTTTACAGATGATCAACCATGGCATCTCCACAGGTGCTCTGTTCTTAATCGTGGGAATGATTTACGAGAGGAGACATACCCGTCTTATCGAAGAATATGGAGGGATCGCTAAAGTGGTTCCGGTTTTTGCTGCGTTTTTCGTTATCGTTACCCTATCCTCTATCGGTTTGCCAGGGACAAACGGTTTTGTGGGAGAGTTCCTGGTGCTCTTAGGTGCGTTCAAGTCGAAAACCGTTTATGCGGTCCTGGGAGCGATCGGAATCATCTTAGCCGCGGTTTATATGCTCTGGATGATCCAGAGGGTTTTGTTCCAGGAGATAAAAAAGGAAGAAAATAAGAATCTGCTGGATCTGAATCTAAGGGAGAAAATAACTTTAATCCCGATAGTTCTTCTGATCTTCTGGATCGGGATTTATCCGCAGTCGTTTTTATCGAAAATGGAGCCGGCAGTCCAGAACATTCTGGATTATGTCAAATATAAAACCGAGCAGACTGCTTCCTGCAATCAAAAATGTGATGTCGTATGCGAAATGAAAAATGGACAGGTTGAATCTCCGAAATTTGAGCTAAGAAGATGTTTGGAGGAGAAGGTTCTGAATTTGAGGTAATAGGTGATAGCAAATAGGTCATAGGGAAAGGAGAAGGTATGGCGGTTACCATATATATAAAAGAAGGATGCCCTTATTCTGCAGCTCTGAAACGGCATTTGGACAGACAGGGGACAAAATACAAAGAAATCGACGTGGTGAAAAATCCTGAGTTTCAGGAAGAGTTAATCAAGTTAGCCGGGAAAAAAGCAGTTCCGGTGATGGTCGAAGATGGAAAGGTAACTGTCGGGTTTGGAGGCGCGTGAGGATTTTAGTTCCGGCGGTCTGTCGGGTAAGCAAGTTCAAAAGTTCAAGAGTTTAATGGTTTAAGGTGAAAGGAAAATAAGGTAGGACGTGAGAGGGGAGACGTGAGACGGAAAAATCGGTAGACCCGCCTTGCCCTCAAGGCGGGAAATCGAGGAGATACTCGTAGCGTCGGGACCTGTGCCCGAAAAATAAGTAGCGCGAGGCTTTTAGCCTCGCAATGCGACCCTGAAAGGGTCGCGCTACGATAAATAATGGAGGTCTGAAGACCTCCGCTACAAAAAAAACTTATGGATCTGAGTCTAATCGACATTAACTGGCAGGTGATAAGCCCGCAAATAGTGCTGGCGGTTTTCGGATTTCTACTGTTGCTTATGGAGGCTTTTCTTCCGAAAGACAAAAAAGGTTTTCTGCCTCATCTTGCATGGATCGGAATTGCCATTTCCTTTTTCCTCTCGGTAAATCTTTTCGGCTCAAAGTTCTCTGCCTTTAACGGGATGGCTCTGGCTGACAATTTTGCTTTGTTTTTCTCCTTTATTTTCCTAGTCAGTTCTTTCTTTGTGGTGCTTCTTTCTTTGAGCTTTCTCAAAAGGGAAGAAAACGTGAGAGGAGACTATTATGCCTTAATTCTTTTTGCCACGCTGGGAATGATGCTGATGGCTTCAAGTAATGACCTTATCGTTATTTTCCTGGGACTGGAGATAGTCTCGGTTTCCCTTTATATCTTATCCGGATTCAGGAAAAAGGATCCAAAATCTAATGAAGCTTCGATGAAGTTTTTCCTGATGGGCTCTTTTGCCACGAGCTTTCTTATCTTCGGCATCGCTTTGATCTACGGGAACTTCGGCACAACCAATTTAGAGAAGATCTTGTTCTTAGCTCCTCTCAGCGGAGTTTTTGCCGGGGCAAGCGAGCTTCTGCTGTATGCCGGCATAGGGCTTTTGATTGTAGGTTTCGGATTCAAGATCGCTTCGGTTCCATTTCATATGTGGATGCCGGACGTTTTCGAGGGTGCGCCGACTCCGATTGCAGGATTCATCTCAGCTGGACCAAAAGCAGCCGGGTTTGCAGCACTGTTAAGGATTTTCCTCTTGGCTTTTTCTTCCATTAAACCAGACTGGACTCTAATTTTCTGGATTCTTGCGGTTCTTTCGATGACCACGGGAAATCTTCTGGCTTTGTGGCAGACCAATTTGAAAAGGCTATTGGCGTATTCCTCAATCGCTCACGCCGGATATATACTAATCGCTTTTGTCTCTGGAAGTAATTCAGCTATCTCAGGAGTTTTATTTTACTTATCCGCATATATCCTGATGAACCTGGGTGCGTTTGCGGTCGTCATCGCAATGGGCTCAAAGGAAAAAGAGGGAACAGACCTTTACAAAGAATATGCCGGAGCAGGAGTCAAAAACCCGTTCTTAGGCGTTTTCAT
>DATKKH010000092.1:0-10963 GCA_035543035.1 Terriglobales bacterium | reverse complement strand
ATAACTCGCAAGGTTATTTTTTTGTTGGATGGAAAGGGACCTGTCCTTATTTTCGATTTAGTCCAGAATGGCCCATGGGCCGAGTCTATAATCCATCAGGACAGCCAATCACGAAGGTTATACTACTTCTTCCTCCTGGTTCGCAATGGGGCGTGGGCAATGATGTAGCCGTAGTTGCCAACAGCCAGAATAATTTCGTAACTGCCCTCTCTGTGAACGACACTTTGGGGACATACCCCAATAACGCCGTGGCGGTTCGAACTTTCGATACTCTATGCAACCCCCTGTCGGATATTCGAATAGTTAATGACGTCATCGATTTGGGAGATGTTTTTTGGACGCAAAGAATAGCCATAACCGATTCCAACGGGTATGTGGTCTTGTGGTCTGACTCCCGGTATAAAAGGGACTTGTGGGCGCAGCGATTCAATGCGGCTAATGAGCCTCAAGGGTCAAATTACCGCATAAATAGTGTGCCCGGTTCACTTGCAACACCGAGCGGAGCTGGCTGGAATCAACTCGACTACGCGCTGGCTATACACAAAAACACAGTAGTATTCGCATGGGATGACTTTCGGAACTACAACATGTACAATGCTGATATTTATGCGAAGCTCTTAAATCTGGATAAAATTGGCTATTACTGCCGAGGAGATTTAAACCTAGATGGTATAGTGAGCGTGAGCGACATCATTTATCTGATCAACTACCTTTTTAAGAATGGCTCGGGAATTTTGCCAGAGTGGACGGGAGATGCGAACTCTGACGGGAAGATGACGGTAAGCGACGTGGTGTATCTGGTTAATTATCTGTTTAAGGGAGGACCTGCTCCACAAAAGTAATTATCTGATGATATCCAGTCAGCTAACAGGCGATTCCTTCAAGACCCCAGCAAACCTCTCAGCTCGTTCAAGAATTCATTTATATCTTTAAACTTGTGATAAACCGAGGCAAAGCGGACATAAGCCACTTCATCCAGGACCTTCAGCTTCCTCATCACCAGCTCTCCGATCTCTTTCGAGGTTACTTCTTTCTTGGACAGACCCTGCAGTTCCTCATCTATCTCGTCCACCAGGGCAGTTATCTTCTTCGAACTGATCGGCCTCTTATTGCAGGCAAGCTCGATTCCTCTTTGCAGTTTAAGCCGGTCGAACGGCTCTCTTCTGTCATCGTTCTTTACAACGGTTAAGGACACATCCTCGATATACTCGTAAGTGGTAAATCTTTTAGAGCATTTCTCGCATTCCCTCCTTCTCCGGACCGATCTTCCATCCTGGGATGGACGGGAATCGATTACCTTATCCTCTTCATTACCGCAAAAAGGACACCTCATTTTCTCTTCCCCTTACCCCTCTTTCCCTTCTTTGTGTCCTGACCGATGACTACGATTTTCACGCCAGCTTCTTTCAACATCTGGCTGGACATCTCATCCGGATAACTGTCCTCAATAATGATCCTGCTTATACCCGCATTTATCAGAAGCTTTGAACAGAGTATACAGGGATGAGTGGTCGAATAAATCACGCCATCTTTTATGCTGACCCCAAAAGTTGCTGCCTGCGCAATCGCATTCTGTTCAGCATGAGTTGCCCGGCAAAGCTCGTGTCTTTCACCTGAGGGTATACCCAATTCTTCTCGTAAACAGCCTATGTCCAGACAGTGTTTCAGACCCATCGGAGCGCCATTATATCCCGTGGCTAAGATTTTTTTATCTTTGACAATCACCGCACCTACCTGGCGCCTGAGACAGGTAGAACGAGTAGAAGCCAGTCGAGCAATGCTCATAAAATACTGGTCCCAGGAAGGACGTTCTCTAGGTGCAAGGGCACGTCGCGATGTGCCCCTGCCTTTTTTGGCATCCTTTTTCCTTGAAATCTCTTTCTTACTTTTAGAAATTTTCAATTGTTATTTTATCTCCCACTTTTGCTTTTAGAAGTCTTTGAGCATTGCCCTGGTTTACCGATATCTCAAAGAAGTTGCCACTTCCAATCAATGCTAAAAGTTTCCCATTCTTCTCTTCTTCATAATATTGACTAAGGTGATTGATAATTTTACTTCTGACTCTTATCCGCACACTGCTTTTGTTGGAAATTAAACTTGAGCTTATGTTTGTGATCAGGTTTCCGAATCCATCAATGTAGATGATTTCTCCCAACAGATGATCTTTCCTGTAAAGTGGCTGGGGCAATTTGAGTTTGTAACAGTCCTGAGCAGGAGAACCGAATTCTCCTGGTTTCACCCCCAGGGATAGATAAGCAGATACCGGTGCGAAAATGTCCCTGGCATGAAAGCTGGAAGAAGGTTTTCTCAGAAAGTATTCGGAATTAGTAATATTGACCATCTTTCTTACTCTTTCTTGCTCATAGACGAAACTGAAAATCCCGTTATCCGGTCCAACAAAAAAGTAATTATCGGTCCTGATTAAAATCCCTTTTCTTTTTCCACCTACCCCCGGATCGACCACTGCCAGATGAATCGTGCCCTTTGGAAAAAACTGGTAAAACGAATTCAGCACCAAAGCTCCCTCCAGAACATTAAAACAGGAAACCTCGTGGGTCACATCCACGATCTTCAAGTTAGGGTTTATCTCAAGAAGCACTCCCTTGACGGCACCGGCATAACCGCCGGCCTTTCCAAAATCAGTAGTCAGGGTGATGATCTTATTGGGCAGCATCTTCTCAGTCTTTCAGATCCATAAGGTTGAGACCAGATATCGGGTCGATTTTCTTGGACAGTTTTCCCTCGATAGGATTGAAAACTATCTCCGTGGTGGCCGTGACCGTAGCTTTGTTCAAATGACCGGCAACTGCTCTGAAATCCATTCCTGCAAGGGTAACGTGAGCATGAACGATGATCTTGTCTCCCGACAAAGCTACATCGCCAATCATGCTGGTCAGCTCAAAATCCCGATTAAACGATTTTTCCTTGTACTGCTTTCTCTCGACATCGAAATAACCCAAAGAGACACTTCTCACCGCCCCCAAACCGTAGAAAAATCCTCCTTTAATCTTTTCCTCCTCCACCAGCATTCTCAAGGAGTCGATAATTTCCTCTCCGACTTCCAGCCTGATGACGTAAGTAGTTCCAAACTTCTTATATTGCATCTTCCTTCCTACGATTTTCTTTTGTGTATATCCCATCCCTCGATGGGAGGGGTAAGGGGAGGGTGTCTCCTCTCCCTGTCCCTCTCCCACATGGGGAGAGGGAACTCAATAATTGATTTTCTCTAAGTCTCTGAATCTATCCAGTATAAGTAATCTTTAGAACCTGAGATAATCGGTAGAGCGATTATCTCCGGCAGTTCATAAGAATGTATTTTTTTGACTTCTTCCTCAACGCTTTTGAATAGCTTCTTTCTGGTTTTGATCAGCATCAGGACTTCTTTTTCATTCGAGATTTTACCTTTCCATCTGTAAATCGATTCAATATCCTTGACCAGATTAACGCAAGCAGCGAATTTTTTCTCCAGCAAAGAGGCAGTTATCTTTTTTGCTTCTTCTTCAGAAGAAACCGTAACCAGAATAACAACAAAATCTTCCAACCTTATTCGTCTCTTGGTTTGAGCTTTTCTGATATTTGTTTACTTACTTACTTATTTTCCTTTTTAAAACTTTCTCAACTGAAGCCACTTTTCCTTTAAGTCTGTTCCTTGTACCCTTACGGTCATCCACAATGATTACAGTGTAGATTCTGTTGGATTCCTTTCTCAAAGTGTTGCGGCATTCTTTGATCAATCTGAAAACCTCATCCCATTCACCTTCGATCAAGGTGCAGGTAGAAGTGGTCTGATAAGGTAATCCGCTTTTGTCTATAAGGTTGATTACTTTAGCTACATACTTGCTTAAGCTTTCCCCCTTATCCAGAGGAAACATCGTGAATTGAACCAACATTTGTTCCTCCTATCCTCGAGAATTTGTAGGGGCTTATTGCAATAAGCCCCTACATTATTTTTTGGAAATTTAAGTAAACTTATCCTGATTGTCAAAGAAAAAAAATGTAGGGGCAATTTACGAATTGCTCCTACGAATTTTCTGACTTAGTTATGACTGTTATTCTGATTTCTCGATTTTATTCTTAAGTTTCTCTTCTCTGATCTCCTCTATAAGTTTCGACAACTGTTCCACTTTAAAAGGTTTGGGCAGGAGGTAATCCACACCAAACTCCTTAATCTTTTCAGATTCGAAGCTCACCCCCCAGCCAGTTATCATCACTACCGGGGTTTCTTTTCTTATCTCTTTTACCCTCTGGGAGACCTCCCAGCCGGACATCTCGGGCATCCCTAAGTCGGTTATTACCAGATCGAAACCATTTTGCTGGAAAAGAACCAGCCCCTCTTTGCCGGAGGAGGCGACTTTTATATCATGTCCCAATCCCTGGAGGATGCTTTCCAACAGATCGCGAATTATCTTCTGGTCATCAATGGCTAATATATTCAGTCTTTCCTTCTTTTTCTCTTCCTCGATAGGAGCCCTTTCTGCGGTAACCTGTTTCTTCTCCGGGAGCTCTTCGATTTCACCCTTGACCTCCCGAATCAGCTTACTTCCCCGAACCACCAACTCCTCGATGGTGCCTATCTGATCTGCCACCATATCTGTGGCAAAATCCTTATACGGTTTAAGCTGAAACATAATCAGTTCCGCATTCCCTAAAATCCCTGCCAGGATATTGTTGAGGTCGTTAAAGAACTCCCGGGGGACTTCCTTCTTCCCGGCATCTGCAGTAGGGGGCGACTCCTGGGCTTCGACTAATTTAGCATATTCCACCACCATCAGCACTTCTCCGTTTTCATCCAATAAAGGATAAGCCCAGATTTTTAAAGCTCTCTCTCTATTAGAGTTATTATCAGACAATCTGATTTGTTGGAAAATCGGCTTTTTCTCCTTAAGCGATAGATAACCAGGGCACGCCTCTGGTAGGGTCTTTGCATATATTATCTCATGACAACTCTTACCCACAACCTCATCGATAGTCAGATCCAAAAATCTCAAACCGGCTTTATTTATTTTGATTACTTTCAATTCTTTATCATAAAGCGTAATTCTATCCTCAACCGAATCGAGTATCGAATCGATAAGGCTATCTTTACACTCAAGTGATTTGTTCCAGGACAGGTTTTTCAGAGCTTCTGAAGCTTCTAAAGCAAGAGTCCCAAGGAAATCAAACTCTAAAGAGGAGAATGGTTCTCGCGAGGATGTGCATTCCAGGACGATTACCCCAGAAGATTTGTAGCCCTTCATTAGAGGAGCAGCCACTGCCATGCTCAGTCCTTTCTCCCTGAGCTCCTTGCTTTCGTCCGGGGAGAGAAATATCAGTTCCCCCTTATTCAGCGATTCCCAGAGCCAGTTGTTGATATAAGGACATACTTCTTCCTCTGGGGTCGAGGAATCAGAGGATGACCTTAGACGTAAAAAATCTTTATCCCGAAGATAAATCTTACAACTGCAGGGATGAAAAATTTCTGCCCCGGCCTTCACAATGCGTAATAGCACATCATCGGGAGATGCTTTGATCAAATCCTCTGCTATAAGCCTGTGAAATTTCTCTTTTTCCCTGGCAATTTTTAACTCGGTTTCAATGCGATCCAGATTCTCGATTTTTCGGAAGTCCTGAACTTTTTTACCAAGTGAGGCGGAAAGTTCCAGGAGTAAAGAAGTATCTGCGTGCTCGAAATGGTATCTGTTTTTCGAGAAAAAAACTGCGGCTCCTAAAACCTCATCCTGGCCAAGAATCGGAATGCAGATGACCGATTCCAGGTCGTCCTCTCTAAGTGCATAGGCCAATTTATGATCAGAGTTCAAAATTTCTCCTGCGGTCACGACCATTTTATTCCTTATGCAGCGTGACAGAATCGCAAATTCAATTTTTGAATTCTTGAGATTCTCAAGTGTCTCAGGTAACAATCCCTGGGAACGGGTTAAGGCTAATTCCTGCGGGGAGTTTTGAAAAAGAAAAACAGTTCCTGAATCCGCTGTAAGTTCTTTGGACAAATAGGAAAGTGTAAAATCCAGAATCGAATTGATTTTATCCCTGCTCTCGACCTGCGAAGCTGATTCTTCTAATACCTTCGAAAAGAAACCGGTCTCAGCCGATCTCAGGTTTTCCTTTCTGAAGTTTCTTCTTGATTCCAGGATCGAAGGCAGCCAGTTAAGGGGGCTATAGCTGACCAGGATAATCCCCGCAACGTATAAGGAGATTTTGCCAAGTTCTCCCCAAGAAGTGTTTCCGATAAACAGGTACCTCTGAAGTTCCGGGCTGTTTCCACCCAGCTCCAGAAGGCTTCCCAGAAAAATCAGGAATACACCCAGGCTCATTTCTCCCCATCCTTTGAGATTGAACTCCAGATATTTTTCCTTTAGATTAACCAGAAAAAACCAGAGCAAAAGCAAAATCAGGGAGAAGAATATTTGAATCAATGGTAGGTTCATATACAGACTTTAGGTTTAAACATGGAATTTTAAAGATCAGTAGACTCAAACTGCTTCCAGAACCTGATACAATCTAAGCAAAAAAACTGAAAAATCAATTAGAATTTACTTTTGCCCTGCACATTCTGTATACCCACATGGCATTCTTAAAATAGAATAAATACTGATGATGTTTCTAAAAATACTATTGATCGGATTTGATCCCGAACTAAGTTCTTTTAATCTCCTTTTTTAAATTTTGGATCATGAGCAAAGATTTTCCTTGATTGTTTTATAGCCATTATATATAATATTTCCATAATTTAGCTCACTAAAATCTACTTTGAGGGAGGTGAAATAAATGCCAGCCAAGAAAAAAACAGCAAGGAAAAAACCTGCTCCGAAGAAGGCAAAAAAAGTGTATTACTGTGTCCCCTGCGGGATGGAAGTGACCGTAAGCAGAGCCGGGATCGGAACGAGCTCGCTGATGTGCTGCGGCGAACCGATGAAGGTTAAAAGGAGATAGTTATTGCTATTTGACGAAAAAGCCCCCTACGGGGGCTTTTTGTTTTAATCATACCCAACTAAAGTTTTATTTCCATCAGCCGATACAGGTAACGGGCAGAAGGCCCATTAATTCTTTCAGTTCCAGCAGGGCAGAGTGCAACAAGGCATTCTGCTCTGTTTTTTTATGCTTTGGCAAAAAGCAATTTATAAATCGGAAATTCTTCTCAGGATGCTTGACTGCATATAAAAACTCAATTAAGAATAATTCAGCAAAAAGTATAATAATAAAAATAGCCTCCTGGTTTTGAGTTTCCAGGAGGCTATTTTTCGCACTAAAGAATTTTTCCGGACTACTTCATTTTGGCGTCGGAGTGGAGAAGTTATTATTAGGCTTAATGGTCGTATTAAGGGTGTTTGCCTCTCTATCTACCAGGATAGCATCTGATATCTTCAGTCGGTTGAGATCGTAGCTCTGGGTCTTTGGCTTGAATTTCAGAATGACGATAGAACCCGCTCCCGGCTGGATCGAGTTTTGAGCCTGCAGATCGAGTAACCCGATTGTCAGGTAATTACCTTTGAAAGAAGAGAAAATGGAAAGCGTCCTGCTTCTATCAGTCAAAACCGGATCAAGTGGCTCGAACTGGGCAGGGTCGAACTCAACCAGGATCTGGACACCCGCTACTGACAAGCCGAAGTTGGCGACAATTGGTATCTCTATTACTCCATTAGTCTCATTAGAACCGGAAAGCTCGACATCAGCCAAGGCTTGAGGCAAGGCTTTGCTGGCTGCCGCTACACAGCCGGGCTGAGGTATAGGTCCTCCTCGGAACAGGAAATTGATAAGATAAATTAAATCCACAATATCCACAGTGCAATCAGCATTCACGTCCGAGGATTTCATGGAGAGGGGAGCCGGACCGCTCTTGAAAAGATAGTTGATGAAGTATATCACATCCGGCAGGTCCACGTAACCATCATGATTGATGTCCCCGGGATTACACCACATCTTGGGAGCCGGGCCTCCCCTGAAAAGATAATTGAGCAAATAAATTATGTCTGCAACAGTGGTGAAACAATCTGCATTGATATCCCCGGCCGCAGGAGGAACAGGAGGGGGGCCATCTTTAAAGAGGAAATTTACCAGAAAAATTACATCGGTTGTATTAATAAAACCATCCCCATTCACGTCGCCATTCTTGGCTGAGGGAGGAATTACCGGCCTGGGTTTGACCTTGATCATAACCGTTCCCGTGTCAGCTAACCCTGTCCCGTCATTGACGATGAAAGTATCAGTGTAAGGAGAGTTCAAGGTATCACCTTGAACTGGCACCCAATCGAAGAATCCGGTATCGGGACTGGGATGAGGAACCGTCGTTAAATTGCCCACTCCCCGTTTGGTAATAGTCAATATATCCGCAGCATCCACATCGACAGCCTGGACTTGGAACCGAAGGGTATCACAGCCGGCTGAATCACACAAAACCTGCTGCATACCCGGTACTATGATGTCCGGATTATGCTTTACCGGCGCCGGCAGTTTGACTACTACCCTGCCCTTCTCGAAAACCGGTTTGTATCCTATGCCTGCAGCTGAACTGAATTCTATTTCGACTCCCAAAGACGTCGTGAAGGTGTCAACGTAAATCGTTTCACTCACTGCATCATTTCTCACCGTGAAATAGAGGTTGGCGAGAGGTCCCTCTCCGGGTGCGAGAGTCCCTGAAAGCCAGACCGCAAAAACAACCACGGTCTGCTGAAGATTGTCTATGGCGAAACCGCTTACTGAAGAGGTTGCAGTCGAGCCCCTGGTCCCAGCAAAAGACCCGGAATCACAAACCAGGGAACTGCCATTGTACTTCAAAGGTATTGAAACCGCTCCTATGGGGAAATCGTTATATGCTCTAACCTGCAACCTGAAATGCTGCCCCTGGGCCGTGACCGTGGTAGTATCGACTTTGCAGGTATCAGGAACGCCCTGCTCTTGCGACATTGCCAGCACTGGAATCAGGACAATCAATAATGCCCCAAAAAATATCCCGCACTTCTTCATTTAAACCTCCTTGTTATGTTTTCAAACTATATTATTAATGAAGAAAAACTTCAAATTTATCAACAGTAAGAAGTAAAAATGGTTACAAACCTAATAAAATAAGTTAACCCAAAGTATGAATTTTGTCAAGGATTATTTCAATTACCATCCTACTGAGGTTTTGATTGGATTTACTTTTTTCCATCTTCCAAGGTTTTCACAGTAATTTCAATAAATTTGAACCCATTTATGAATTTTGGACTTTGATCTATTTTCATAAGATGTCTGAGCTCTCCCAGAGATGCATTTAAGTCTATGAATTTTAACTGCTTACAGCGTGTCAAGACTTATTAAGGAAAACTTTAGAAAACCAAAAATAATCCTTGACAAAAAAATACCTGGATTTATATTGTAAGTGAAATAGTTAGAAAGATTTACCCCTTCTAACATACATAGAAATTCTTCGAAAAGATTTCCCAGAAAATCAAGGGTGTTTTTTTTGTTTTTTTTCAAGAGGACAAAAAGATATCCACAGTATGCTGAAATGTTGAACAGTTATCATCAGATATTATTTGAAACTTTTTTCAGCTTTTGTGATTGACAGTGCATAACAAATATCTTGAGATTTTAATGACCTCTAAAGAAATCAATATCTTCTTTATTCTCAAATGGATATGCAGATGGAAAAATCCCTCTTTATCCTTTTCAAATGGGCACTTAAATTGCGATAATTCTTTATATATATTAGCATATAAACATAAGAACAAGGGGAAATAAAGATGAAAAAATTGCTAAAGCTTTTTGGACTCGCATGTGCTTTCACAGTGTTTCTTTGGGTCTTCAATGTTTCTGATGGTGTGCGAGCTGATAGTAGTAATGTTAAGCATGGCAAGCATATAGAGTTACCTAACACCACCGACGCAGTGCCACAATTGTACGTAAATGGCAATCTCCAGACTCCCATTGCTTCTAGCCAGCAGGATGCTTTGATTAGCTTCTGTAGCAGCAAGCAGGAATGGAAGCTTTTACAGGAGTATACTGAGTGGGACAATGTTAATCGCTTTGGCTACTATACTGATTTGGGAGTGGGGCACAATACTGTGCTGGTATTCCGTGGCCCAGATTCTGCCGGAGCCAAAGATACTACCTACATTAGTGCAGGTACCAGGATTGGTCTCTGGCTTCTCAACGATGAGAACGGTAATTTAATTTACGATGGCAACGATTCCTATCTGTTTAGTGAAAGAATGTTAACCCGGGGTTCAGTTTCTGGCGAACACCAGTGGTTCATGGTTTATGACGTGAGTGCTTTCAAAGGAACAGGTGCTACGTATTTCTTTGATACTTTCACTGAAGATTTCACTACCACAGGAGATTTTGACTATCTTATCTTTATAGACGATGACCACACCAGTGCTAACATGGACCACAATGATATGATTGTGGGTGCACTTTCTCTTGGTAACCCACCAGTGATAACTGCTCCCGACTCAAACAAAATACTTTGTAATCCTGACACAATCAGATTTACCGTTACTGCCACTGACGTGGACGCCGGTGATAGCCTGACTTTACAAAAGACTTCAGGACCAGGGACTTTTAATACAGTAACCGGTATTTCCCCCTTATCTGGTCAGCTAAAATATTATGTTAGCGCCAGTGGAACTTATAATTTCATCTTCAAAGCTATGGATAAGTGCGGTAAGGTTGATTATGATACTGCCACCTGGACTATCACTATGAACTCCACTCCTGTGGTTACTGCGCCGGACAACAACAAGTTCATCTGCAGTGTGGGTGACAGCGTTAATTTCACAGTTACAGCTACAGATCCGAATGCTGGGCAAAGTCTGACTTTAGAGAAGACCTCAGGTCCTGGCACTTTTGCCACAGTCAACGGAACTTCGCCCTTAAGCGGCACCCAGAAGTGGGCACCTTCGACTGCTGGAACCTATAATTTCATCTATAAAGTGACGGATGCCTGTGGAGCAGTAGATTATGACACTGCTACCTGGGTGATAAC
>DATKKH010000091.1:0-8843 GCA_035543035.1 Terriglobales bacterium | reverse complement strand
GTCCTTTGAGAGGTCAGTCATTTGCTCAAAGTCAGTTATCCCCTTGTAATAAATCCACTTGGCTAATTGCTTAGATTTATACTTTTTCTCCCCTAAATTCAACAGGAAGTTTTCTAACCCTTCTATCCAGAGACCTTTTAGATTAATTTTCTCCATAACCAATCAATCATAGATTGACCCAGGTTGGGGCAACGTGGGTCAACCATGGAATAGGGTACTTCAAC
This sequence comes from Terriglobales bacterium, assembly GCA_035543035.1. Lineage (GTDB taxonomy): Bacteria > Zixibacteria > MSB-5A5 > MSB-5A5 > RBG-16-43-9 > RBG-16-43-9. Next base: position 8,619 of record DATKKH010000091.1, on the reverse strand, counting down.
TCGGTAGTCCCGTCTTGCCCGCAAGGCGGGTAGCACACAATCTTTTTAATAATAATCCGGACTGACTCAAAAACAAAGAAAAATCTCCATTTTGATTTATAATCTGCAGCTAGGCCCCTGAAAAAATGAAAAAATTCAAAAAAATTGTTGACAAAACCAAAATTCTGACGTATAATAATCAGAGAATACTGATTAATCTGAATAATCAACGAAATCTGATAATATTCAGACGAGGAGGTGAGAAGATTGGCGAAAAAAGAAAAAAACAAAACCTGCTGTGAGCCCGCAGATAAGATGGCATGCTGCCAGGTCGAATCGCTGATCAGCGTGGATGAGCGGGGGCAGATGGTGCTTCCCAAGGAGATCAGAGATAAGGCGAAGATCAAACCCGGGGACAAGTTCGCGGTTATAAGCTGGAAAAAAGACGGCGAGGTCTGCTGCATCTCGCTGGTCAGCGCCGGTGAGCTGGGTCAAATGGTGAAAGGTCTGCTGGGTCCTATGGCAAAAGAGATACTTCAAAAATAGAAAGGAGAAAAAAAGTGAAAGAGGAAAAAATCAAAAAAGCGGTAAGAGAGGGGTATGCAAAGATAGCTAAAAAGGAGGCTTCCTGTTGTTCTCCGTTAAAATCCTGCTGCGGCAGCACATCAGAAAGTATAGGCAAGTCGATCGGCTATAGTGACGAGGAGCTTAAAGGGGTTCCAGAAGGTGCAAACTTAGGCCTGGGATGCGGGAATCCGGTTGCTATGGCATCTCTGAAACAGGGGGAGACTGTGGTCGACCTGGGTTCTGGTCCGGGATTGGATTGTTTTCTGGCTGCAAACAAAGTCGGTAAAACCGGGAAAGTAATCGGCGTGGATATGACCCCGGAGATGATTGAGAAAGCGAGGGAAAATGCCAGGAAGGGAAAATACAATAACGTGGAGTTCAGGTTAGGAGAGATCGAGAATCTTCCAGTGGCGGATAACTTTGCCAATACCATCATTTCCAACTGTGTTATCAACCTGGTTCCGGATAAGAAAAGAGTTTTCAAGGAGACTTTCAGGATTCTAAAACCCGGAGGCAGGCTGATGATTTCGGACCTGGTTCTGCTGAAGGAGCTTCCGGATTTCATCAAGAACTCGGTGGAGGCATACATTGGCTGTCTTTCCGGGGCGATAATGAAAGATGATTATCTGAATGCCATCAAGGAGGCAGGATTCAAGGAGGTCAAAATAGTCGATGAAACCCATTTTCCAATTGAGCTTATGGCAAGCGACTCGACTGCAAAAGTCTTGGTCGAGCAGATGAAAATCCCCATGGAAAAGCTAAGAGACCTGGCTAAATCAGTTGTCAGCATAAAGGTTCAGGGAATAAAGCCGGAATAAAAAACTTATATCTGAACAGGCAGGGTTGCACGTTCCACCATTGACAGGTCAGATATTCCTGTCTGACGGTTTGCAGGGGTGTTCAATCGAACACCCTACGAATTTTTAATTTGACTGTTATTTGAATTTGGAGTATGTTTGAGCTGAGGCTGATAAATCGGCTCACTACAATTCGGAGGTCGAAACGAGGATAACATTTTTAGGTGCGACCAGGTCAGTTACCGGCTCAATGCATATATTAGAGTCGAATGGCAAGAAAATCCTGATCGACTGCGGGCTTTTCCAAGGGAGGAGAGATGAGTCAAACCAGAGAAACAGGAATCTTCCTTTTAAGCCGGGAAGTATAGAAAGAGTGGTATTGGGACATGCTCATCTTGACCATTCAGGTAACATTCCCACTTTGGTGAAGAATGGTTACGCCAATACCATCTACTCCACTTTCGCCACCAGAGATTTATGCCTGGCAATGCTCAAAGACTCAGCCAACCTGCAGGAAAAAGATGCTGAATATCTGAACAAGAGGAATCAAGGACATAACGGTCCGCAGGTCGTTCCCCTCTATACTGTGGAGGATGCTGAAAGATCAATTGAGCTTTTTAAAGGAGTAGGATATAACCGTTTTTTCTATGTCACCTCCAATGTCAGGGTTACTTTCTTCGATGCCGGTCATGTGCTGGGCTCGGCTCTCACATTTTTCGAAATCTTTGAAAATGGGAGGAAAATCAGGCTATTATATGCAGTAGATTTAGGCAGAAAAAATCTACCGATCTTGAAAGATCCAGTCTTGGTGAGAGATGTCGATTACTTGATCCTGGAGAGCACCTACGGAAACCATCTGCACGATGATTTCAGAACTACATCTGACAAGTTAGCTTCGATTATAAATCAAACGTTCCAAAGGGGTGGGAAAATACTGGTTCCTACATTTGCCCTGGAGAGGACCCAGGAGCTAATCTATTTACTGCACCAGCTGGAAAATGATGGAGGGATACCAAAATTCCCGGTTTATGTGGACAGCCCTCTGGCAGTCAGCATAACCGAGATTTTCAAGCTTCACCCGGAATGTTTTGACCGGGAGACCAAAGCCCTTCTGGAAAAAGAAGAAGACCCGTTTGGTCTAAAACGAATTACCTATATAACCGAAACAGAGGACTCGAAAAAACTGAATGATCTTCAGGAACCCTGCATGATAATAGCCGGATCGGGAATGTGCGAAGGCGGGAGGATTTTGCATCATCTAATAAATAATATCGAGGATCCAAAAAACACAGTCCTGGTAGTCGGGTATATGGCTGAAAATACCCTGGGTAGAAAGATTGCCGAGAAATATCCCAGGGTTAAAATATTGGGAGAAGAATACAGTCTTAAGTCAGAAGTAGTGTCTTTGCATTCGTTTTCTGCTCATGCGGACAAGAATGAGCTGCTACAATACGTGGAGCAGGCGAAAAAAAATCTGAGGGGGGTTTTTCTGGTACACGGAGAAGAAAAAGAAAGCCAAGCCCTTAAGGAATCAATAGAAGAGCTCGGAGTCCAGAATGTCGAAATTCCAGACAGAGGGGAGGAGATAACTATTTAGTCGGGTAGTCTGTCCTTGTGGATGGTCATCACTCACAATCACAGTAGCCCCACGCTGCCCTCAGCGTGGATTCAGGGATCTCTCCAGAGAGATTCATAACCCGACTTGAGGGCAAGTCGGGTCTACCTGTTTCTATTAGCTGGACAAGGATTAGCGAGGATGATAACATCCTCGCTAAGCGGCGGGATTTTCAGGCTAAAGATATTGACAAATTAAGTCGAAAATAAAAAGGAGGATTGTTTGAAAGTCGGTTTTGTGCAGTTTTTTCCGATCTTTGGCAAAAAAGAGGAAAATCTCGAAAAAGTAGAAAAGCTTATTCAGAAAGAAAAAGCCGACATTCTGGTTCTGCCTGAGCTTTTCAATTCCGGATATATCTTTGCTGATAAGAAAGAATTGAAGAGTTTAGCAGAGAAGATTCCTGACGGAGAGACCTGCAGATTTTTGCTCGAGCTCTCTAAAAAAAAGCAGATGAGCCTGGTATTCGGAATGCCGGAGAGGGATGGGGATAAGCTTTACAACTCCGCAATTCTGCTTACACCTGAAGGAGTAAAGGGAGTCTATCGCAAGCTGCATCTTTTTGATCAGGAGAAATTTATTTTCGATCCGGGTAACCAGGAGCCAGAGGTTTTTGAGGATGGAAAAGCAAAAATAGGAATAATGATCTGCTTTGACTGGCTTTACCCGGAAGTTGCAAGGGTCCTGGCTTTGAAAGGAGCGGAAATTATCTGTCACCCTTCGGATTTGGTTTTGCATTATGCCCAGGAGGCAATGAAAGTCAGGAGCATAGAGAACAAAGTTTTCACCATTACCTGCAACCGAACAGGTGAAGAGAATAGAACTGGAAAGAAACTTTCCTTTACTGGGAAAAGTCAGATAACCGATCCAAAAGGAAACATATTGCTGAGAGCAAGTCAGGATAAAGACGAAGTCGGAATTGTGGAGATCAATCCTCTTTTAGCCAGGGATAAGAAGTTCACAGAAAACAACCATATTTTTGATGACCGGATGCCGGGATTTTATAGAAGGCTTTTAACTAAATAAAATCAGGGGGGAGTATGGACATGTCAAAGAACCCGTCAGCTCTAATCAAGACGAAAGTAGAGAAGAAAACCAAAACCGGAAACATTCTGGTGATTGACGATGAAGCAGAGATAACCGAGATAATCGAGACCTTTTTGAAGGATGCCGGTTACCAGGTTCTGGTGGAAAATTCCAGCGTAATGGGGATTGAAAGAGCAAAAAGCTTCAAGCCGGACCTGATACTATTAGATATTATGATGCCCTTTATGGATGGCTATGAGGTATGCGACGAGCTGAAGAAAAACAAGGAAACCGAAAATATACCGGTGATCTTCCTCACCGGCAAGGATGCCAGATCAGACGAGGGGAAGAGCTTTAAGGTGGGCGGGGACATGTTCATCAAAAAGCCCTTTAACTGTGAGCGGCTTTTGGAAATAGTTCGGATCGTGCTTTTGAGTATGAATAAATAAAGACAAAGTTCGAGAGCAAAGAATTGCTTTCGCTCGGCGGGGATGTTATCATCCCCGCCTGTTTTTTTGAATACGAAACAAAGAGAGAGAAATTCGAGGCGCAACCCTTTTCCCCTTAACGGATCCGCAGGACAGGGTCGCAATGCGAGGCTGAAAATCTCAAGACCTTGACGGACTCGCGCTACATACCTTAAAATGAGAGGAGTGTTATGTTTTTTGACTTTTTTCGTATATTTTATGGACAATATGAAAAAAATTACAAAAAAGTCTAAAAATAGGTATTGACAGATTTGGGATTTGTGCTTATGATAAATCAGAAGGAATGGAGTAGCCGTTGAGGCGGAAAGGAAGATGATAGAAAAGAAAGCCGTCAGCACCAAGAGCAAGATCGTGATCGTCCCATTAGGGGACGTGGACTACGGGCTGGTAAATAAATTAGCTACCGCGCTGGTTTCGGTATTTAACGCTGCAGTGGACATTCTGCAGGGGATAAGAATACCAGCCGAGGCCTATAACCGAAACCGGGGGCAGTATTATTCCACAGTCATACTCAATAAATTAGAGCTTCTAAAAGCTAATCCGCGAGAGAAGGTCCTGGGTGTTATAGATGAAGACCTGTATGTTCCTTCTTTGAATTTCGTCTTCGGAGAAGCTGATCCTTTAAGCAAGGTGGCGATTATCTCCCTGCACCGGCTTAAACAGGAAAACTACGGGTCAGCGGATGAGGAGGCTCTCTATTTTTCCCGCCTGATAAAAGAGGCAGTGCATGAGCTGGGGCACCTGATGGGATTCAAACACTGCCCCAACCCCCGCTGCGTTATGTATTTTTCCAACTCCCTCTTAGAAACCGATCGAAAAACCGAAAAGTTCTGCGATTGCTGTTTGAGAAAAGCCAGGGTCGAGGGGTCGCTGGTGTAATTAAGAACAAGTAGTAGTGCAGGGTGTTCAGGTTACACGAATCAAGTGGTATCATTAGCGTAGGTAGAGCTCCCGGCCCTGCAAAATAATCTTCAGCGGAATAGAACATGTCCCAACCTAATCTTAAACAAGGAAAGTAAACAATGACGTTAAAAAAGTTTTCCAAAGGTGAGGCAATACGTTTCGGTTGGAATGCGATGAAAAGCAATCTCGGTTTTTTCATCGGACTTTTAGTAGTCGCAGGTCTGATAAGCGGTGCCTTCTGTCTTCTTCAACTGTGGGTCGAAAAAGATTCCTCTGGTTTATCTTTCATCCTAAGCATCATTTCCGTGATCGTTGGAAGCATCATACAAATGGGGATGATCAGAATTGCCCTGACATTTGCCGATAACTCAAAAGCCAAGTTCGGGGATCTTTTCTCCTGCGCTCCCTTGCTTGGTAAATATCTGATTTCATCTATTCTTTGCGGGTTAATCGTGCTTGGCGGTTTGATTCTGCTGATAATACCCGGCATTATTTGGGCAATCCAGTTTCAATTCTTCAGCTATCAGATCATAGATAAAGGTGCAGGCCCAATCGAGGCGCTGAAAAAGAGCTCTGCCATAACCAAAGGATCCAAGTGGAATCTGTTTCTGTTCTTCCTGCTAATTCTCGGTATCAATATACTTGGACTTCTCGCTCTGGTAATCGGCCTGTTCGCCACAATTCCAACTTCTATGGTCGCCACCGCTTTTGTATATCGCAAGTTGTCTGCCACACAAGAGCCTACGGCGGAAGCGCAGGTACAAAGTTAAGAGGGTTGTGAACCAGACTTTCAGACATGGTTGACCTAACTCTCTCCGCCCCTGTGCATTCGATGGAGATAGAAATGATGGGGAAATTTGATTTCTTGTTAGGCGATTGGGATTTGGAATATAGAGTTCCCAAAAGTGCGTTCAGCGAAGCGGCCACTGGTTCAGGCACTGGAACGTTCAAAAGAGCTCTGAATGATAAATATGTTTATTTTGATTACTCCTCCTTAATAAGCGGACAAAAAAGGGAAGCACATGCGATTTTTGCCTGGGACGAAAAGGCAAAGGTATATCGATACTGGTGGTTTGAAAGCTCAGGAAATTTTTTGACTGCAACCTGCAATTTCGTCAGTGATGAGATTTTGTTTTTGAACTGGCACGACACCCTGCTTAGACAAACATTCAAAAAAATCAGCCAGAACAGAGTGATTCTGAAAATGGAGCATCCGAATGCTGAAGGGGAGTATGAGTTGATACTGGAAGTGATATTTACCAGAAAATAAGTCAGTTTCGGATACTATTCTTGGTCTCCTCTCCCCTTGTGGGAGAGGATAAAAGGAGAGGGGGGAAATAAAAAAGCCACCCTCCCTTTATCCCTCCTATCGAGGGAGGGAATTTTTGTTCTGTCAGGTCCTAGAGCTGACAGGAAGCTATGGTGTCAGGAGTAGCTCCTGACACAACACCATGGTTGACCTACTAAATGTTGCAGATATTTCACTCACACCCCTGGAATGTTTCTCTTGAAGAAGCCAGGGAAATTCAAGAGAAGGTGGCTGAATATGTAATTGCGGAAGATCGATTTGAGAAAATTGAGACAGTAGCCGGAGTCGGCATAAATTTTAGAACATCAGATCTAGTTGTTTCCATAGTCAGATTTACTTTTCCAGGTTTGGAAAAACTCGATTTTGCCTCAGGTAAATTCCTTCTTTCATTTCCATATACCCCGAACTTTTTTGCTTTTTCCTGCGGGCCCGCGATTTTGTCCATCTTGGAAAAGATTGAACTCCCGGACCTGCTTATATTCCCTGGTAAAGGGATTATTCATCCCAGAAAGGTGGGACTGGCAACCCATCTGGGAATCCTGCTGGATGTTCCCACTATTGCCTGTTCCAAAAGAGCTTTGAACAAAAATTATCCTGAACCGAAAAAAAAGAAAGGTTCATTTGAATACAATCTGGAAGGAAAAGAAAAAGTCGGTGTTGCTTTGAGAAGCAGGAATAACACCAAGCCGATTTTCATTTCTCCAGGGAATAAGATTTCTCTCGATTCTTCTTTAGAAATCATTCTACATTGTTGCACTAAATACCGCCTGCCTGAGCCTTTACGGCAAGCCCAGATATTAGCCAGAAAAGAAATAGCAGGAACAAATTAAACTGAACCCGCCTTGAGGGCAAGGCGGGTTTACCTATCTGTAAAAAAAACTGAGACGCATTCAATGCGTCTCTACTCCAAGCAAAAAAAATGTAGGGGCGTATTGCAATACGCCCCCACACGGTTTCAAACCGTAAACTGAGCCCTAAAGGCTCAGCTACGCGCAACGCGGAATAGACAGTTTGATGCAGCGTAACGGGGGTTTTAGACCTCCACTGTTTTGAGAGTGATTAATCGAGGATGATAACATCCTCGATGAACCAACTAATATCCCCCTTCATCTCGGGTGGAGATGAACTCACTACGGGTCGTAAAGTTCTTATCAACTGTCCCTACGCGGGTTTGCGCAAAATCCCCTAAAAATCAGCCGTTGAGCAAAATCTTAAATCTGCCGATATACTTAAGGTCGATTGATTTTTTTAAGGAGGTGAGGTTTGCAGATCGTAAGCCTGAGTTTTGGCAGATTCCCGGAGCTGGAAGGTTTGAGCATCCTGTTCAAGCACAGCTGCTTGAAGCTGAACCTGGTTCTGGACGTCTTTATTCCGGAAGATAAGGAACTGGATTTCCAAAATATCTATAAAAAAGTCGCAGGTTTCCTGCCTAATCTTCAAAAACATAAATGCTGGGCTAACTTTCTGGGAGGAACAGTCTTCAATGACGGGAAAAAGGAGCTGCCTTTTCAAAGCGTTGGAGGGATAACCGATCTGGCTCATCTGGTAGAGCATATGATCATCGACCTTCAGGCAACTGTCGGGCAGATGAAAACCTGTACCGGTTTGACCTGCGGCTATCAGGACCCTGGCAACCGATTCGATCTTTTTATCGAATGCAAAGATAAAAGAGTGGCAACCTTCGCCTCCAATTTAGCAGTGAAAATGATGAGGGAGCTGGTCTGGAAAGGGAATATTCCCCCCCAATATGACGATTCGATTCGTGTGGCAAGATGCCTTTATGATGAGCCGGAGCTTTACTTTTCACCTGCGAAACTGGCTCAGAAATTAGGCTGGCAAAAAGAGGGTTTGTCTTTCCAGATAAAAGAACTAATAAGCCTGAAGTTCCTGGACAAAGAGTTTTTACTATCCAATCCCGGAAGAAGGAGGGGTAAAAAA
>DATKKH010000090.1:0-7307 GCA_035543035.1 Terriglobales bacterium | reverse complement strand
TATCCCTGATGTTAGTATTCTTGAAAATATCCACCAGAGGATTTTTGTCCAGGTCATAAAGATAAGGATGAATGTCCGCATAGGTGGGTCCATTGAGCGTGCCCAAGTGTATTTTGAAAGTCCCGGATACCCCGGTAGAATGGGCTTTTAAAAGAGGGGCTATGATTAAATGCTGGGAATCTATCAAAACATCTGTGATCTCATGAGAGGGTATGCTGGTATTAGAGAAATTGACTGTCCGGGTGGGATTGGTGCTGTTGAAGGTGGCTTCCAGATTCCCGTTCTGGCCCTGGTAGTCATAAAATTTGACTCCAGAATACAGACAGCCGGCAGTGAATCTATTGGGCAGAGTTCTGGATGCATCGTATACCCGAATGTCAGCAGCAGGAACACCTATACTGGTTAAGCCGGAGATGATGGAATTTACCGGCTCGATGATCGAATCGATCATATTACTGGAAGGATAATAACTGTCGCAGTTGTTGAAATTAACCCGGATGGCTATCTTGTCCCCGGAGCTATAAGAGCTCATTATCCTCTGCCAGGCAGAAACTGCATCTGAAAGTCCGGTCAGCTCATGCACTCCCCGGTCCACCATTGCGTTCACCAGGGTCTGGTTGACATAATCACCATAATATCCGCTGGCGAAATCCCAGTTGGTGGCATTCGGGTTATGAATCTGGACCACCCTGGTCGCCGGAATGTTTCTGATAAGGCTTTTCGTATCTCCTTTCAAGGCTTCAGGTAAAAAAAACAGCCCTCCTCCCACTCCTATTCCCAAGTTTTTGAGAAAATCTCTTCTGCGCATATTTTCCTCCCGAAAGTCAATTATTCCAAATATAAAAAGAAAGGGTTAAAATCTCAAATATATTAGTCCCCCTTTCTCTTTTAGACGTAACTTCAGCGAGACTTTATTTGTGTCCCGAAATCATCAGGAGTTCAATTTTGCGTACCAATCCAGAGCTATCTTAAGACCCTCTTCAAAGCCGGTTTTCACCTGATACCCCAAAAGTTTTTGGGCTTTGCTTATATCGCCCAATGAATGCCTAATATCTCCAGGCTTAGGGTCAGTATAAATTGGATTCACTTTTTTGCCGCTCAATTTCACCAGGCTGTTCCAGAGCTGGTTTAAGGTATATCTCTGACTGCAGGCGATATTAATGCTTTCCCCGGCAGCAGAGGAGGCTTTGCAGGCGCTCAAGTTGGCATTCACCACATTTTCCACATAGGTAAAATCTCTGGATTGTTCACCGTCTCCATAGATGTTAGGTTTATTACCATTCAAAAGAGCCGTTATAAATTTGGGGATTACCCCGGCATATTCCGAGATCGGGTTCTGTTTAGGACCGAACACGTTAAAATATCTTAAAGAGACAGTTTCCAGACCATAAACCCTGTAGAATACCTTACAATATTCCTCTCCGGTCAATTTGGTAATTGCGTAGGGAGAAATCGGGTTAGGGGTCATAGTTTCGACTTTGGGCAGAGTCGGGGTATCTCCATAAACCGAAGAGGAAGAGGCATAGATAAATCTTTTAACCTGGTGGATTCTGGCAGCTTCCAGAAGGTTCAAAGTCCCATTGACGTTAACCTCATTTGTAGTCAAAGGGTTTTTTATAGATCTCTGGACCGAGGTCAGAGCTGCCTGGTGCAGGACGAAGTCTACCCCCTCCACTGTTTTGATGACAGTCCAGAAATCCCTGATGTCCCCTTCTATCAGCTCGATCTTGTCCAGAAAATCTTTCAGATTTTCCCTTGTGCCAGAGGAGAAATTATCCAGCACCCTGACTTTTTCCCTATCCCTAACTAATTTTTCGACTATGTGGGAGCCGATAAAGCCTGCCCCACCTGTAACTAAATATAACATATCAATTCAAATTTAATTTTTTTCTGACTAATTCCACGGTATTCTGGTCTTCTGCCTGTTCCAGCCTTTTTAAAGCTTCATCTCTTTCCAGATAACCTTCCCGGACTAACTTAGCTAACTCGAAAGCATAAGGATGAAATCCGAACCTCTGCTTATGCACCAAATTGGCAAAGGAGTTCAAAAGGCAGTTGGTCGAGTTCGAATCAGTATCGACTGGCATATCCCATCCCAGAGTTCCGATTTTTCTGAAGATGACCTTTTCATCATAATCCAGAAAAGCAAGGGGACTGATATTGTAAGGAAAATACTCCTTTTGCTCGAAATGCTTCTCCTCCAGAAAATAAGGATTGATCTTTTCACCAGCTATTTTGAAAAGCGGTTCTCTGATGGCGTTCTGCATTCCCTTGAGCATCGAGGGGTTGTTCTTGAAAATAGAGGCAGAGATGGGTGCCTGGCCAGGTGACCATCCATAAGTGATAAATGGAATCTTTTTTTCCAGAGCCAGCCTCAGAGTGGTGAACTTAACAATCCCCATACAGGAGGTGCAGATGGTGCTTGCCCGGTCCAGAGTCTTGCGGGCGAAGATGTCCTCTTTAGTCCCGGTTAAAAATATCTTTTTCAGAAGGCTGAAGTCCGGCTTGAAAAAGATATGATCAACTCCCAAATTCTCCACCACCTGCCGGATATTTTTAAAAGCCTGGTCTGACAAAAAACCATTATCAAAAGTCAAAGCCAGGATTTTCAGGTCGAATTTTTCCTTCAGGAGACTCAAGGTATAAGTGCTGTCCTTGCCTCCGGAATAAGCCATCAGGGCATCATAGGAAGAAGAGTTTCTAAATTTATCCAGAAGCTCCTGAAACTTCTGCAGGTACTTCATCTTCTCTTTTTCGAGATATTCTTTTCCCTTGAACTCCTGGCAAAAATTACACACTCCTCTGGAATCAAAACTAATACCAGGGAAAGTTTCCGGAAGAACGCAGTTGTTACAGATCTTCATAAATCCTCAAGCTCCATATATCCAGCGTCCCAAATTTCACAGCAGGTTGGGTGCATTCTGGTTCAAATGAACTGAAGCCTTCCTTTTCTGGTCGAAATCCCGGAAAGCTCTGGTTATCTGCTCCTCTGAAAGGTTCAGCACCTGGCTCACTTTGGAAACAGGGACCTTTTTATCTTGAGCATACAAGAGCAAGTCCAGCAGGTCATAAGGCATGCAGAAAAAGAATTCCTGATCGCTCACCACTGCCGAAAAAGTGTCCGGACTTGGCTCCCGTTTGATTATTTCCTCTGGAATATCCAGAAATTTCGATAACTGGTATACCTGGGTTTTGTAAAGATGAGCAATCGGCTCTAAGTCGACTCCACCATCTCCGAATTTCACGTAAAATCCCTGGGCATATTCGCTCAGATTAGTAGTTCCTATGACTAAATAGTTGAGTTTTTCCGCAAAATAGTAGAGCTGCGTCATCCTGCTTCTTTGTTTCATATCCGTGGCAGCCACAATTCCCAAGAGTCCCTCTTTGGATAAACGGAAACTCTTTTCCTCTCCTTTGGGACTGATTACTTTCAGACTGAAATAGTTGATTCGGTCCCTTTCCAATAAGTCCTGCGGAAGTCCGATTTTTATCTTGTAGGAGCTGTCATATCCCGGGAAAATCTTTTTGATCACCTCGTCCCTTTTTTTATAACATCCCAGGCTTTCTAAAGCCTGGGTAAGGTCTATTTTTTCCGTTCTTATGTCCAGCTTCTTGGCTAAAAGCTCTCCGTAGGTTAAGCTTATCGGATTCGATTCTTTCTCCGGCAGAAAAATGCCCAAAACCTTATCTTTCCCCAATGCCCGAACAGATAAAGCAGTAGTCAAAGCAGAGTCTATGCCCCCGCTTATACCTACAACTGCTCCCCCTCTTCTGAAATGAGTAAAAACCTGTTCTTTAATGAATTCGCAAATCCTGTTGCATTCTTTCTCAGGGTTAATGTCAAGAACATTTTTGTGAAACTCCATTTTCTTCTCCTTATTTCAAACCTACTTTTCTTATTTTGCCTGATTCTGTCTTTGGTAAAGTTTCGACTATCTCCACATATTTCGGCACCATAAAATCTTCCAAATTCTTTTGACAGTATCTCAGGATGTCGTTTTCAGATAGAACGATCCCTTCTTTTAAAACTGCGAAAGCTTTTATTGCCTGCCCCAAAATCTCGTCCGGCACCCCCACTACGGCTGCCTCTACTATGCCTTCAAGGTTATATAAGATATTCTCGATTTCTTTGGGGCTGACCTTTTCTCCCCGGCATTTGATTATGTCATCCTTTCTTCCCACAAAATACAAAAACCCTTCCTGGTCCATCTGGAACAAGTCTCCGGTATATAAGACCCTTTCCCAGGGAAGAGGCCCAGGCTTTAAGACCCTGGCAGTCTCCTCTGGCAGTTCCCAGTAACCTAACATCACATTCGAGCCACGGACCACCAGCTCCCCGGTCTCACCCGGTTCCACCCTTTGTCCATTTTCATTGACTATGTAGACTTCCTCGTTCGGCATACCTTTACCAATGGAGTTAGGCCTGGTGTCAAGCTCTTCTGGAGGAAGATAAGATACTCTCTTGCATTCTGTCAACCCGTACATCGAATACAACTTCGCTTTGGGGAAGGTTCCCCTGATTTTCTTTATAAAAGCTACAGGCAAAGCTGCAGCAGTGTTGGTAATATATCTCAAGGAATCGAAATTCTGTTTTTTTAAATCTGCTAATTGGAGCAGTATGGCAAAGATCGTGGGGACTCCGGGAAAACCGGTTACCTTTTCTTTTAGCATCAGGTCGATTATCACATAAGGGTATAAAAAGCTTTTTTCTAATACGACTCTTCCGCCGATCTTAAATCCCATCAGGACCTGATAAAGCCCATAGTCAAATGACAAAGGCAGAACGTTGAGAATCACGTCTTCGCTGGTATTTTCCAAATACTTGGTGATGGAATTTGCTGCAGAGACCATATTCAGATGAGAAAGCATCACCCCTTTGGGGTTTCCGGTGGTGCCGGAGGTGTAGATTATACTTGCCAGATCCAGATCGATATTTTTGTTCACTAATGGGTCATCAGGATAGGAGCTTAAGACCTCGTCAAAATATAATACCCTCTTGTCCGGTAGGGATGTTTTCACTTCAGATTCCTGCTTGCCTGCAAGGATAATAGAGTTGACTGAGGTCGATTTCTGCAAAACTTCCTGGATGGGGTCGAGTTTATCAAAGCTGGTGATTAAAGCCTTAACCCGGCAGTTGTTCAGAATGTAAGCAAGCTTATCTTTTTTGGTAGTCGGGTTGATCACCACAAAAACCGCATCTGCTTTTAAGATTCCGAAGATGGATAAAACCGACTCAGCAGAGTTCTCCAAAAAAATCGCTACCCGGTCGCCCCTTTCCACACCAGAATCTTTTAAACCTGAGGCTAATTTATTGGCGGAGCTGTTGATCTGCTGGTAAGTAAGCCTTTGCCCCTGGCAGACCAAGGCGATCTTTTCAGAGAAATTTTCAGCACTATTTTCTAAGAAATTATTTAAAAGCATAAGGAAATCTTATTTTGGAATAAAATCTATGATTGCTGCTTTTTCTGGATATAGGCTATCAGATTCTGAATGGAGTCTAAATTCTCCGGCACCAGCTCCTCATCTTCTACCTTGATCTTATAAGTCTCCTCGATGAAATTGACCAGCTCCAAAACCCCTGTGGAATCGATTATTCCGCTCTGGAGAAACGACTCGTCTTTTTTTATTGTCCGGTTTTTGTCCCCCAGGAGGAAGTTATTCTGGATGAAAGTCCTTATTTTTTCCTCAGTAACCATTTTCTCTCCTTAGTTTGCTTAAATCAGAATTCGTAACTCTTATTTTCTCTTAATGCTTATAGTTACCTTTAGTTTATCGGAACTATTATGGACTGGTTTAACTTATATACAGTAGAAGATTGAATTTGTCAAGATTTTTTGAGCAGGGTTTTGAAGGTAATTGGAGTTTAAAGCCTTACATAAAAAAATGGTGTCAGGAGGTAACTCCTGACACCACGAGAAAAGCGATTGATAAGTTTGAGTTGTAAAATCTAATTAAAATAGCATTGAAGCTCACCCACTACTATCTTCTCTCACATTTTGAACCCGGGTAATCGGAAGGATTCCAAACATTTGGAATCCGGCATCTCCCGAGAGCAAGCATTGCGGTCAGCACAGTACCCGCAATCAATGTGTATACCGCAGTGACATATGGGTTATATATCCCCGAAAGAGCTAAGACAGCAAAGATTTGGAGTAGCAGTGTAGTTACAATAAAATGCCATTGCAGTAAAGTACAACACTTCCAAAACCTGCTAGCACACGGCCAGCAGCAGAACCCTATCCAAAGTCCTAAGAAGACAGCATAAGCAGCATAAGCAATAGCACCTGCTGGCCACAACTGATTTAGATAACCAAGAATTCCTGCTGTTAAGAATCCAATAATCCACATGGTTAGTAAAAAACCACATAATGAAAATCCTCCACCTCCACCACTTCCACCCTCATTGTCACCCCCTCCTCCGCCTCCGCCCCCGGTGCCACCTCCGCCGCTACATCCTCCGTCAGGTAATGTAATCCATCTCTCTTTCTTCTGCGGTGTGCAACATACATTCAATCCAATTAATTCAACAGAAACAAAAACACCATTCGCCGGAACATTTGAATAGGTATGATCTTTTGTCATAATAGAGCTAGTAACATCCTGTTCTTCGGGGTTGGAGCCATCTCCAAAATCCCATCTGATCCTACTACCTATATAGTCACCTGAGATACTTACTTCAAAGCGGTATTTACAGCGGTTCTTTGTATCCGGGTTTGCTTCCAGGTAGTCAATCACAGGGCATCTTATTAGAAGTAATCCAAATTCATAAATATTATCAGCAGTAATGCTGTATCCGCATATCTCTGGGGCATTGCATAAAATGGCAGAGACCCTTACTGCCCAGTTGCCACCATCCCAGGTGCTGTCAAATGTAATTGAAATTGTGTTGGTCGAACTAGGTCTGGTTTTTTCCTGTCCAGTTATTGTATTACTAAATTCCCAAGTGTAACCACAGAGAGCGCTGTCAGGATCAGTGATGCCGACTGTAAAGGTGCCAGTTTCGTCACGTCCAAAGCAATTTTTATTTCCGCTAATATCGAGTAAATCAGGACATCTCTTTTCGCCTTCTCCCTCACCTCTAATGATCAGGAGTGGCTGACTAGATAGCCTAAGATCATGGGGATTAAATACTGCCCTCCCTCCAGCTGGTGCAACTGGAAGAGGTTCAGGAGAATTAGTATCGAATGGCTCTAACTGCACGATCCATATTCCGATACCATTTAGGTTTGGAGGAGGGATAATACAGTAATAGTCATCACTTCCATATCCTATGGGAAGAGGTCCAAGAATCGGTCCGTTCGGAACCT
>DATKKH010000089.1:0-7671 GCA_035543035.1 Terriglobales bacterium | reverse complement strand
AGCCTGAAATCCAATTTGACCCTTCCCTCCAGGTATATCTCTTTTTCGATTTTTTTCAGCAGGATATCCATTATCACCCCGGGTTCTTCCCGGAGAGAAAGCCCGGCCAGGGTCCTTAGGCTGAAATCCTCCCCTCTCTCGGCCAGTGCTTTGCACTCCTCTAAAAAAGGGTCCTCCGGTTCTGATCTCTTAACCCGGATGGAAGTGATCCTTTTCTCCTCTAAAAACCTTTGCAGATCCAAATGTCTGCTCGAGTGAAAAGTTTTTTCGCCAAGACGTCTAAAAAAAATAGCCAGCTCTTCGGGATTTACCTGGCTATAGATGAAAATACTTCCCAGGGAGAATCTGGAAAGTTCAGTTTTTAGGGCACGGATGAAGACTTCTTCGTTCTGGGGAATCCCTAGAGTATATAACTCCCCCCGGTAAAGATGAAAATCGAAATAGCTTCTCAGCCGGAAAAATTTCTTCAGAAGACTGAATAATTTCTTGGTCGCCTCATTTTTTGCCTGATGCTCCCTGTGGAGGGAAAGATGCTGGGAGAAAAAAAACAGCTCTCTCAATATCTCTTTCCCGAGTTCCCTTAAATCAAGCTTCAGCTCTTCTTTCTTAAGCAGCGAATAAATTGGTGACATTTTCTAAATCCCCCCCTTACGATTTTGTTGACACGCATAACCTGCATCTCTTTTGTCTTTACCAGAAACAGTAAAGATACCCGTTAGTCGAAGGGATCAAAATCTTCCCTTCGTAAAAAGAAGCAGAGGCAAAGATCATCCCTCCGGTTTTATATTTGAAAACCAGCTCGCCGCTATTGCTGTTCAGCTCGTAAAAATATCCGTCTAAAGAACCAAAAAAGATTTTATCCCCGATTACCAGGGGAGAAGAATGAATCGGTCCATCGGTCTCGAACTTCCAGAGAAGCTCCCCTTTGTCTGAAGAGAGAGCGTAGAGGTAACCGTCATTCGAGCCGAAGAAAATAGACTCTCTGCTTCTTGCGGCTGTGGAGTGGATCGCTCCTTCGGTTTTATGCTTCCATAAAAGCTCGCCTGAAAACCGGTCAAGTGCATAAAAATAACCGTCCGCAGACCCTAGAAAAAGAGCTTTATCCGTGATGCAGGGAGTGGAATAAATCGATCCTGCGGTTTTATAATTCCAATATGCTTTTCCGGTTTTCATATCTAAAGAATAAATTTTGCCGTCTCCTGAGCCAAAATATAGAGTCTCCCCTGAAAAAGCCGGAGTGGAATAAATGAAATCCCCGGTCCTGAACTGCCAGAGCTCTGCTCCGCTCAGACAATCCAGTCCTAATAATATCCCCCTTCTCGTTCCTGCAAAAAGTGCTTCCTCTGCAGTTATCGGAGATGAGCTTAAATCTCTTAATTTTTTCTTCCAGACAGATTTCCCGTTTTTCAAATTCAGGGCAAAAAGGTTATCGTCTTTTCCTCCCGGTGAATAAAGGATGCTGTCTTTGATTGCGGGAGTCAGCGAAAGGGAATTCGAGAGTTTCACCAGGCCTAACTTCTTTCCAGTGTCAAGCTCCAAAAATATTATCTTTTCATCCAGAGTTCCCAGAGCTACCATCTTCTGGACAATCAGGGGAGTAGAGTAACTTGGGCCAACTTTCTTCTTCCAGAGAAGCTTTACCGGCGAGTTCAAGTTGAAATCGTTGATGTCTCGGGCAGGCTTGAGACCGTTCAAACTTCTCCAGTCCGAATTTTGTTCCTCGAAGTTAGTGTGAGGAAATTTCACAGTCGAGGCACAGCCCAAAGTCAGGAAAAGAAGAGCAACCGTCAGACTCTTAAAAATACCCGAATAATGAATAAAGCTTAGCGACTGGCATAGTAGGGGCACTGCACGCCGTGTTTCTACATCTTCTGGTTTTACCGATTCAAAATTGAACTTCAACCTGTCCCCTTTTTAGAAATTCCATCCAAAGAAAAAGTCAAACACCGTTTCTTTGGAGATCGTTTTGAAATCGGTTTTCTTGGCGAAATCGAACCTCAGGACCACCACATATCCCAGGCTGATCCTGAAGCCGGTTCCGAAACTGCCGTATAGCTGGTCAAAATGGTTTTCCCAGGCATTCCCTGCATCGAAAAACAGCGCACCCCGGATTGCCTGAAACCCCATGCGCCCAAAGGGAAATCCGATGATCAGGTTATCTATCAGAGGGAAACGCAGTTCATTGCTGATTAAAACCAGGTTCCTGCCGTAAAATGCTTTCCGGTCATAACCTCTCAAGCTCCAGCTTCCTCCCAAGTATAATCTCTGGGGCTCGACTCCGGAAGAAGTAAAACCCATCAGCCGGACTGCATAGCAGCTGTTTTTGCCCAGCCTGAAGTATTTCCGGATATCAGCTAAAGCCAGCCGGTTATATGCCTGCAGCTCGTTCCAGGCAAGGGTATATCCGACTGTTAGATTAAACCTGGATCCGTCGATGGGTCCGGTCAGGTCCCACAGGCTGGTATCCTTGATCAGGGAGAGATAATTGGTGGAAAGGAGAACGTTTCTTTTGTAACCCAGGACGTAATAGTTCCGGTCGGATTGTCTCATAAAGAAGCTAGTTTCGATACGTTGAAATTTGGAGATAGGATAATTTGCCAGGAAAAGACCCCCGTACTGTCTTTCCTTGTAAAAACCGTAGAAATCGTCATAATATTCGTCATACAGGTGATAAAATCCAAAACCGTAATTCAGCCTGCGGGTCCGGTTAAGATAGGTTACCCCGAAATTGAAGCTGGACAAAAACTCGGACCTGCTCTCCGCAGTATTGGTAAGTAAAAAATAATACTGGTGATTACCTAACATATCGGTCAGGGCAACCTGCAATCCGCCTACTGCACCATAGACCGCATCATAAGCAATGGCGGACTGGGCAACATCGAAAGAATAATCGTTCTTATACCTGGCAACTCCTTTGGAATACTGACCTGAGATTTTGGCTGGAATCCAGATGGAAGC
The DNA here is from genome assembly GCA_035543035.1 of Terriglobales bacterium. Lineage (GTDB taxonomy): Bacteria > Zixibacteria > MSB-5A5 > MSB-5A5 > RBG-16-43-9 > RBG-16-43-9. Next base: position 4,713 of record DATKKH010000089.1, on the reverse strand, counting down.
TGTCGTATCTTTTTCCTGAGTCACCTGACCATCCAGCGAATCGGTCAACGGCAGTTTGTAAATCTGGAAATTATAGTCCTGAAAGCCAGAGAAATAAACTTCCTCGTTTTTCTGATCTACTGCCGGATCGAAAACTCCGGTCAAGAAATGGGTCAGCTGCCTTACCCCACTTGTATCCAGAGAATAAAGATCGTACGCTCCAGCTCTGTCAGAGGCGAAATAAAGCCTGCTCCCGTCCCTGGAAAAAGAGGGGTTGATATCGTGAGCCTGTCCAAAGGTGAGCTGGGTGATCTTGCCGCCGGACAGGTCATAGGAAAAAAGATTTTCATAACCCTCATCTCCCCGGAAGGTCCGGTCTGAGGAGAAAACTATGGTTTTCCCGTCTTTGGACCAGACCGGGTCTTTTTCATGGTAGATGTCATCGGTCAGGCGGACCAGCGAGTCGGAGAGAAGCTGGTAGATATAAAGATCAGTATATCCCTTTTTGTCCACTCCGGTCATCACGATCTGGCTGCCGTCTTTGGACCAGGAGGGTGAGGACAAATTTATCAGCGAGTCAAAACCCTTGCGCAGGGATATCTTCATTTTTTTCAGGTCATAAACATACAGCAGGTCTTTTTCCTTGCTTTTGGAAATAAAAGCAATCCGGCTGTCCTCTGATCCACCGATCTTGCTTTCCATCAGGTGAAGCGATTCGAACTGGGGCGACCTTTCCGACTTGATCAGGGTAAATAGCTTTTCTTTTTCCCCTCGGGGTGACATCAGGGACAGGTTGGAATATCCTAACTTGTTGGATTTGTATACCACCCAGTCCTCGGTTTTATCTTTAAAGCTGTATGGAACCAATGCCGGCTTGACGTTGAACCCATCCAGGGTCAGTTTCCTGGCTGTTCTGCCTGGCAGGTCTCCCGTGGAGATTTGAGGATAATATTGCTTCTTGAGATGATAATACCATTCGTCCCCTAATTCTTTCAGGTTCTTCCTGAAGGTCATTCCAACTGCGTCCGAAAAGCCTCCTCCTTCCCAGTAATTCTCGAACAGAAGCGAAAGCCGGTCATCCCCGTATTCTTCCGATAAGAAACCTAAAAAAGATTCCCCTTCCTTATACATCAGATAGGAGCCGTAAATTTCGCCGATGTCCTCGATTTTCACTAAATTTCCGGAAATGACGAAATCCTTGATTACCATCTCCGCCTCGGAGTCCATATTCTGGGACCAGTGCTCGGCCAGGCCTTCCTGAAACCATAAAGGAGGCTCGGTGTAATTATATCTTCGGTGCAGCTTCATCACCGAGTAGATTTTCTCGTAGGTGAAAACGTGCACCAGCTCGTGCCGGATGGTATGTTTGAAAGCAGCATAGGAGCCGTTAAAAGGAATAACCATCCGTCCTTTGAAGAATTCGGTGAAGCCGGCCACGTTCTCCGGCAGCAGGCTGGGAATCACGTTGGTCTGCTCGAAAAAGTTGGGCGAGCTGTAGATGATCAGGGGAACCCTGCGCGGGATGTGATAGTTGAACTTATCCTGCAGGTAAAGGTAGCTGTCCTCGGCTATCTTGGCTGCTATCTCCGCGATCTCTTTTTCCTCTGCATAGAAATAGACCTGGAAATGCTCGGTGGTCATGACTTCCCACTCAAAGCTGGAGTACTGGACTTTGTTCTGGCCAAAATAGTATTGGGCAAATGCTCTGGAGGGAAAATAAACCAGAAGAATAGATATAAAAAGGAAAAATATCTTTCTCATCTGGGTTTGTAAACTTTGATCTTTCAAAATCTTGAAGCGCTGATATCCTTATCTCTCAAGGAAAGGATTTTTGCGATTTTCCCGCTGACCTCATCCCGGTATAATATTCCCAGCAAACCTTTTCTCTTTTTACGCAGATGATTTTCCAGGGCGCCAAATATCCGGTCATCCGGACATTCCTCCAGCAGGCTCAATGCAATCAGCTGTAGCTCTTCTTTTTCCTTCTTGGGAATGTCTGCTGGAAGAAGGTTTTCGTCCACGACTAATTTCAGGGCAAAATCCCTGCTCTCATCTTCACCGATCCTGACCATAGCCGCAAATAGCTTTTTCCTGTCCGCCAGCCCCCTGAAAAATGCATCTCTTAAAGCCGGGAGAAACCCTTTTTCACCGGATGCGCTGATCAGGTTCAGGGCTTTTTTATGAACTTCTTCGTCTTTGTCCTTTAGCAGCTCGGCCAAAATCTGGTCTACTTTTTTTCCTTTCTTTTTCTCCAGGGCTTTTAAGACTTCGAGCCTGACCCTGGGATCATGACTGTTTTTGAAATCTACCAAAAGGTCAATCGATTTAGGACTCTCAATATTACCCAGGAGAAAGAGCGCATTCCTGATCCTGTACCAGGATTCGTCTGTTAGCTGTTCCTGATCCTTTCCTTTTTTGAAATCTCCCCGATTGGTAAAATAGAGCGAAATCGCATCCACCGTATCTTCTCCCAGGCTGCTCAGGACCCGGAGTGCCCACAAGCGGACGTTTCTCTGCTCGACCGTGAAGATTTCGAGAAGTTTCTGGGTAACCGACTTCCTGTCCAGGTTTTCTAAAATCTCTTCCAGTTCCTTTCCTTTCTGGGCATTGAAATCAGGCATGGCTGGCTTGAGGAGCAGATTAAGATTTTGCTCGGTGGATATTCCGGTCATAAAATCGGATCTCATTTTTTTCAGCTCTGGCAATTTCTGGTTGGCCTCGGCGTTCGATTTTGTTCTGGATAGAAACCGGTTCAGCTCCGCCAGGTTTTCTCTTTGGATTAAATGGTTAAAGATCAGGGGAAGAAGCTGAAAATATCCGCGGTAGAACCGTAGGGACATCAGAGACCCCTCTGGCATTTCCAGCAGTCTCTCCTTAATGTATACGAAATCTTCCTCCTTTTCTTCGGAGCTGGAAAGCCAGATCATCTTTTTCAAAACCGCAATCGAATCCTGCCTGAGAGGTTCGTCCTTTGAATCCAGCTTCTCCACAAGGGTGTCGATTATCTTCCTCTTAAGCTTTTCGTCCGGAGAATGAAGGATGCCCTCTATTTTCTCGCCCAGATTTTTCTTGGCAATCCGGTTCTTCTCCAGTTCCTCCAGGAACTGCAAATCGGAGAAAACGATCTCCTCTTTTTTCTGATACGATTCGTTTATCAGCAGATCGAAATACTTCTCATCGATTATCCCCAAACCGGAAAGCAGTTTTTTGAGCTGGGGCAGGAGCTTTTGTTTATCTCTGTTTTCCAGAGCCTGTTTGACCATCTGCATGGCTTCATCCGAGCTTTCCTGGCCCTTAGGTGCATTCTGGAAGCTCTGCTTTAACTGGTAGGTAAGGAGCGCAAGAATTTCGTCGTCTGACAGGTTTTGAATCTCTGCTTTAATATCTTCCAAAGTTTTCTTGAAATCTATGCCCCCTCCGATCCCTTCTCCTCCACTTCCACCCTGTCCTGCTCCGGAGCCGCCTGAACCGGAACCCCCGGCTTTATCCTCCTGGCTGAAGGATTGAGCAGTTTCCCTGTATAACATCTGCAGCTTTTCATTCTCTATCATTTTACCCAGAAGTATGTCTTTCAAGAGCTCCGGGTGCTCCCTAATCACTTTGGAAAGCTCCCCTTTTAACTGCAGCTTGTCAACCAGCTCGGATTTGACCACTTTCTCGTCGTCCGATATCACCTCGTAATGCAGCCGGTTAAGTTTGAGGTGGGATATATTGCTCTTTTGCAGATAAATCGAGAGGTCCTGTTCCTCTTTTTTCAGGAAAAATTCCAGGAAAGATTTTAGCTCTTCCTGGCTCATCCCCTGACAGAAACTGATGCTTTTGATCTTCTGTTTTTCCAGGGTATTCCAGACTTTTTCCGAGATCAGATTGGCATCCAGGGTCTCCCCTTCCAAGACTAATTTGTTTTCGACTTTGCCCAGGACGATCTCGGGTTTGGTTTTGAAAAACTCCTGGAACAATTCGGAGGTCTCTTTCAAAACCAGTTTTACCGCAGGATGATCTGCAGGATAGATGCTTAACCTCTTGATGGTGGAATTTAATTCCTTCAAGAGGGTCAATTTTGACCGACCCTTAGTCATCTTTGTGTTCATAGGTGTACCTGAAATGAACCCTATATCATTTAATCGACACCTTAAGATAACTCTTTATGGATAAAAAATCGACCAGAAAAAAACCTCTCAATTGAGAAGAGAGGGTTTCGTAAAGGACTTCTGCATTGGGTTTCACGCTCGACGCTTTTGTTTTTGCTCCTTGCTACAAGCTACCTGCTACCAGCTTCCTTCTTGATCCTCGCTCCTGCAGGATGTTTTATCACCCTGCAAAAATAACTGTAGACCACCTTGCCCTCAAGGTGGGTCTTGAATGAATCGTCCGACACTGGGCAACCCTGATATTCCTGAACCAACCCCTGGAAACCTCTATTTCCCCCCAAAAAAGACTTGACAAACTCGGTAAAATTGTTAGAATGTAAATGGAACCAAAAACCAAATAAGCTTCTTGAGGCGAGTTATGATTTACAGAACTCTCTCTCTCTCTCTCGAGAATTATTGCGTTTAGTTTTGAAATTGTAGTCCCCGCATCCTTGTGATGCGGGGACTCTCGTTTGTAAAACTAACCCATTAACCTTTTAATTTAACTTGGGGGTTTTATGTTAAAAAAGAATCAAATAATCTTGGGTTTATTGGTTATAGCAGTTTTTGTAGGCATCGCAGCAGTTGCCATAATGACCAGGGC
>DATKKH010000088.1:0-18695 GCA_035543035.1 Terriglobales bacterium | reverse complement strand
TTTGCCTTGACAAGGCTTAAAATCAGGCTATTTTAAATATAGAGCAAAAGTAAGGTTGTTTGAAGCACTGAGGGGAAATGGTTATTTCTGAAATCATATATATAGAAAAGGTGCATCATTAGAAATAAGCTACTACTTTTGGCTCTTTGTCTGGTTTATGCAATTCCTGCCTTTGCACAAAATCCTGATTCTATACCCGTCGCAGCAGCAGTGAATAATGCTGAAGGAAGCGGTCCCATATCGATTTTTTGTGCTGATTTAGATAGAGACGGTTATCTGGGTCTAGCTGTGGCGAATTACTTCAGTAACGCTGTCTCTGTTTTCAGGAATAATAGTGACGGCACTTTTGCCAGCTCTCACTGGGTATTCTCTGGCACAGTCAAGGATACAGATGGTGTGGCAGTCGAAGGATGCACTCTATCTGTTGCTGGAACCCACGCTCAGACTTATGTAACAGGTTCGGATGGGACTTATAGATTCTATTTCAATGCTACGTCCACGGATACTATTACTCCCAAATTGAATGATATGTATTTCTTTCCCGGCAGGAGACTAGTCGTCAATCCTACAGTGGATTCTACAGGTAGGGATTTTAGAGAGGGGAATTTATCTCCTTGGTATACGACGTCCACTTATCATCCCAAATACCGCAAAAGAATAGATTTCGGCACAAGCCACGACACAATTCCTGCTGGCTATACTGCTTCAGTCGGATTTCCCTCTGGCACTATGTGGCGGATTGCTACTAACAATTTTGTGACTGGAAACAGCGGACTTGGAGCTATAGCAATTCAATCGAATAAGGATATGTGGGTAGCTTATACTGCTGTTGATAGCACAGGTGGTTATTATCAATCTTGGGTGGTTAAATTCACATATTCGAGTTCAAGTTGGGGAACACCATATAAGGTCTGCTCGATTCCGGTGGCAGGTGGAGGGGGAATCGAAAGCCATTACGGAACAACCATTGTAGCTGATAAAAATGACATCCTCTATCTCTTCCCTGGAGGACATAACACCACACTCTATTTCTGCAAATCCACCACCACTAACCCTACCGATTCAACTGGATGGACTGCGGAAAGAGTAGTCGATTTTACCATTACTTATCCTTACGCTTTTATAGATGACCAGAATCGAATCTATGTAGAATACAGGAAGGCATCAACTACTTGGGGATATAATGTCTCAAGCGATACAGGACATACTTGGAGCGGTTATCAGACAGTTCTGGATGTTTCAGGATGTGGGGCAAGTGAAGCTGTATATGCCCATCTATTGCTTGTCAATAATGTAATGCACTGTGGATGGACTTATGTGAATCCATACGCTCTTACTGATACCCACGCAATTGGATATATGAAAGGAATAGTCGACCCAAGCACAGGAAATATTTCTTGGAAAAAAGTCGACGGAACGGGTCTGACTATTCCAGTTTCCTGTAATCTTTCCGATACGATTCTCTATCCTAAATGGGGAACGAGACCACACTGTGACGCAAACTGGACGGATTCTTGCTGGAGCGGTGGAGCATTCTATGATGTAGATAGGCAAGGTTATCCTCACTTCCTTTTGCATTGGGGAGCAAAATTTGCTGCCACAGCCTCAGTTGGACATTTTTACTATGATGGAACAAAATGGGTGAAACCAGTAACGAATCTATCGACCTCGGTTACACCCAATCGTTACTGTATTCCATTGGCTAAAGGTTATCCAATTATAGATAGAACGGACAACAATATCTATGAATTTTCGATGGTCAAGTCTCCGATCTATGAGGGAACTGCTCAAACCAAATCGGATTCCATTCATATCAGATTGGAAACGGATGCTTCCTCAGAGGATAATTACTACAGGGATTGTTATGTCAGGATTTATACAGGAACAGGAAGCACCCAGGAACGATTAGGGACTGCCTACAATGGCACGGCTAAAGATTTGACTATAACTCCTAAATGGACTACTAACCCTGATGGGACTTCAAAGGTCGTAGTTGCCAGAAAGGATTTTGCCGGTGAGATGGGTTTATGGTGGTGGGATGGAACTGCTTGGTCATTTCAAACTATTACCGACAAAAGCTCATATGGATTCGGGTGTCCAGTCAAAGGAGACCAGACCCTGAAGAACTATCAGTTTATAGTTTTCAAGCGGGGCTGGGATATGATTTGTCGAGCTTACGAAAGCAATTTCCCGAAATTAAATGGAGATGATATAAGGATAGTTTACGCTGGTAGAGAGATTGACCGAGTGCCGTCAGACTATTGGAACAATCAAAATACCTCAATCGACTTCAAAGTTCAGAATCAAATTCTAAAAGACAAGGCTTATGACCAGAAAGGCTATTATTGGATTTATTATGGAGATGACCAAGCAGTAAAGCCGAAGGCCGACCCAGACTCGGTTTATTCGCTCTATGAAGGCTTTGAACTTTTCTATAGTGGGAAGGAGACAATCGGCGGAAAACGAGGATGGATTTCGGACAGTGCCTTCGTTACTAATACCGATTTAAGTCATATCGAGGTAGTGTATGATGGAGATAAGCAACTAAGGGCGAAGCGGACCCACATCGCCCATAGCATTGGAACTGATCTTCTGAATTATGAGGTTTCTGTTTGGTGCATTGCGGGAAATTATGATAGTCGGTCCTACTTGGGATTAAAGAACAATGACACTCTTTTTGCTGTCGGGACACGCTCCGGCTTGCCTGAAGGCGGGAAATATCAATACTATAACAATTCCTCTTGGGCGGATGGAACTGCGACTGGTTGTCCCATTGATTATAACGGAACTTGGCGACAGTTCAAGATTATTATAAACTCAAATGGATGCTCTGGCTACGTGGATGATAAGGCAGTGATTGTGAATAATACGACAATTCATAGAGCTGACAGTCTCACAATTGGAACTGGTGATGTCGGAGGAAATGGTTCATTCTACGATAGAGTCATAGTGAAAAAATGGCTTGCCAATCCGCCTACTCTTACACTTACCAATTACGCCACAACTGAAACGAGAAGAGATTTATTGCCCAAAGAACAATTCTATAGGAGAAGAAAATGAGAAAATATATTCTATTCTTAGTTTTAATCTTGTGTTTCTTAGGAACTGTAAGTCGTCAAACAAAGTGTATACTTGATGGCTAAAAGCTAAAACATACTTTACTGTGCAGCAAGAGTTTTTTCAAAGGCACTTCCGTTTGCTTAATGAAAAATGACCCTGCCGAAACACTGGTTCGGAGGCTGTTTTCCAGCTTCCCAGAACACGTCTCACTGTGCCCCTCTCAGTTCTATTGCCTGATGATAAATTCCCCAAAATCACCCCCAGTCCTAGCCTAAAAATATTTTTACACCCTATGGGTTTGATCAGAAAGGCCAGTTACCTCACCATGCGGCTTACAAAGCCTGTACGGGAGAGCATGACGAGTTAAACGTTAGGGCAAGATTGGGTGGACCGCAACATAAGAAAGCTAATAACATGATTAAACCAATCGGCTCTTTTGGTGTCAAAATAATGTTAATAAGGTGTCCAAAATGGACTCGATTGAGACATTGACATATGAATGAAAAATTTCAAGATGAATGTGTCCACAGGGGTTACCCCTTTTTTTGACCGAAATCAGGTCCTTTTCCAAAAAGGACTCTGCTAAACTCCCGTTGAAAAGGCTGGGTTATACAGACCTGAGGCAAGAAAACTCATTTTTGTTATCAAGAAATTTTAAGTACCGACCCTGTAGAATAAGAACCGGAGGCTTACTATCTGATTCTCTATTCTCAGCACATGAACAAGACTCTCAAACACGATTCTATGACAAGACGACACTCCATCAAGAAATAAACTTCAGTCTGGAGAGCAGCACGTTGGCATCATTCTGAGCCTGAGGAGAATGCAGTGTGTAAATAGGGATACTAAGCTGTAAGACGCGTTAGCGCAAAAAGGAGAAAAATTCATGGACCTCAAGACTCCAGCATTCCTGAAATTGGAGCACAAGCAGCTTCACTCGCAACTGGCTGAAGCCACCAGGGCGGGCGGCAACATAGGCGAGGCAGCAAGAACTGTAGCACGAACCTGGCGTCTGCATTTCGTGAAGGAAGAGGAATATGCCTTTCCACCGCTCAGATTGTTGCCTCTGTTAGCACAGGGCACAGCTACAACTGAGATGGCTGAAGCCTTTGTAATGACCGACAGACTGAAAGCAGAACTTAATCAGATGCTTGAAGAGCATAGGGAAATTGTGGCTGCACTCACAAATCTCATAAATGTAGCAAAGCAGGAAAACAAGATAGAATATGTAAAGTTTGCAGAAAGGCTAGTCCTGCATGCCAAAAGCGAAGAAGAAGTTCTCTACCCCGCTGCGATATTGGTCGGTGAGTACTTGAGATTCAAGCTCAAGAAATAGAACCTTTGAATAAGTTCCTGGTTATCTTTCCTAAAAAGGAAGGGTGAGGTATCGTAATCGGATTCTACAGACCTGCAATCCCCTATCACTCCCTGGCTAATGTATGATGATAAACCTAACTTACCTCACCACACTGCTCACTATATCTGACAGGTAAAATATAGTGAGTGGCATGATAGGGTAAACCTTGCTTGACTTCCTCGCTCAGTTTTCAATTGTGGCTGAGTAAGTTTGTCGTGAGAAATCTATCGCATATTCTATCAGGGGAATACAGTCTGAGAGAGACGGGGGCAGGGGAGCGCTACCCCCCAGCCCTGTGTCAAATTTGTGCCAAGTAGGCTTGGGTTATGGTGGGTCTCTATGGGTTATTATGGGCTATCACAAAGTGGGGAACTTTCTGTCCAACTTTGCAATAGCCCATTTCGTAACAAGTTGCAAAAGGTGCCGAAAAGGGTTCGAATCCCGTCACCCACCCGGATCTTACCCCAGTTTGGTATTACTCTCCTTTTCTGCCTTGACAGGGTTTAAAATCAGGCTATATTAAAATATGGAGCAGAAATCAGGATTTTGTCTCTTTTGAATCACTGAGGTGAAATGGTTGTTGCCAAAATCTGCCAGTAGTTGATTATCCATTGAAAATACCCGAAGATTAGATTTAATGAAAGAATGACAAAACTCAACAAGAGAGGTGCCTGTGTATAAAAAATCATTCATCTGGTTTGTGCTCATCTTTTTATCAATTCTTCTCAGATTAAGTTTTGCCCAGCAAGGAGCTAGAGAAAAGGTTTCCTCTCAAACTCCACCTGTTTTTTCTACCCCTCCGGGTGAAGGGCACAGAATGATGGGTGAGGCCAAAGCCAAAGCCTTAAGTCTTGCCAGGCAGGCTTATGCGACTAAGATTGCGGCAGGGCAGGGGGATTTCGACGCTCTGTATTATGGGCTTGACCTGAAAATCGACACAACCGCCAAGGTGGTCTGGGGAGTAGTGACCATGCTGGGGAAAAGCAAAGTGGCAAGCTTAAACACGGTCATCTTAGACCTTTTTGACAATATGGTGGTTGACTCCATAAAAACAGGAGGCACAAATCTTTCTTTCACTCATTCATCTAATCTGATCAACATAACCCTGAACAGAGCTTATGCTCTGGATGAGAATTTTCTTTTCACAGTCTTTTATCACGGTCATCCGACAGAAGGGGGGTTCCTGGCTTTTGCTTTCAGGTATCACGGAAGCCCGCAAGTGCCGATCATCTCCTCTTTAAGCGAACCTTATTATGCCCGCACCTGGTGGCCCTGCAAGGACCATCCCTCAGATAAGGCTGATTCTGCAGATATCAATGTGACCTGCCCTTCAAACCTGATAGTCGCTTCCAACGGTGTTTTAAGGGATAGAATAGACAACGGCAATGGGACCAAGACCTATAAATGGCACGAGAAGTACCCCATCACCACTTACCTGATCTCGGTTGCCATGACCAATTACACCATTTTTCATGACTACTACCATTATTCCCCAACTGATTCAATGGAGGTCAGGTATTTTGTGTATCCCGAATGGTACTCTCAGGCAGCAGCCAGCTATGGAATAACACCTGGAGCGATTGAGTTTTATTCCCAGACCTTTGGGCAATACCCTTTTATCCAGGAAAAATACGGAATGGCACATTTTCCCTGGAGTGGCGGGATGGAGCACCAGACCTGCACCTCTTTACTTTATTCCTGGTATGACCCATACGTCATAGTGCACGAGCTTTCGCACCAGTGGTGGGGAGATTACATCACCTGCGGGAGCTGGCACGATATCTGGCTGAACGAGGGGTTTGCCACCTATTGCGAGGCGCTCTATTTTGAGCATGTCTACGGAACCAGCTACTACCATACCTATATGGGTTACTTAGATTACGACGGGGGCGGCACCATCTGGGTACAGGACACGACAAACGTAAATGCCATCTTCAGCAGCCTGCAGTACGACAAAGCCGGGTGGGTTTTGCATATGCTTAGGCACGTGGTTGGAGATTCAACTTTCTTCAGATGCTTGCGAGCCTATTATTCAGACCCCAGGTTTGCCTATGGAACCGCATTAACGGCTGATTTCGAGGGAGTATGCGAATCTGTTTCCGGCATGGATTTAAGCTGGTTTTTCCAGGAGTGGATCTACGGCACTTACCGGCCGAATTATCAGGTTTCCTGGATGTATGAAAATTTAGGAGGGACCTACCGGGTCTACCTGCGTCTGAACCAGATCCAATCAACCCCGCCTCTGGTGTTCACCATGCCGGTGGATATTACGATCTCCACCGCGTCTGGAGACACCACCTTCGTGATTTTCAACAATCGGAGAAATCAGGACTTTGAGTTTGACCTGCAATCCCAACCAACTGCTCTGGTGATAGATAAGGATGTCTGGATCTTGAAATACTCAAATATCGTGAGCAACGGGCTTTATATCTTCAACACTTCACTTCCAGATGCAGTCGCCGATTATCCCTATACCGACACCTTGATAGTTAAAGGCGGAACGCCTCCTTATACTTGGAGCGGGACTCTGCCATATAACCTGACTCTGGATTCTTTGACCGGAATAATCTCCGGAGTACCTGTGAACACCGGAACTTTCAGTTGTACTATACAGGCGAAAGATGCCAGTGTCCCTCAGAACAGCGACACTCAGGTTTTGAGCTTGAAGGTTTTTATGTTTGGGGATGCTAATGCAGATGGCGATATAACTGTCCTGGACATAATTTATTTGATCAATTATCTTTTTAAAAAAGGTCCGGCACCTATCCCCTTGGCGACGGGAGATGTAAACTGTGATCACAAGGTAAATATAGTCGATGCAGTTTACCTGATTAACTATCTTTTCAAAGATGGAGGATCGCTAGCGTGTAATTAAAGCTCGATCAACCTGAAAATATTTTGACGCCCTGTGCCTTAAGCAGAAATAGTGTAAACAGGGTGGGGGGTACAGTCAGGTTTGACCTATAAAACAGGTTCTAACATTGTCCCGTAACCCATCTACACAAGATGGCATAAAACCTAAAAATAATTTGACAATTACCAGGGCGGGAGTAACTTAAAAAGTGGTAAAATAACTAGGGGCCGGACGCAATCCAGACCTGGAAGTGGGAACTCAACATGAATACCGAACACAAAAACGACAATAACATTCAATGAACTAGTAAAGAAACTTACTTGCATAAGACATTAAATACCTGAAAGGAGGCAAGTATGAAGCTTAATGTAAAGGCATTTGCGTTAGCGTGCGGTTTGATATGGGGATTTGGAGTATTCGCCTTGGCGTGGTGGGTTATGGTTTTTGATGGGCCGACTGGAGAGGTTACCATGCTCGGGAGAATATATCGGGGCTTTTCGATTACACCTGTCGGCAGCTTTATCGGCTTGGGCTGGGCATTGGCGGATGGATTCATCGGTGGCCTTATTTTTGCCTGGCTTTATAATGTGCTTAGCGGCCTGTGGAGCAATCCAAAATGAATACGTAAGATTCAATAGTCGATATATTAGTTCCTTCACATATTTCTGCCTTTTGAAAAGGGGATAGATAGGAATGCGAATGCACTAAAGAGAAAGAATGAAATCATGCTAAAAAGATTCACGGAAGGAACGATTCTCTTCATCAGCGTTCTAAAGTGGGTGGTGCTGGCGACAATAATTGGGGTAATCGTTGGTTTAGCAACAACAGGATTTTTAAAATTATTGAACTGGAGCACTGCACTCAGCAGTAATTATCCATATTATTTCCTTCTTCTTCCCGCAGCGATATTTTTAAGCTCCGTCTTAGTGAAATATCTGGCTCCGGATGCTGAGGGGCACGGAACAGAAAAGGTGATTGAAGCAGTCCATAAACACTCAGGCAAGATAAAAGTAGCAGTCGTGCCGGTGAAGCTTGTCGCCACGGTTGTTACTTTGGCTCTCGGCGGATCCGCTGGCAAAGAAGGACCCTGTGCCCAAATCGGTGGTGGTCTTTCATCGATTTTTGCAGACATACTCAGGTTTGATGACAGCGACCGTAAGAAGTTAGTCATATGTGGAATAAGCGCCGGATTCGCCTCAGTCTTTGGCACTCCGATAGCAGGAGCCATTTTCGGGGTCGAAGTCCTTTTTGTGGGGAGCCTTTTATACGATGTGCTTTTACCATCTTTTATTGCAGGTATCACCAGCTATCAGATATCTTCTTCTTTAGGGATTAGATATTTCCATCATACTATCGGGTTCGTCCCGGTTTTTAGTGAATCCTTTTTTATTAAGGTAGTTCTGGCAGGGGTTTTCTTCGGGGTGTGCTCATTTTTTATGGTGGAGGTGTTAAAGCTGGGCGCAAAATTGTCCAAAAAACTTGATCTTTGGGCACCTTTAAAGGGAATAATAGGCGGGTTGGTTCTGGTCGGGTTAACGCTTGTCTTTTCTAAGCACTATCTTGGATTGGGCTTGGATGAGATCGAGTCTTATTTGAAAGGAGGAAGAGCTATCTGGTATGCCTTCATTTTGAAATCCATTTTTACCAGTATTACTTTGAATTTTGGTGGAAGCGGCGGAATCGTAACCCCAATATTCTTTATCGGTTCTGCTTCCGGGGCTCTATTTGCCGAAACTCTTGGTTTAGACATGGCGACCTTTGCTGCAATTGGTTTAGTCAGCCTTCTGGCAGGAGCAGCAAATACACCGATTGCAGCAAGCATTATGGCCGTGGAACTCTTCGGACCGAAGGTAGCCCCATATGCGGCTGTAGCGTGCGTCATCAGCTTTCTTATGACCGGGCATAGAAGCGTCTATCCCTCCCAAGTGCTTGCTATCAGAAAGTCTCCATCCCTCGAAGCGGAAATCGGGAAAGAGGTAGAGGAAATCGAGACAATGTTCAGACCTAGAAAGAAAAGCCTGATAACAACAGGTTTAAGGATCGCGAGGAAACTGAGGAGACATAGTAAAGAAAATGACGGCGGGTCGAAGCCTTACGCCGAATAAATAGTTACCTTCTTCCAACCTGAAAATATCCTGACGCCCTGTGCCTGATAAGAAGAAGATATAATGTAAATAGGGTGGGGGTATAGCTAGGTTTGACCTATAAAAACAGGTTCTAACATCGTCCCGTAACCCACCTCAGAAAAACAGTGATTGGCGATTAGTGATTAGAAGGTGAGGAGCCGATGACTCCTGATTTTATTCTATGAAAAGAAAACAAAAAGTGCCAGACAATATCTCTATTGATCCAGCAACAGAAGCTGATTTACCATCGATTGAGCCTTTGCTCCTGGAATTAATGGAGGCAGTGGATGATACAGAGGGTTTTGAGATAGAAAAGGCTTTCCAGAACTTCCGTGTTCTGATTAATGACCCTGCTCATCATATACTTTTAGCGAAAGATGAAGATGGAGTAGTTGGGTTTGTTAATTTCTCTGTGAGAAAGACTATACTTCATCCGGGTCCATCCGGACTAATTGATGAATTAGTTGTCTCCACGAGCCATCGAGGCAAAGGGATTGGAAAAAATCTACTTCAGGCTGCAATCGAAAAATGCCGTAAGCTTGGGTGCTGTGAGGTCGAGGTAACCACTGAAAAAAGCAATTCCCGTGCACGAGAGTTCTATAAAAAATGCGGTTTTAAAGAGGATTCAGTCCTGCTGGAATTAAATTTAGGATAAATTTTATGAACTCACCCCCTATACGCCCTCTCTTGAGAAGAGAGGGGTATCAAAGAGGGAAAGAGGGTGAGTTTATGACAATTGGTCTCAATTCGGTAAGGATCCCTCTGGCTACTGACTTAAGTAATCAGTCAAGTGTCTATGGATGCCTGTCCTGTATAATCTTCAGAACTATCAAGTCTTCAATTAAGTTAGATTAAATAAATTTACTATAAAAACCGATTGACAAGTAATAGAATGAAGCCTATATTCATTTACGGATAGTTGATTCGGAACTTTTCTTACAGAGGAGGGATGGATGAAAAGGATTTCTTCGTTTTTGGCATTTCTTTTGGTATTAGGCTGGTTCTCCTATTCTAATGCCACGCTTTATGACGCCTGGGTATCTTTCTCCAGTGTCGATCTGGGCGGGAATCAATATCAATACAACTTCACCTGGGACGCTAACAGCACCTTGAATCAAGAGGGAATAGACAATCTATTTCCATATAATACCGGACCATACAGCGGAAACGGTTCTTATGAAAGAATATCTTCTGGGATCGGCACCCTGGGTATAGGGTTCAATCTCGGGTGGGCTAATCCGGTAGACATAGTATCCTTCTCAATTGGAGGCAGCAACCTTGCCACGGATACAAGAAATCGGACTGGATTATATTCAGGAGATTTCCTGAGGGACTGGTGGTCTTCCAGGCAGTGGAATAAGTCTAAAAGTTTTTCGTTTACTACCAGAGGTTACACGGGAGGTCAGAACATTACTCTCTATATGGATTATTTTGGCGACTACAGGTTAGTCTCCGGGACCGACCGGCCGTTTCTCTGCACGATGTATGGAACACCTTTGCAGGTTGCCAGGACTTTTGCTCCTGTCCCTGAACCAGCAACGGTTTTTCTGTTAGGCTCAGGATTAATGAGCTGTCTTTTCCTGGTCAGTCTTTGGATGAGAAAAAGAATCAGAGCTTAGAACTGTTAGTCAGGAACCCCATGCTCCTGAGAGTATTCCCTTGGCAGGCGCGCAAGGCACTTAACCTCCGAGGCTATGGAATGCGGCAGGAAATCTTCAACTTTTTTATTTTGAAAACTATTCCGAATCGCCCAGTTAATAGAAAAATGGATCAGCGGATGGGTTAAGTTATGAAAAAATCTGTTGAATATTGAAGCTTTGGTATAAAAATTCCTTCCTGACCAGAGAAAACCTTCGGCCAACTCTTCCGGGCTCATATTTTTTGGTCTGAAAACCACGGTTCTGTGGTTATAGTCCTGCCAGCTCTGACTTAAGAGCCTTCCTTCTTTCTTGAATCTCTCGAAGATGGCTGTACCCGGATAGGGGGTCAAAATATTGAAAGTAGCAATGGCGACTCTGTTTTTATCAAGAAAGTCCAGGGTCCTCTCGAAGATGCCTTTATCATCATCGTCAAACCCGAACACTAATGACGCATCGAACACAATCCCCTGATCCTGGATGATCTTGATAGCCTGGTTATATTCTTTAGCAGTATCCGGAGTTTTACGGAGGCTTTTAAGATTATGAGAGGAAACTGACTCTATCCCGATAAACAAACCGGCGCAGCCAGATTTTTCCGCCAGATCCAGCAAGGCTTTATCCTTAACCAAGGATATGGATGCCTGACCAACCCAGCGAATTCTCAAATCCGAAAGAGCGGTGAATAACTCTTTGGCAAATTTAACATCCCCTATGATATTGTCATCCAAAAAGAAGAACTTTTTGCTACCCCTGGTAGCTATTTCCTTCACTATGTCTTGAATCGGACGGTGCCTCAACTTTTTTCCATAAAGGCCGGTAACCGAACAGAATTCGCAATCATAAGGGCAACCTCTGGTGCAGAGGATGGGGCTCACGTGAAAGGGAGTGTTATTGCGGTTCAGCTTGGGTATGGGGAATTTGGCTAAGTCAAAATTGAAAGATCGGTAAAACTTCATTAACCGATCCTGTCTGAAATCTTCCAAAAGCTCGCTCCAACATCCCTCCGCCTCACCAATGACCACACAATCGCAATGGGCGATCGCTTCCTGGGGCATAACTGTAGGATGAATCCCCCCCAAAACCACCTTAGCACCCTTTTCCCGGAAAATCGAAGAGAGCTGGTAAGCACGTGGAGCTAGTGCGGTCATACAGGAGATTCCTACCAGGTCATAATGCTTGTCAAAATTGATCTCCTCAATGTCCTCGTCGACCGTATCTACCTCTATCTCAGCCGGAGTCAAGGCAGAGATGACACCTAGGGTAAGCTGAGGCGTTCTCAGGAACCGGCTCCTCTGTTTCTCCAAAGAAGGAGTTATCAATAGAATCCTCATTTTATCCTTCCGTTCCGGAATTTCAACCTGACCAAGTGGCGGAAAACTAATTCTCTATTCGCCTGTTTTTTTGATGTCGGTAGCCTTGGGACCTTTATCCCCCTTGGATACGTTAAATTCCAGATGATCTCCCTGCTGTAATTTATCAAAATCTACGTTCTCAAGTTCTGAGCGGTGAAAAAATATCTCCCGTCCATCCTCGGCCGCGATGAATCCAAAACCCCTTTCTCGCATCAGCCTCTTTACTGTCCCTTTAGCCATACTCTTATTCTCCTTTCAAAGATGATACGCTCCTTCTGAAAAATAAATGTCCTGCTTGAACTAGTCAAAAAACAATCTGCCTTAAGACTCCTTTCTCTAAGTTTTAATCTCTGGGTTAGAATCTTTGTTTTCTTACATATAGCTTTTTATTCCTGGATGTCAAGGTATATTTAATTTTTCGCATAATTAAATTTTGTCAGGATAACCGGCTGATTAGTTTCTTTACCTGTTCCTTGACCTATAGATTCAGATTAGATATGTTACGATAGAATAGGAGAGGTAGTAGCTCAACAGCTTCGATACTTTAATTTATTTTAGGATTTCGCTTGACAAATGACTCTTATTTACGTATACTATCTAAAGCTCTAAGGTTTTTTGAGGTTATTGTTGTTGTTTGAATTGATTTACAAGAGATAATTAGCCACGGAAGCCTTCAGTGCAAGACGGTTTCGGTGGCTTTCTTATTTATGATTATTTCAGATGAAAGGAGGTGAGAAAGTATTGGCAGAAGGTAAAGTGAAGTGGTTTAACGAGGCTAAAGGTTTCGGTTTTATCCAGCCTAACGACGGGGGTAAGGACTTATTCGTCCATTATTCGGCTATTCAGTCACAGGGCTACAAGAGTCTGAACGAGGGAGACGCAGTCAGTTTCGATACCACAGAGGGTCCCAAAGGTCCCCAGGCAATAAATGTAGTTAAATTGCAGTAAACGATTCAGCCGCATTGTTAAACCCCGCTTGAAAAAGCGGGGTTTTTTTATTTTTATCTGAGATGAGTTTCAGAGTAAATCATAATTCAAAAGAACCTGACCTATGGCTTTTCCAGGCTCGTCTTGTATCGGAGGCACACATCCCCCGAGTCTCTCAACTCAAAATATCTTGACAAAGGTTGCCTGTTTTCTTACTCTTGATGTAAATCAACTGTATGCCAGGAACTTCTGGTTCCAGGTGCTCAATTTCTTTGATTTACAAGAAGGGACAAGGAGGAATAAGATGGTTATCGAGGAAATGATAGGGTTTCAATCAATCCCGCTCCTCGCCGTTATTCTCGTTATCAGCATGTCAGCTATCGGCTCGCCTGCAAACCTGCCGCCGATCCCTGAAACTCCCAAGAAGCCTGTGACTAACGAGTATTATGGGATAAAGGTAATTGATGATTACCGCTGGTTGGAAAACTTCGATGATCCGGTTGTGCGTGAGTGGAGCGATGAAGAAAACGCATACGCCAGGGCTTTTCTGAGCAATCTGCTGTTCCGGGATGAGATTTACAAACGTCTGCAGCAGATATCCAGCCAGGAATCTCCAAATTACTTCAGACTCAGATACAACCATGGACTACTTTTTGCGCTAAAGTCCCAGCCTCCTAAACAGCAGCCGTTTCTTGTCACCCTAAAATCACCAGATGATCTGGCCTCCGAAAAAATAATAGTCGATCCGAACGTGCTGGATACCAGCGGGACCACTGCAATCGATTTCTATGTTCCGTCCTTAGATGGGAAACTGGTTGCAGTCTCCCTGTCCCAAAAGGGGAGCGAGGACGGAACGCTTCACATTTATGAGGTCGCTTCTGGTAAAGAGCTGCCGGATCAGATTCCCCGCGTCAACTTTGCCACTGCAGCAGGGAGCGTTGCCTGGAATTCGGATGCTTCAGGTCTCTATTATACCCGCTACCCGTATGCGGGAGAGCGTACGCCCGAAGATATGGATTTCTATCAGCAGGTCTATTATCATCAGTTGGGCACGTCCACCAGTGATGACAAGTACGCAATCGGTAAAGAATTCCCTCGTATTGCCGAAATCGGGCTCAGCACTTCTGAGTATGGAAACTTCATCCTGGCCCGGGTGGCAAACGGAGACGGTGGAGAATTTTCTCATTACCTGATGGATAAATCGGGTAAATGGACACAGGTGGCTGAATTTTCTGACAAGATAACTCAAGTTGAGTTTGGTCCGGACAGCAGCTTGTATATGCTGTCTTTAAATGGCGCGCCTCGAGGCAAAATCATCCGTATACGTCTGTCCACGCCTGACTTGAAGAAGGCGGTCACAGTCGTTGAACAGAGCGAAGTTACCATCAGGAGCTTCGAACCAACTGTGAACCGGTTATACGTGGTTGACCAGATTGGAGGTCCTTCTCAGATCCGGGTATTCGACCATAAGGGGAAACAACATGAGTCAGTGCCGATAGAACCGGTTTCCTCTGTTTACCAGATTCTGGGTATTTCAGAAGATGAAATTCTTTTCAACAACACAAGTTTCGTTGATCCGCCTGCCTGGTTCAGGTACGACCCCTCTGCTGGTGTAATCAAACGTACCCCTTTCTTTGTAACCTCGCCGATAAACTTCAAGGATGCTGAGGTAATACGTGTATTTGCGGTTTCAAAAGATGGCACTCAAATCCCCTTAAACATTATGTATCGAAAGGGAACCAGACTCGATGGCCAGAACCCGACTCTTCTCACAGGCTATGGTGGCTATGGAATCAGCCAGGGTCCCAGCTTTGATGCAAATCTCAGGATATGGCTGGACCAGGGAGGAGTCTTTGTCATAGCCAATTTACGAGGCGGAGGCGAATATGGCGAGGAATGGCACAAGGCAGGAAATCGGACCAAAAAGCAGAACGTTTTCGACGATTTCATTGCCTGCGCCCAGTATCTTATAGATCAAAATTATACTAATCCCTCCAAACTGGCGATAGAGGGGGGAAGCAACGGAGGTCTCTTGATGGGTGCTGCTTTAACCCAGCATCCGGAGCTTTTCCGGGCGGTGGTTTCGCGTGCCGGGATTTACGATATGCTTCGGGTGGAGCTGGATCCCAACGGCTCTTTCAACGTGACCGAGTACGGCTCAGTAAAAAACCCGGATCAGTTCAAGGCACTCTATGCTTATTCACCTTATCACCACGTGAAGGATGGAACGGCCTATCCAGCCATTTTTTTCTATACCGGGGAACATGATGCGCGCGTGAACCCGGCTCACTCCAGAAAGATGATTGCCCGCCTGCAGGCAGCTTCCAGCTCAAAGAAACCCATACTTTTGCGCACCAGTTCCATCTCCGGGCACGGAATCGGCACGGCGCTGAGCGAACAGATCGAACAGCAGGCGAACATTTTCGCATTTTTATTCGACCAGTTAGGGGTAAAATACAAATAGTAGATCAGGAGACAGCAGATACTGAGTAGAGGTAGGTCAGGTGTCTCAGGACACCTGACCTCCTTTTTTTAGCATTCTCCGGAGATAGCAGGGTGAAGAGGTTGCTATTATTAGCCGATTAGATTAAAAAAGTATACATAGTCCAGGTAGAGGAGGAGCATAATGCCTGAGTTAAGAAAAGACATTGTAACCAGAGAATGGGTCGTTTTAGCTAAAGAGAGAGCAAAAAGACCTTCGGATTTCAGGAAAGGAACGACGATTCGTCAGCTAAAGGAGCATGATGCTAAATGCCCCTTTTGTTACGGAAACGAATCGCTCACTCCTCCGGAAATATTGGCTTATCGTGACCGGGGAACAGAGCCCAACACGCGCGGCTGGCAGGTAAGAGTTATTCCCAACAAATTTGCTGCCCTGGACAGGGCGGGGGAGCTTAACCGCAACGATTCAGGTATATATGACGTTATGAATGGCGTGGGAGCGCATGAGGTCGTGATCGAGACTCCCAACCATGGAAAAACCATACCGACTATGGAAGAAAAGGAAGTCGAAGAGATCATCTGGGCTTATTGCGATCGTTATAATTCTCTAAGGGAAGACCCGCGCCTGAAATATATCCTGGTTTTCAAAAACCACGGGGAAGAAGCCGGCTGCTCCCTGGTTCATTCTCATTCCCAGATCGTAGCCACGCCGGTTATTCCACAAAAAGTATGGTCGAAAATAAAAGGTGTGGAGCAGTATAAAGAGTACAGAGATAAGTGCGTTTACTGTCACATAGCAGAGAACGAGATGGCAACCGGTGAACGTCTGATCACTGAGAACGGAGGGTTCATTGCCTGTACTCCCTTTGCTTCCCGCTCGCCTTTTGAAACCTGGATTATTCCCAGGAAACACAGGTCCTGTTTCGCCAGGATGTCCAGATTCGAAGTTACCGAATTTGCACAGATCCTTAAAGAGACTCTGCTGCGCCTATACCTTTGTCTTTCCGATCCCCCTTACAATTACACGCTGTTGACGGCAACTTGCGATTCCGACGAGCTGGATAATTTTCACTGGCATCTGGAAATAGTCCCGCGTCTGACCACTCCAGCAGGTTTTGAAATGGGAACGAGTATCTACATCAACACGGTCCCTCCTGAGGATGCTGCAGAGCATCTGAGGAAGATCGAAATTCCTAAAAATCGGATTGTTACCGCATAAAACTGTTTCTTAAAATAATTTTCATCTCACTACGTCCTGAAATTATAATGTTCACTTAAACATCAGGATTATTGAACTAACAAAATTCTTCTCCCTACTTTTCCGTAAGATCCCAGATAGATCAAAGAATATCTTGACGAAAGGAGACATCTTATGCATATTCTCACCAACGAAAGGAGATTAGTATGAAAAACAGAACAATGATTAGGGCGCTGCTGCTTCTAATCCTGCTGTTTGTAGGTTTCTCGTTATCTTACGCAGATCAGAATGCCGAGGGAAACTGGCTGGGCACCTTAAGCTTTTCCGGCACGGAACTGAGAGTCGTTTTCAAGATCGTGAAAAGCCCGGAGGGGAAACTAACGGCTACTATGGATAGTCCGGACCAGGGAGCAAAGGATATACCCGTGGATGAAGTCGTTTTCCAGAACGGACATTTGAGTCTGAGCCTGAAAGCGATTGCCGGGGGTTTCGAAGGGGATATGAAGGATGATTTGACCATTGAGGGACAGTGGAGCCAGGGCGGAATGTCATTACCACTTACGCTGAAGCGAACGGATAAAGTGCCTGAGGCTGCACGTCCCCAGGAGCCTAAGCAGCCTTATCCCTATGACGAAAAGGAAGTCGTTTACGAGAATAAAAAGGCGGGGATTGAACTTGCAGGCACCTTGACCCTGCCTAAGTCTGGTGGACCTTTCCCGGTGGTTCTGCTCATAACCGGTTCAGGACCTGAAGACCGGAACGAAACGGTATTCGGACATCGTCCCTTTCTGGTCTTGGCAGATTACCTGACGCGTCGCGGAATTGCTGTCCTACGGGTGGATGATCGGGGAGTAGGCAAATCTACGGGCAGTTATGCCAAAGCTACAACCGAGGATTTTGCAGGTGACGTGCTGGCTGGAGTCGAGTATCTTAAAAGTCTCAAGGAAATCAATCCAAAACAGATCGGGCTTCTTGGCCACAGCGAAGGTGGCATAATTGCACCGATGGTAGCGACTAAATCACCAGATGTATCCTTCATCGTGTTGATGGCGGGAACGGGTTTGACCGGCGAACAAATTCTCTATTTACAGAGCGCTCTGATCGAGAAGGCCTCCGGAACAAGCGATGAGGTTATAGCCAGAGACCGCAAACTTAAAGAGCAGATGTTCGCAGTAGTGAAAGAGAACCAGGATTCCGCATCCATCGACAAGAAATTAAGGCTGGTCCTCAACGATGCTATAGCCAAGATGAGTGACAAAGAGAAACAGGATATGGGTTATTCGCCGGAGATGGTGGATATGACTATCAAGCAGATGTTATCACCCTGGCTGAGATTCTTTCTGACTTATGATCCCAAGCCGGCATTGATGAAAGTGAAATGCCCGGTTTTAGCAATTAATGGAGAAAAGGACATGCAGGTGCCGCCTAAGGAAAATCTTCCTGCTATTGAGGAGGCTTTGAAAGCCGGAGGCAACAAAGATTATACCATAAAAGAATTGCCCGGATTGAATCACCTCTTCCAGACAGCCACGACCGGATCACCCACAGAGTATGCCAAAATCGAGGAGACCATTTCACCAGCCGCCCTGACGATTATTGGGGATTGGATTGTGGGACATACAAGAGGGAAAAAGTAGTATTTAGGTTGTTTTGTATGTAAGTAGGTCAGGAGCTTTATGCTCCTGACCTTTTATTTTGTTAAGTCATCCTATAAAAAGCAAATTTTTCTTGTTTGGTTT
>DATKKH010000087.1:0-12401 GCA_035543035.1 Terriglobales bacterium | reverse complement strand
TGATATTTGAGCGATGCGTGTAAAAAATAAAAATCGTTAATATCAGAACCATTACAAGTAGAACAAGCGAAATCGGTTTATGAAGATAATATTTTTCAAAAGCTAAGGCAAGGAGTATAAATGTGGCTAAGGATAACGAGCCCAGGGAGACGTAACGGGTGATTCCAACAATTATCAGAAAGATTAACAAAGCCAAAATTGTTTCAAAAGGAGCCAGAGAAATCAAAACTCCCAGACCTGTGGCAACTCCCTTTCCTCCTTTGAAACCAGCAAAGATTGGGAAAGTGTGACCCAAGATTACTGCTATGCCTGCCAGAATCATCAGACTGACCTGACCAACAATCGGCTGCCCTATAGATATTCGACTCAGCCAGAGCGTGGCAACAAGACCTTTACCGACATCGAGAGCCAGGACAATTATAGCGGGAACTGGTCCCAGAACACGGTAAACATTGGTAGCACCGGGATTTTTCGAGCCGTGCTCACGGATGTCGATTCCTTTCCAGAGTCTGGAGATGATAATTCCGAAAGGAATAGAACCGAGAAGATAAGAAAGTGCAAGTATTAGGATAATTGTAAGCATTCTGATTTTGTTGAGTGACGTAGGGCACGTTGCAACGTGCCCCTACAAAAAATCTTATTTTATTTTCTGATACAGGAACCACTCACCTTCTTCTTTTTTGCTTTTCCGGTCCAGATAAATCTCAAAAACTTCATCTTCGGTCGTCTGGACCCGGTAATAATTGCGGTGATGCCTGAGCCTCCAGTTTCTGCCTTTGGGTGCGCCCTCGGAAAATCCCCAGTCGTGCCAGACGGCGATTACTTCGTTTATTTTGAACTCTTTCTTGTTCCAGACAAATGAAGCTGGAACTCTTTTGGCTTTGTCTAGAGTAACCTTTATTTTTTCTGAAAGGAACTGGGGAGCTGGCATTGGCTTTCCCTGGCGACCCTAAAGGGTCGCACTACGATAATGCTTGATAAATCGAGCAACTACATCTACATCTTATTCTCTTTTATTAATCTTTATCTTTACAGGGCATCCTTTGAAACCGAAATGCTCCCTGATTTTGTTCTGCAGGAACTTCAGATAAGGTTTTTTCAGGTGCTCCGGATAGTTACAGAAAAAGACAAAGGTAGGCGGCTCAACCTCCGTCTGCGTGCAGTAATATAGCTTGACATATTTTCCCTTGACCGATGGGGGCGGCTGTCTTTTGATTTCCGGCTCCATTTTCTGGTTCAGCTCGCTGGTCTCTATCCTTTTTTTCATTTCCAGATAGACCTCTTTGACCAGCTCAATCGTCTTCTCTACTCTCTGTCCGGTTTTGGAAGAGATGTAGATGACCGGCACAAAATCCAGAAACGGAGCATAAGACTTTATCCACCTGGTATACTGGTCAGCCGTCTTGGTTTCCTTCTGGATTAGGTCCCATTTATTTATCCCGATCACCAGACCTTTCCACATCTCCACTGCTTCCTGGGCAATTTTCAAATCCTGGTTGACCATCCCTTCCTGGGCCTCAGTCAAAAGCAGGCAGACATCTGCTCTCTGGATCGACCTCAGGCTTCTCAAGGAAGTATAATATTCCAGATCGTCTATGATCTTGGTTTTCTTTCTCAACCCGGCAGTGTCGATGAAGATGAAATCATCCTCTCCGATTTTGATTCCGGTGTCGATTGAATCCCTGGTCGTGCCAGGTATTTCGCTGACGATTAATTTTTCCTCGCCTAATAGAGTATTGATAAAGGTAGATTTCCCTACATTAGGCCTGCCGACAATCGCCACTTTAATCCCTTTTTCTTCCTCCGCCCGAACAGTTTCTGGAATAAGTTTAGCTATTTCATCCAGAAGCTCGGTTGCATTTCTCCCGCTGGTGGCAGAAACCGGATAAGGATCGCCCAAACCAAGTCTTTTCAGAGAATAAGTCTCCAGCTCTTCTTTTTCATTATCTACTTTATTAGCTATTAGAAAAACCTTTTTGTTTATCCTTTTCAGCTTTTTTGCGATTTCGAAATCCACATCCTGAGCTCCCACTTTGTTATCAATCAGGAATAAAATAAAATCCGCCTCCTCGATAGCGCTTTCAGCCTGGGCTTTGACCTGTCTTTCAAGTTCATTTTTGGTAGAGGGTAATAATCCTCCGGTATCGACCAGATAGAAACTTTTGCCGTTCCAATTACAGATGGAGTAATTTCTGTCTCTGGTGACGCCAGGTCGGCCATCCACTACCGCAAGTCTTTTTTTCAGCAGTCTATTAAAAAGAGTCGATTTTCCTACATTAGGTCGACCGATTATGGCAACTATGGGTAGAGACATATTGAGTAACTCAGAAATTTGGAGTATATAGCTTTATCCATGAGTAAACCTAAAGGTTTACCCTCCAATGCTTCGACGTCGAAATATCTTTTTTAAAGACCCGACCATATCATAAGAACCAGTTACAACTTTCACACTCAATTCATTTTCTAAATCTGATGGCTTCAACTCGTCCAAGAAAAGCCCGTCCGTATTAAGGCAATTAGGTGGAAGCATGACCGTTTCCGCATATTTTGATTTTTTCAAGCTTTTGAGAATGTCTTTTCCAGTCAACAGCCCGCTAACCGTAACGCTCTTTCCAAAAAAGTCATTTTTGACGGGAATCACATTGATGTCAAGGTTTTTAATCCTTTTCAAATTGTAAAGGATATCATCCCTCAAAAACTTATTCGCAAGCATACCGGTTATTAGAGTCAAACTGGATTTTGATTTAAGATGATGAGGTAGTGTTCTCTGTTTCCTTTGAAAATTATCTAAAAATTCCCTTACCATCCCGACGCCGTTTTCGATCTGGTAAAATTCATCATAATATTTTCTTGGAGGGATGTCAAGCCCGGCCAAAAGATAAAATTCATCCGCAGCATAAACGAAACGAGATTTATATTTTTTCCAGAAATAAGTTTGCCAGCAGTCTATTGATTTTATGAGCTTTCTTGAATATTCTTTGTTTATCGATTTTAATCGGGGCAATTTCTCTCTGAATCTGGTCAGCCCAACTGGCACTACAGCTAACGATTTTATCTGGGGGAAAAATGTCGAGAGATCGTAAACTGTCTTCTCCAGATAGACTTCGTCGTTGATTCCCGGGCACAGGACCACCTGGGTATGCAGCTCAATTCTGTTCCCGACTAATCTGCGGATTAAGGGCAAAATATCCGGAGTTTTTGGATTGTCCAGTATTTGTCTCCTGAGAGATTCATCCGTTGTATGCACTGAGATATACAAGGGGCTTAATCTTTGATCGATTATTCTCTGGATATCATTTTCAGACAGATTAGTCAGGGTGATGAAATTCCCGTGCAGAAAAGACAGACGATAGTCCTCATCTTTAAAATAAAGCGATTTCCTCAAACCTTTAGGCTGCTGGTGAACAAAACAGAAAATACATTTATTGCCGCATCCTCTATATCTTTTTTCCTCGAAAGTTATGCCCAGGTCCTGATCCGGCTTTTTGACAATCCGGATTTTTCTTATTCTGCCCGATTTGTCTCTAATCCGGAGATTGAGTTTCTCATCGCTGGATTGAAATTTGTAATCGATGAAGTCATTGATAGGTAAGTCGTTTATCCTAACGATTTCTTCTCCAGGGCTGATGGAATGACTTTCTGCCAGGCTTCCTTTTTCTACTGATTTAATCTTCACGTATTCTCCTGAAGCAGATACGCAGAGAAGCAAATAAAAAAAGCGGGCGAAGGGAGTTGAACCCTCGACGTCAAGCTTGGGAAGCTTGCATTCTACCGCTGAATTACACCCGCTTAAACGTTATCTATATATAATTTATCCAGATTAGTGTCAAGTATAATTTTCTAGGTCATTAGCTAACCCGACTTGAGGGCAAGTCGGGTCTACGAATCAGATAATGTAGGTCAATTATGTCAGAAGGACTGGTCGACATAAGAATTGTCAAGCTATTAGGTTTGTCAAGCAATCCCCGTAGGGGACATGCTTGACCTACATGCTACTGACCTGTATACTATGTCCAGAGACGCACGTTGTGCGTCTCCACGAATATTATTTCCTAACCATGAACTTTTTATCCAGGTCCTTAAGTTTCTCCACTATTCCCCCATATTCTAACTCTGAATATGGCAGCATCGCACAGCCGGAAAAACCCTGGCGGCGCATATCTATAGCCTTCTGGGAGACTATATTCCTGACATAATCCCAGAATGGCTGGTCGAAAGCATCTGCCGGTTCGGTCAGAACGCCTTCTCTCATTGAAAAGGCTTGAGCAGATACGACCGGCGGACCGTCAAAGAATGAAATCGGGGAATTGGCTTTTACCGGCATTAAGGGACCTGTGTGGCTTCCCCGCATAAATCCCGCCACGTAATGACCTATACCATATGGCGAAAGCACCTCACCGGTAGCAGGGAAGCTTCCCTGGACTCTGACCAGGCAAACCGGATCGTCCTTGCCGGTATATTTCCCTGCGATATTATGTAATCTGGTGGTGCTTACCGCAGCTGACTGTTCACCGCTGTTTCTGCAATGAATAGATTCAATTACAAATCTCTGATTATCTCTCAGGAGCGCGGCTATATCGTAAAGATTTTCAGGTGCTGAAAGCTCGATTACCCTGTCGGCATCTACATGCTCGACGTCCATAATCGTGAATTTAAACCCCTTGCTCATGCCAGGAGAAAGCAAAAGCCCCGCATTGTGCATTGGATCAGCAAAGCTCAAATAAAGCGGCAGGTTGTAAGCACCTGGATCGGTTTTATCTGCGGCAAAGAAAAGGAAAGATTCATTCGGCCTTTCCTCTATTTCTAACTCAGCCACTGCCGGCCCCATACCTCTGACGTTTCCGGAAAAAGCATCTTTCAGTAGGTCCTGTCCTGCTCCATACAGCCCTTGCTTTTTTGCAATAGCAGTTCCGGATACAAACGAATCCCAGGCCAATTTATGAATTTCGTGATTTGTTTTCCCCCTGGTATGAGTCATTAGAATTGCTATGTCGTCCCCGGTTGAGCTTATATAGCTATCAATAACCAGCCCTTTTTTCAAACCGTTTTCCTGGACAAAATCATTGACTGAATCTTTTAGCCTCTGGCTAGGCTTTATATGCCCGCCTATACTGCCTATGTCTGCCTTAATCACGCTGATAGTAAGTTTCACCTCTTCACCTCCGTATGATGAGTTGTATGTTTGTTTGATTTAAAATGATATTAAATAAACAGGACAACAAAAGTCAACATTAATCTCACTTTTCGGCAAAAAAACTCCCCTGGGCGAAATTTCGTCAATTTCGGAACGATATGGATAAAAGACACTCACCCCAAAAAAAACGATTATCTCAACAAAATCATTTTTTTCGTAGCAGTAACGCTTCCTGTTTTAAGCTGATAAAAATAAGTACCGCTTGCGATTTCTTTTCCCGAATTGTCCTTTCCGTTCCAGGTAACTTCGTAACTTCCCGGTATTTTTACCTCATCCACTAAAGTCCTCACCAACTGCCCAAGAATGTTATAAATCTTGAGGGTGGTGTGGATGGGGCTACCTGCTTTAACCTCCCTGCTCCCTGCTCGGTATGGTATGGTGGTGGATGGATTAAAGGGATTTGGGAAATTCTGGGACAGCTCAAATCGCTGCAGTGAATTCTGGTCATCCTCTCTCACAAAGGTCGGTGTATGAGGATAATAAAACGCTCCGATATCCGCAATTGTGCTGTCAAGGTCCAAAGGTGAATCAGGGTCACCTGCATCGATACAGGGAGAGTATGACAGAAGATGAAAATCGAAATTAGCAGTATCCACGAAAAGCGGATCACGGATGATATTACGGAAGCTATCGCAGGGCACTCCGTTCCTGTTAAATCCCCAGGAGGTGTCGCCAACCTCTGAGGGGAAAGCCTCAAGATCGCCATCGGTGTTTTCCCAGAAGTTATTATAAGATACAACTGGTCTGAAGGGAAGCTGCCACATATCTGGGGCCGTAATTCCAGATGAATTGAAAGCTATTATGTTATTGAAAATTCTTGCTCCTGGTGCAAAGCTGATATTATAGATGCCTCCACCACCCTCGGCCCGGTTGTTGGTAATAGTATTGTTATAAATTGAAGCTTGTCCCGAGGAGTCTCCAAGAGCAATTCCCCCTCCAATCCCTTTATAAACTGGGCTACTCAGAGCTATATTTGAATCAATCAGATTATATCTAATGACTGGAGCTTTCTTACCTACACAAAAGATTCCTGCACCTGAACCTACACCTTCACTCCCTGGCTTGCATAAATTGTTGACAATTGAATTGTTTTCAATTATGACTGAACCGATGCGACAATAGATGCCGCCACCAAAAGCACCTGAAGAAGATGAATATAACGGAGTTGTGACATTTTGTGTGATGACATTATATGCTATTTTTGGAGATGAGCCGTAAGAGTAAATTCCTCCACCCATATCATTATGCCCATGGGTTATTGTAAAACCTTGGATTGAAGCAGTAGAATCTTCTCCGGAGTGAAAAGTGACAACTGAAGCTTTGTTTTGTCCATCGATAACAGTTTTCAAAATTGTACTGTTGTCATGATCGAAAATGAAGTTGCTTGCGACTAAGATATTTTCCCCTTTGAAATTTATGTTCTCATAATAAGTCCCTGGCATAACCAGAACCGTATCCCCGTTTTTGGCGACGTTTATTCCCCCCTGAATGGTGGCTATGAAGGCTGATGGAACCTGATAAATCTTGGCAAAGACGGGTGAAGATAAAAGAAGAATTAGAGCCAAAAATGTTAGCGTTTTTTTCATAATTCCTCCGGCGGCTGGTAAGCTCTTTTTGTTCAATTCCCTCAACTTTAGAATAATCGTTTTTTAGCGTTTGTCAATTGGTTTTTATGGAAAAGCGGGAGCAGTGTGTGTCAAGCAGGCTGCGCCATACTTGACCTACGATGCTAAAATCGGGTGGAGACAAGCTCCACCCCTACGCGATCCACAACAAAGCAAGGCTGTCCGCCGCAGGCGGGTGCCCTACGATCTTATCCAGCATTCGATATTTGTCATTCGTCATTTATTTATTTTTTTCCTTGACATCTGCACATCTGTGCAGTATATTATGTTAGGGAGAATGAGTATGGAGCCAAAGAAGAAAAGAACCATCCTGCATGTGGATATGGATGCCTATTTTGCCTCTGTAGAACAGAAGGCCAATCCCTATTTAAGGGGCAAGCCGATTATGGTCTGCGGAGACCCTGATGGCAGAAGCGTGGTCACCACTTCCTCTTATGAGGCAAGAGCCTGGGGGGTCAAAACCGGTATGATGCTGTGGGAGGCAAAAAAAGTCTGTCCCCAGGGGATTTTACTCCCCTGCGATCCGGATAAATATGTAGAAGTTTCGCTGAATCTTTTGAATATCTACAAAGAATTTACTCCCGTAATCGAGGTTTTCTCCATAGACGAGTCTTTCTTAGACATAACCGGAACTGAAAGATTATTCGGAACTCCGCTTCAGTTAGCTGAGAAACTCAAAAAACGAATAAGAGAGGAAATAGGATTAACCTGTTCAGTCGGGATTGCTTCCACCAAGCTCTTAGCCAAGTTAGCCTCGGATATAAGAAAACCGGACGGGTTGTTCTGGTTAAAAGACGAAGAGGTTCTCCATTTTCTGGAAGATCTGCCTATCTCGGAAATCTGCGGGATAGGGCCAAAATTAACTCTTTACCTGAACAAATTAGGAATCCGCACCTGCGGAGGACTATCCCGTTATCCAGTAGAGCTTTTGGAAGATAGATTCGGCAAGATCGGTACATATTTACACCGCATGGCTCTGGGTTTAGACGAAGGGCCGGTGCTTTTAACCGAATCCGGAGCAAAAGAGGACGAGGAAAAAGTCAAATCGGTCGGACATTCCATCACCTTGCCTAAGGATACCCATAACCGGGAGGTGGCGAAAAACTATCTTCTGAGCTTGTCCGAACAGGTAGCCAGAAGATTGAGAAGAAAACATTACAAGGGGAAAACCGTTTCCCTGGTAATCCGCTTCCCGGATTTCTCCCATTTCTCCCAGCAAAAAACCATAAAGGAATTCATAGATGATGCCAGGGAAATCTACCAGACCGCCCTTTCCCTGTTAGAGCAGGTAAGCGTCGAGGCATCAGGAGTCAGGCTGGTTGGGGTAAGCGTTTCTAATCTGATAAAAGGGATAGGCCAGCTTTCTTTATTCAGAAAAGAATGGAGAGAACAGATGCTCCTGGAAGCTATGGATGAGGTAAATGACCGCTATGGAGAATTTACCCTTACCTGGGGCAGGCTTTTGGATAAGGTCAAAAGAACCAATATCCTCTCCCCTGCCTGGAGACCGGATAAGCATGTGAGAAAATTCAGAAAGGAATACATAGACGATCATTCTGAACCGGAGGGGAACTCTCGCCAAAGGCAGGACTTCATCGACCAAATGAAAAACTCGGTATGCACCAGAATGGTGCCTACCGAGCAATAACCAGAGACACCGAATATTCTAGACAAACTTACCCGCTGAAACAAGGCGGAGGTCCTGATTTGAATAAATAATTTACCAGGTAAATTACATCAGCGACAGTGATCTCCCCATCGCAGTTTGTGTCACCAGTTCCAATATGCTGAGGTAGTCGTCCGCCCTTGAATAGATAAGCTATCAGGAAAACAGCATCCGCCACAGTAACATTACCATCGTTATTAGCATCCCCCCTTATAGCGACTATGGTCAAAATAAGATTGGAAGAATCTCTAACCAGCGGGTTGGAAAGCGAACCGGAGGTCAGCCTCAAAGTATCTGCAGTGCCAACCAGAGCATTATAAGGGACTTTGGAAACAGCCATCACGGTATCTGCTTCCCCCGGAGCCAGGGTATCCAGAAAAGAGACTGGATTCTGCAGCCAGCCTTTTTTGTCCAAAGTCACTAAAGAAAAAGTATCGGTGACTAATCCGGTATTCTGAACATAAAAATAGGAGGTGTCAGTGCTGGCATTGATTATCTGCTTGTCCGAGCTGGAGGTGACGTCAACTTTATGAACCGTATCAGAAGGGGTGAGCCAGGCCGAATAAGTGTAATTAAGATTGGTGCCGGAGGTAGAAAGCACGCTGGGTATTAATATCACATAGTTATAGTTTTCCAGATTAGGAATCGATCCTTCACCGTATCCGGTGTCATCCAGAGGAATCTCGAATTCCGCATAACTGTAGGTTCCATTTATTTTGACCCCTAAGGCCTTGAGTGCCCAGAGATAGCCGGTCTGACCATTGAACTTTATATTCAAATCTACAGGATTTCCAGTCGGATTAAACTGGATGTAGTTAGCCGATAAATTGTCCGGTGTCATGCTGGAGGTGTTATTGGTCACGGGATAGGTAGAATGGGTTCTCATCAGCTTTATTAAAGGATAATTACCTGCATCCGGAAAGTGCAGTCCGTCATTTCTTGCCCCGGTGATATAATTCCATACAGTGAATTCCTTGAATGCTTTATCACGGCTGCTTATCCGCGCGGTGAGAGCATTGTCTATCTCGACGATTGCTGAGCCGGTTATACATCTCTCCCAGATGTCCTTTATTATATCGTTACCGAAATTTACAGAAAGATACATATTCCAGATAAAAGCGGCATATTCGCGGATCGTGGTTGCCTGCAAGGAAACATCCGGATAATTAAAGAAATAGGGTAAATAATTATAGTTATCGTTTACCGTATGATAAGCGATCGTCTCCATCCAGGTGGAAGAGAGCTCCATAAACCATTCTGCCTCATCCACGTCATAGGCAAACTGAACTGCGTGGAAATACTCATGAGCCACTGTAACTTTCATCGCCCCTTTTTGATTCCCCTCCGGGTCAGTATTTGGCGGGAAGCCGATGAAGTTATTGTGAACCGAAATATAGCTGGTGTAATCGTTCCAGGGCTGGGGTCCCGGATCCTCAGGCATGGTATAGCCGTAGTAAGGCATATCTTCTGTGTAGATATCGTATTTGCTGTCCCCGCCATTAGAACCATCTGAGGGCGGGATTCTATATCCTAAGTAGGTTATCTCGGTCCGGTAAGAACTGTCCGCATAATGGGCTAAATTCTCCACATAATCTGGGATACCGTTACTATTGGAGTCGGCAGTAGGAACTCCATCCACACCGGTGGTATCATAATGAATTTTGAAATGCCCTTCAGGACTGTTATATGAAAAAGGCCCGGCTGGTCTGGTTAAAAGAGTTTTTAAAGTCGCCCGGGTCTGCGGAGAGAGGCTTAGCCAGCCCTTTTTGACTTCCAAAAGAATTGGTGTGGCGCTTTTTTGAATGGTCTCCACTTTTGCCCTGTATTTGGCGGGAATTCTATCTAAATGGTGAATAGTCTGAACCTTGTAGATCAAACTGGTTTCGTAATCAATTTCTCCGTTTTTATAAGCATCCTCAACCAACTCGACAGTCCCCTTATCACGCCCGTAACTGAGTCTCGGACTTCCAAATAGTAACATCAAACCTATCACAAGCCCCGTATACCACAAACCATGTTTAAACCTTTTCATTATGCCTCCGCTATAAGTCTCTGTAAATCAATAACTTGATTTCTATGTAATGTGATTTCATTTATCCGATCTTAAGACGGTCAGAGCAATGTTCTGTCCCTGCATAACATCAAGCAGGTCAGATATTCTTGTGGCTACGCCAGGCTTTGCTCTCTGACCATCAGAAACAGACAGGAATGTCTGTTTGCCGAAAAAAGTCCCGCCTTCCTTAATTTATCGGCAAAATATCTCAACAGGTTCAATTTAATATAAATCCCGATCTTTTCAAATCCAAACAAAGGGCTTGATAAATCAAGCTCCTACAAATTCCTGTAGGGGTTCGATTCATCAAACCCGAATTGCTTACTAATATTTACGAATGTGACGAGCTAATTAATAGAGATTGTTATTGTCGAAGGAAAGGCAAAGTCTCAACCTTAGATAATCCTGATATGATTCGAGAAAATCCAGCCCTTATCGCCTTTGAAGGCTTCGACTCTATATATTCCCTTTTCCTCCGGACGATAGGCTAATTCCTTTCCCTTTATCTTGATAATCAGCCTGCCATTATGAATTAGTCTGATCTCGGCCTTATCCGGAGTCTTTATGAACAATTCCGGCGATTCCTCCAAATGTATTTCTTCACCCATACGGGCAGAACATCTTTTGCCTTCAGCAAAAAAGAGAAATCCTTTTGCCTCTCCCCTTCTGTAATTAGAGGCAAATACATTACAATTTAAAAGCGCAGAAAATATCTGGGCTTTTCCCTTTTCGAAATCTGATGATAAGGGCTCGTCCAGGATCAGATGCGTTCTTATAGATTTGAACTGGACTTCATAGGGGAAAATTGTCAGCTTCAATGGACCTAATTTGTAAGGATGTGCATGAGCATCGACTGCGCCAATGCCGCAGATCTTCCTTTTGAGATTCAGCTCATCCCATTTGCTCAGGATTCTTTCAGTTGGGCTATCCAGAGATTTGCGGGGAGAGAAAAGCATTTTTACCTGGTTGAACCTGGTCAGTTTCTCCATCCATTCGGACATCTGGTTCCAGATCTCGATTCCGTTAAATTCCTGAGCATTCCATTCGGCCCAGGGATAGGCTGGATATTTGGGCAAATCCTTCCTGATTTCGTCTGGATGGGCAATTATCCCTATCCCGCCTTTTTCTTTGACCTTCCGGACATATTCTAAAGGCGTCAGTCCGAATGGCAGGGTCTCCTTTAAATTCAAAGCCAGATAATGATTTTTGTTCTCTTTATCGTGAATCTCATAGCCGATTATGGCAAGTGTTTTTCCATATAGACCTTCCAATCCAGCTTGATATGATTTGAGAGTCATATGGTCCGAAAAAATTAGGAAGTCAAGCCCCATTCTATCACCGATCTTTGCTATCTCCGGAACAGACTTGGTTCCATCTGAATCAGAAGAATGTATATGTATTGCTCCTACCGCCTCATTCCAGTTCTTCAACTTTCCTCCTCAATTTATGAGGGTGGAGGCAAGCTCCACCCTTACGCGATTTCCTCCTTGTACAGTCATTGCGAGCCCTGCGGGCGAAGCAATCCTTCCACCTTTAAGCAGATTGCTGCGTCGTCTCATGCGTCGACGCCTCGCAATGTCATGTCATTTCGCTACCAATTCATAATCTTCCATTTTCTTATCCGGGACTTTGATAAAAATCAGCAGTCCTATAATCATTAAGAGGACCAGAACAAAAATTCCGAAGCGATACTGGATCGTATCCAGAACCTTATCCGAAAAAGTGAAACCGATGCTTTCAAGGAAACTTACTAATCCTCTGACCAGGGGATTATCCTTCCTTAAATAAAGAACGGCTCCTCCCCAGAGAAGAGGTCCTATAATAGCTGCTGCCCTGCCGGACAAGGAATAAAGTCCGTAAAAC
>DATKKH010000086.1:0-6569 GCA_035543035.1 Terriglobales bacterium | reverse complement strand
CAGGGGTGCCAACGCATTCAAGTGCTGAATCCACGCCAAGATCCCCCGTAGCAGCCTTGATCTGTTTAATCGCTTCAACTCCACGCGCCGCAATTATATCCGTAGCACCAAATTGCTTTCCCAGGGCTATCCGGTCTTCGTGCGTACTGACCAGAAAAATTCTCGATGCACCTAAACGCTTGCTTGCTGCAACCGCACATAATCCGACAGCTCCATCACCAACAACTGCTACAGTAGAATCTTTCTTAACTCTGGCATCCACAGCAACATGGTGACCAGTAGATAGCACGTCAGAGAGCGGCAAAAGTGCCCGCATCATGTGATCATCCTTCACTTTATCTTCGGGTACTGGAAACAACGTGCCGTCAGCCATAGGAACACGCACTTTTTCTCCTTGTCCTCCGTCATATCCGCCAGTACCCCAAAATCTTCCATTGCGACAAAACCTGGTTTCTCCGACACTGCATTCTGGACATGTGCCGTCCGAAACGACAAAGGGCGCTATCACCAGATCGTCGACTTTTATCTTTTTTACTCCATCCCCCACTTCTTCCACGATTCCCATAAATTCGTGACCAATCCGATAGCCTGGATCAAGCGGAGTGAGACCACGCCAGTACCATAAGTCTGATCCGCAAATACAGCTATAGGTGACTTTTACAATGGCTTCATCTGGATTTTGGATGACCGGATCCGGCACTTCCCTCACCTCGATTTTGCCCGGACCCTGGAAAATAGCAGCTTTCATAAGTGTTAGTCTTTAAAATACTAAATATTTTATTGTTCTGTGACCCTAAAGTCAAGATATTTTTCAGTCTTCTTCAGGTAACTACTTAAGAGTTGACAGTATCGAGTTTAAATATATATTAGAATCTAAAAAGGATATAAGCGTAAACTAAAATAAGAATATGGCTAAAAGAGACTATTACGAGGTTTTAGGGGTGGAGAAGAATGCCACCGAAGAGGACGTAAAAAAAGCCTATCGCAAGCTGGCTTTGCAATATCACCCTGACAGAAACCCGGGCAATAAAGAGGCGGAGGAGAAGTTCAAGGAAGCGACCGAGGCGTATGAGGTGCTCAAAGATCCCGACAAGCGGACAAGATACGACCAGTTAGGACATGCAGGTGTGGGCGCCGGAGCCGGAGAAGGTTTCCAGGGATTTGATTTTGGTTCTTTCGATTTAGGAGATGCTCTCAGAGCCTTTATGCGGGATTTCGGTGGAGGGGGTGGGTTTGAGGATTTCGACATTTTCGGTGAAAGAAGGGCAACCAGAGGCAGAAGGGGACCATCCAAAGGAGAGGACTTACAGATAAAGCTCAGATTAAGCCTGGAGGAAATAGCTACAGGAGTGGAGAAGACCATCAAATTGAAAAGACAGATAAGATGTTCTGCCTGTGACGGGACCGGTGCAGAAAAAGGGACTTCCAAAAGAACCTGTCCCAATTGCCACGGAACAGGAGAAGTGAGAAAGGTTTCCCGCTCCTTTTTTGGCCAGTCGATCGTGGTTACCACCTGTAACCTGTGCGGAGGCTCAGGCGAAGTAATCGAAAAAGCCTGCCCGGTTTGCGGGGGAGAAGGCAGGGTCCGGGGCGAGAGCACTATAAACGTGAAGGTTCCAGCAGGAGTTACAACAGGAAATTATATCCCTTTGCGCGGGGCAGCAAATTATGGCAAAAGAGGTGGTCCCCCAGGCGACGTTCTGGTTTTCATCGAGGAACAGGAGCATCCATATTTTACCCGGCATGAGGATGATTTGATTTACGAGCTGGCAATAAGCTTTCCCCAGGCGGCATTGGGGACTGAAGTCGAGGTTCCTACTTTAGAGGGCAAGGTAAATCTGAAAGTCCCCTCAGGCACCCAGTCCGGCAAGCTTTTCCGGTTAAGAGGCAAAGGGATTCCTCATCTTCATTCCTACGGCAGGGGGGACCAGATAGTCAGAGTCCTGGTCTGGATACCTTCCTCGCTTTCCTCAGAAGAGAAACGACTGTTAAAAGAGCTGGCTGAAAAATCAGGACTCAAACCGCCAAAAGGGGATAAGGATTTTTTTGAGAGGTTAAGAAATTCTTTAGGATTCTAAATAAAGGGTCAAAAGTTCAATCGCTCAAAGGTTCAAAGAAAAAAAGATTAAAAATATCTTTTTGTTCCGTCAGGTCATAGACCTGACGGGGCCGCTTTTGTGTCAGGAGCAGCTCCTGACACAACCCAAAAAGGTTAAGAAAAAAAATGTCGGGCTGTCCCTTTTTAACGGGACAGCCCGATCTGCTTTATTGAATTGTTATTCTCCGGCTTATCTGCCTCTTTTATTACCTCCGCCTCTTTGCCCGCTCTGGTATCCACGTTCATTAGTAGGACGAGGCGGCGGGCTGTTCTGACCGCTTCCCCTTCTGCCAACTATTGGCGGGGCTGGAACATTTACCCGCTCCGGCTGGGTTCTGTGAACCTCACGCGGGGGGACAAAAGGAGGTCTGTTCTGGCCCGGCTGGTTGACCTGCCCCCTTTGCTCAGCAGGCGGGACGTTTCCCCTCGGCTGCTCAGGTGCAGGCGCCTGGCCTTTCTGCTCCGGAGGTCTCTGGACATTTCCTCTTGGCTGTTCCGGCGGAGGAATTTGGCTTCCTTGTCTCGGAGGAGGCTGGACCTGTCCCTGACCGGCCGGTGCAGACTCCCAGCGGTTACGTTTAGAGCTGAAGGATCGAACCGCAGTACCCTGTCTGGCAACATTCTGCTGGGATCTGGGGCTCATGCGCTCGAACCTCATCGGTGTCTCCCTGCTGGTCTCAAATTTAGTCAATGGCTCTGCCATCTGAAAGTTCCTTCTCTGCTGCTCGGGTAGTCTCGCCTGTCGGGTTTCCATATCCTGATACGTTCTGGGCGGGCGAAGCTCCTTATCCAGGCGGCGACTGTCGTAGTCATGCCTTTCATTATCCTCCCAGCGTGGTTCGTGCCGGTGGCTCCAGCGCTCGTGCATAAAGATCGGGTCATACCAGGTGTGATACCGGTCAACATAGAACTCCGGGAAAATGCCGATGCTGAGAAAAACGTCGTCGTAGTAATCGCCGAAGAAATAATGGCAGTAGCGCGGATAGGTGAACATGTAGCCTGACACCACGCCCAAGTCTAGCACGAAACTGGGCGAGAAGATATACCCAGCTCTGAGATATGCGCCCGGTCTGAAGTAAACCGGTGCAAACAGTACGCCGCGGTCTTCAAAAGGATAGTCCCAATACCCGGGACAGAAGATGTAGCCGCGCGGCGTCCAGTCATAGTGTGAGGGAACCCAGACCCAGTCCGATCGCCCTGCAAGCCAGTAACCGGGTCTCTCGACATATTGGCCCTGGTACCAGTAGGGGCAGGGTGGAACCCAGATGTCGCTCTCGGATGGAGGAGGACCTGGTGGCTCCACATCTTCATAAACCGGCGGGGCTGGAAGATAGTCGATGTTACTGGCTCCAGCTGCTACCCAGCAGCCGGCTACCCACTCCCAGCTATCATCCACCTGGTTCCAATAACCCGGCACCCAGGACATGTTTGGAGGAGCAGCCCGCCAGCATCCGCTCACCCAGACATAATGATTTTGGTCCGAATCCCAGGCCCAGTATCCCGGAACCCAGACATACTGATTACCTCTTGGCCTTTCTATTGGAGGGACTTCCTGAATATCAGGCGGTGGTGGCTCAGGGGCAGTCAGCCCAGCCTGATTCTGCAAGGTTACCGGCTCGGCAAAAGCCTCATGTACGGGCCCGCTGGTCAAAACCTGAGGCTGTTCCTGGGAGGGGACTGGTGGTGTCTGTCCAGCCGTAGTCCCGTAAAGCAACCCAACTGCCAGAGCCAATATTATCACTATCGTCCTGATAGTTTTCATCTTTTGCTCCTTTCTTTTTAAGAATATCTAAAAAATTCATCTGTAAGAACGGCAATGATCCTCTATAACATGAACCCCTCCTTTCACTCTTATGCCCCAATAATGAACTGTATTATATAATATCTACGTTAAATCGGAGATGATGTCAAGTGATTATTTTGATTTTTTCAGAAAAACAGGTAGAGGGAGTTTCAAAAAATATGAGCTTAACAAAAAGATAGAGCGAATCTCTTCATCTGTATATTTTTTTCGAGTTTCGTAACCGTATTAAATTTTAATTGCACTTTGACTGGTAATAATATGGCTTGACTTTTGAATTTCAACGGGATAAAATAAATCAATGGCAGACGTAAGAAGGCTCCGGACAGAGCAAAAGACAGAACCCCGTAAACGTTAGAAATCAACATGAAAGAACAAACTGAATCAAAAAAAGTATTTTTTGTTACCTTTGGCTGTCAGATGAACGTGTATGATTCCGAGGTTTTGAAGGGGATACTCTCACAAAAAGGGTATTCGCCAACCAGTAAGCCTGAGGAAGCTAGCCTGATAATCGTCAACACCTGCTCAGTGAGGGAACATGCTGAGGTCAGAGCAGTCGGCAGGTTGAATGAGCTTTCCAGACATAAACTGGAAAATCCGGAAGTGAAATTGGCTGTTATCGGGTGTATGGCTCAGAGGTTGGGACAGAAATTCCTGAAAGAAGTTCCGGCTCTGGATTTTGTCCTGGGGACTGGGGAGCTTTTTAAGCTTCCGGATTATCTGGAGAAAAAAGGGGAGAGGCCTACTGTGGCTCTGTCCTTTTCTGATCTAGAAGAGATCGGCTCTCTGCCTCAAAGAAAAAACAAATTCTCTTCCTTTGTAGCGATTTCCAGAGGCTGCGAGAATTTCTGTTCCTATTGTGTGGTTCCCTATGTCCGGGGACCGGAGAAAAATAGAAAAGTCTCTGAGATAATAAGAGAGGTTCAGTGCCTGGCTGAGTCGGGATGCAAGGAGGTTAGTTTAATCGGGCAAAATGTCAATTCTTACAAGGATAATGGTAAAGACTTCGCTGATCTTCTCAAGGAAGTGAGCAAAACAGATGTCCAGAGGATAAGGTTTATGACTTCACATCCCAAGGATCTTTCTCCGAAATTGATCGATGCGATGGCGGGTTTGGAAAAGGTTTGTGAGCACCTTCATCTGCCTCTGCAATCCGGCTCTGATAAAATCCTCAATCGGATGAACAGAGGTTATACTTCATTGATATATTTACAGTTAATAAAATCGGTTAAAGATAAAGTCGAAGGATTAAGCCTGACTACGGATTTGATTGTGGGTTTTCCAGGTGAAACTGAGGAAGATTTTAAGAGGACACTTGAAATGGTGCAAAATATAGAGTTTGATTCTGCTTTTATGTTCAAGTATTCCCCAAGAGAGGGGACTAAGGCATTTCTTTTTGAGGATGACGTGCCGAATGAAGTGAAATTGGAAAGGCTTCAGACCTTAATAGAACTGCAAAAGATAATCTCTCAGAAGAAGAACAAAAGGGTGATCGGGAGAAATGAAGAAGTCCTGATCGACGGGAAAAGCAAAAGGGATAAGGCAAGCTGGAAAGGGAAAGGGAGAAGTAATAAAACTGTGATAATTCCAAAGGAGGAGAATGATAAGAATCTATTAGGCGAGATTGTCAAGATTCAAATCACGGATTCGGATAGTTTTACACTTTTTGGGGAGATTGAGAAATAAACTGGAGTGCAAAACTTCAATTTTGCTTATATATAAAGCTGAACTTTACATCCCACTTAAAAGCTGTAGACCCAGGTTGCCCTCAACCTGGGTAAAAATCGCCCACCTTGAGGCAAGGTGGGGCTACTAAATTTTTCAAGGACAGAACAATTTTCTGTCCCTACAAGGTCAGACAGGAATGTCTGACCTACTAAAGAAACGTCCGTAATAAGGCGGACGCTACGAAAGATTTAGGACAGCTTTTAAATTGCGGGGGAGTATATCTAAGTATTCCAAAAGGTATAGTTTTTCAAGCTTCTTCACAGTTTCCGCAGGAAGTTTTTTGAGAGGAACTCTGTTCAAAAGCATGGTGGTTTCCTCTTCCGAGAACTCGGCACCTGGCTGTATCCATTCAACAAAATCCGCATTCTGGGGGCAGGCTTTCTGGCAGTGAAGGCATCCAACTAAACAATTATGCCAGGAAGGGTCTAACCAGTCAGGAAAATCAGTTGGGGTTTCATTCAGGAAAGTGAGACATCTTTCGGCTTTTATGAGAAATCGGTCAGAAGTAATAGCTCCTGTTGGACAGGCATTCTGACAAGCGGAACAGTTTTCACAATCCTCCAGCATAACCGGCTCATGCCAGGTATCCTCAAGACAAGGCAGATCAGAGTAAAATGCTATGAGCCGGTAAAAACTTCCTATTCCAGGAATATAGCTGATATTGTTTCTTCCGTAGAAGGAAAGTCCGCTGCGCGCAGACAAGAGCTTTACAGGAAGCAAAGCAGAAGCAATCTGATAACCCTTTGGTTCCAGAACGTCTGATAGAAGATCCCTGACCATCACGTCCGAATAATGAAGGTAGGTGGGAGGAATGACAAGTGGCTGAGATTTTCCTTTCCAGTTGAAGATAACCTGAATCTGAGGTTGAGGTGCTGCAACCAGTATTATCGACTCGGCTCTGGCTAAACCTTCGGGAGGATGGTAAGAAAAGGAGGTAAAATA
>DATKKH010000085.1:0-4059 GCA_035543035.1 Terriglobales bacterium | reverse complement strand
TTTTACCGCTTTGGCAATTAATTTTTTCTGCTCTTCTTCGCTGGTCGCGTAATTAGCTAATCTGTAATATGCCATGGCAAAAGTGGAATCAAGCTTTAGAGCCTTCTGAAAGCTCTCCTTAGCCTCTTTAGTATAAACTTTATAGATATTATCCACCCCCTCCAGATAATAGCGGTATGCCTCTTCCGAATGGGTAGTTACATCAGCAACCGATCGGGTGGGCTCCTTGGTTGCCTCGGCTGGTAGGGAAAGACCTTTCTTGAGCTCAACTGTAAGTTTATCTACTATTGAGAATATCTTTTCTCCTGGTTCTCCGCTGATGCGCTGGGAAGAAAGGACTCTTCCGCTCTTAACCTCCACCAGTTGAGAAGTCAAAATGATCTGAGGCTCTTCCTGTAGAATGCTTCCTAAAAGCATCCATTTGGCACCGGCCTTGGTAGCCACTTCCGTAGCAACGTTCCGGTCAACTGCCTTGGTACCTTCTTTACCCAGCAATTTCAAAATGTCATATAACCTCTGGCTCGAAACCACGTTCATATACTGAGATTCCGAAAGGCCGGTTATCAGGAGATTGGTTACGATTTCTCCTAACCTCTCCTTGTCCTCTCTGTCAGCCAGATTTTCAAAATACATTACTGCCAGAGAATTTTCTTTTGCCATTGCTTTCTCTTCAGGGGCTATCTCAAATTTGAAAGGTTTGAAAACCAAGAAAAGTAATGCCAGGATGAAAATGACCGAGGTCGGAATTATGAAGGGAAGCAGTCTGCTTCTATGTTTGGGAATAACTGCAGTAGAAGAGATTTGAGTGGTGGTTTTGGCATAGTCCAGATTCTTTTTCTCGTGTCTCATATCTGCCAGAAGATCGTCTACATGCTGATATCGTTCCTTTCTGTCCTTTGACAGCGCTTTGTCAACTATTCTCTGCAATCCATCCGGGACGTTGGATTTATATCTGGAAACAGGTTCTGGATTCTCATTCAGGATCGAATAGATTATAGCAGGAATATGCTCCCCTCTGAAAGGAAGTTTCCCGGTTAGTAACTCATACAGAACCACTCCGAAGGAGAAAATGTCACTCCGCTGGTCGATCTCTTCACCCTGTGCTTGTTCCGGGGACATATAAGCGGCAGTGCCCAAAGTCGAGCCGGTTTCGGTCAGGTGTTCCTCTCCCTCCAGCCTGGCTAAGCCAAAGTCCATTATCTTGACCTGGCCATCCTGGGTGACCATAATATTATCAGATTTTATATCCCGGTGAACTATTCCTTTACGATGAGCAGCATTCAACCCCTCACATATCTGAATGGCTAATTCGAGAATTCTTTTTATTGACGGAGACTCTTTTTCCGCGACTTTCCTTAGTGTATGTCCATCGACAAATTCCATAGATATGAATAACCCTTCTGGACTCTCCTCGATTCCATA
This sequence comes from Terriglobales bacterium, assembly GCA_035543035.1. Taxonomy (GTDB): domain Bacteria; phylum Zixibacteria; class MSB-5A5; order MSB-5A5; family RBG-16-43-9; genus RBG-16-43-9. The sequence continues at coordinate 2,637 of DATKKH010000085.1, read as the reverse complement.
GATAGTGGTAATGTTGGGATGACTGAGAGCCGAAGCTGCCCGGGCCTCCTGCATAAAGCGGTTTTTTTCCTCAGGATTCTCAGCCACGTGTGGAGGCAAAAATTTCAGGGCGACCATTCTCTGTAGCTTAGTATCCTGGGCTTTATATACCACACCCATCCCTCCTTCACCCAATTTATCCAAAATCTTGTAATGTAAGATTGTTTTGTTAATCATAAAATTATAATCTCGAATCATCCCCTGCTCCCTCTCTTGAGGAGAGAAGGGGAATCATGTCCCTCTCTTCCTAAGAGATGGATAAAGGTTGAGTTTGTGTCTAGCAAGATTTCAAATCTGACCTTAAATCCTACTCCTGATCATTAGCAACCATAATAAATTTAGAAATTGCTTTTTTGTCAATAGAGAAAGTGCGGGAAAGCAGACTCTTCTGGTAAAGAATAAAGGGTAAAGCAGCTTCAAACTTACTTATTTATCAAAAAATCACAGCTACCTATTCAATTATTTGCCAGGAGACTAACCAGCATCCAGTTTTTCCCCTGTCTTCTGTTTGTTGTGGACTGTCTACTTTTTTTTCAGTCCTATAAACCGAAACAGGTCTCTCAGCTCGCCGGGATTGAACATGGGCCAAGGTATTTTCTTTTCCTCCACGGTCTTCTGCATTACCGGCGCGTGGTTAAGCATCTGGGTAGCCAGCTCTACAGCATCATCTTTTCCCTTTAATTGAGAAAAATCTATGGCCGGCCCCTTAGTGGAGTGACAATCAGAGCATCTCTTATCGGAGTAGACTTTTCCCCCTTTTTTCGAATCGCCTACCCTGTCAGTATAATCGAGAAAATAAAGATAGGAAATAATGTCTGCCAGCTCCTGCCCGGAAAACTTAGGAACCTCTCCCTTTTTCCACATCATCGGTGCAGAGTTCCAGAGAATTGCTCCTATCTTAGTCATGCTGGTGTAGTATTTTTTGGAGTTTCTCTTGAGATCCGGAGCGATACTCTTGGGACCTGAACCGTGACAATTTGAACATCCCCTTTCCCGAAATAGCATCCAGCCCTGCTCCGGAGAGCCTAACGGAAGAAAAGAAACCTCCCGCTCTGTGTTTTTAGCTTTTTGACGAATAAAGGCTAAGAGGTCCATCAACTGGTTATTCTGAAAAGACGGCCAGGCACTTCCACCGGTTTGCAAAAGTGATGACATTTCCGGCACGTGATTCCACATAGCCTGGACCATAAGAATAGGCGAGAGGTCCTGTTTAAACTCCGACAGATCAGGGCCCTTTTTACCTCCCTTGCCTTCATAGGAGTGGCAATTCATACAGCCTTTTTCATTGAACAAAACCCTGCCGCTGTCCGGATTCCCGGTCACATCAAAAAACTGCAGGGTATAAAGAAAAGCTACTAAACTCGAAAGCTCATCTGAAGTAAACTTAGGCCATTCGAGCCTTAAACTCCCCATCCTCTGCTGCATATAGGGAAATTGGTTCCAGACATATCCAGCAAGATCAAGGAAACTCCCTTTTAGGCTGACCTTTCCTAAATCAGGTCCGACTTTCTCGCCTTCTCCCCAGATGGCATGACATCTGACGCATTCTTTATCTATGAAAACCCTGAAACCATCAGTTGGATTTTCCGGCAGGGTCTGGGATTTTGCAACAGGAAAAAACAGTATTAGAAAAATGGAAGTCAAAACCAAACAGAGCAGCTTTTGTCTGGACATTCCTCTCCTTTATTCTTTCGTTTCTCCGGAGCTTTCACCCGGCAGATAGGTTTTTATCCTCTCTTCTACCTCTGCCAGAGCCTTTTCCCTGCCTTCTCTTATCTCCCAAATAGAAACTATGGGAAAGAACTTGGTAAAGAGAGCATACAGGAAAATGAAGAAGGCAAAACATCCCAAAGTGATTAGTGCTTCCACCCAGGTGGGATGATAGAAACTGGTTTCGGTAGCAAGACGTGGATTGATCAAAGTCGGGACTACTATGGTGAACCTTTCCAGCCACATCCCGATGGTCACGCAGATCGAAGCAATGACTGTCCCGGCAATGGTCCTGGTCTTTTTCCTGACAAGGATCACCAGAGGTATGATAAAGCACAGGGTGAACATGGTCCAGATATGGGGAGCATACTCCCCGGTAAGTTTAGCATAGAAGATCTTTAACTGGACCGGATCAGCTCCATAAAAGGTGGTCAGGTATTCTGCGAAGCTAAAGTAAAACCAGAGCAGAGTCATAACCAGAAGGAGTATTCCCAGATTATTGAAATGGATCGGCTTGATGTAGTCCTGAAGATGATAAGCTTTTCTTATCAAAGCCATGGCGATGATCAGGGCGGCTATTCCGGAGAAGATGGCACCGGCTACAAAATAAGGACCGAAAATTGCTGAGTGCCACATCGGCTGTATGGTCATTGCGAAGACGAAGGAGACCACGGTGTGAACCGAAACCGCTATGGGTATGACCAGCACAGCCATAATCGCAATCCCGATTTCGAGCCTTCTTTTCTGGGCTTCAGTCCCTATCCAGCCTAGGGAAAAGAACTTGTAAAACCATCTTCTTTTCTTGACGTTGTCCCTCAGGATGGCTATATCCGGTATGAGCGGAAGAAAAAGGTAAATCGAGCTGGCAGTCAGATAAGTGCTGATGCT
>DATKKH010000084.1:0-4922 GCA_035543035.1 Terriglobales bacterium | reverse complement strand
GCTCAAGCCGGTGCAGGATGCGGAGGTCGGCTCCTCAGCCATTGCATATGGTGCCAAGAAGACATTGGCCTTTTATAAATATATTTTTCAGGAGGTAAAGTAAAATGAAGTTCATCAAGTTTGCCCTAAAGAACCTTTTAAGGAATAAGGTCAGGACAATACTGACCATTCTCTCCATAGCGATTTCTGTAACGGTCTTGTTCTCGCTTCTCTCTTTTACCAAGGGGTATGAAAAAGGGATGACCAGCGAGCTGGGGAAGATGGGTTACCAGATAATGTTAGTTCCTCGTGGCTGTCCGTACGAAGCAGCATCTTTAGCCTTATCTGGAGGAAAGATTCCGAATTATTTCAGCTATTCGATCCTGGACGAGGTCAAGAAAATCCCGGAAATTGAGATAGCAGCTCCCTTCTTTATGTCCGCAGTAATCAGACCGGATGAGGACCGGACTGACATCTATTTCGGGATGGACGAATCTATGCTCCAGATGAAAAAATACTGGAAGATCAAAGGGAGCTATTTCAAAGATGATAACTCGATGATCATGGGAGGGGATGCTGCTTATATCGAACAGACAGACCAGCCAGGCCAGAAATTTTTCGTCAAGGAGAAAAACCGGGAATTTGTGGTCACGGGAATACTTGAAAGGACCGGGACAAAAGACGACGGATTTTTCTTCATACCGCTGAAGGCGGCTCAGGAAATGTTCGGGCAAAAAGATAAAGTGACTGGAATTGCCATCAGAGTCAAAGACCCTACTTTGATTCCGACCGTCGTCGAGAAATTAGACAAGCTCCCGGACTCGCAGGTGATAACTATGTCCCAGCTTATGGGGACTATGATGAATCTGGTTGCCCAGGCAAAGACTTTGATTTTGTCGATCATCGTCATCGCTATAATCATAAGCGCTCTTGGAGCCTTAAATACGGTTCTGATGTCGGTTTTCGAGAGGACCAAGGAGATCGGGGTAATGCGGGCAATGGGTGCAGGCAGGGAGCACGTGTTCCAGTTAGTCTGGGTCGAGACTTTAGTGATGGCTTTGATAAGCGGAGTTCTGGGCATCGGCATAGCCCTTATAGGCATGAGATTTGTGGAAAAGATTATCAAAAGAATTCTGCCTTTGGCCCCTCAGGGAAGTGTGGTCTCGTTTGATACCAATATTCTTTTGATCTGCCTGGCTTTTGTCATTTTGGTCGGCTTATTAGCAGGAATATATCCAGCGTATCGGGCTTCCAAGCTCAAACCCATAGAAGCTATCCGAACAGAATAATTTTGAGGAGGAGAAGAGATGAATTTCTTTAACTTAGCCATTAAGAACCTGTTGAGAAGGAAGATCAGAACGACTTTGACCATCCTGAGCGTGGCGATCGCCATTTCCATCCTTTTCAGTCTGGTGGCTTTTAACCGAGGTTATGAAAAGGAGATGAAAAAAGAGCTGCAGTATCTGGGTTACCACATCCTGATCGTTCCTAAAGGCTGTCCTTATGAGGCAGCATCCTTAGTGCTGCACGGAGGAAAATTCCCCAGATATCTGAAAGACGAATATGTGGATGAGATAAAAAAAGTGCCCGGGGTCAAAGAATCTGCGCGTCTTTTTATGAACTCGGAAACGGACTCTCTTGCCAAGGAAACCAAAATTTACTTCGGAATCGATCAGGATTATTTAAGCTTCAAGCCGCGCTGGAAATTCAAAGAAGGTGGTTTTTTCAAGGACGACCACTCAGCAGTGATAGGCCAATATGTCTCGGAAGCAAAAAAGCTAAGGCTTGGAGATAAGTTCAAAGCTTTTGGGGAGGAGTTTACAGTTTCCGGAATCCTGGAACAGACTGGAGACCAGGATGACGGGTTCTATTTTCTGCCCATAAAGACTCTGACCAGAGTGTCCGGGAAAGAGGGTCTCTTAGTTGCCGTTCCCATCAGAGTAGACGACCTTTCCAAAATCGAAGAAGTGGCGGAAAAATTGAGAGCGGCAGAGCCGGATATGAACGTGGTTTCGATGAAAGAGGTCACTGGTGCGATCATGGGCTTAGTCAGCTCCACCCGGGTCTTGATATATGCAGTGGTCCTGATTGCGATTTTAATCAGCGCGGTTGGAGTTTTGAATACGATTCTGATGTCGGTTTTCGAGCGCACCAGAGAAATAGGGATGATGAAGGCGGTTGGCTCCTCCAGAATGGATATATTCAGGCTGATCTGGTATGAGACTTTTATCGTATGCTTAACCGGCGGACTGGTAGGCTCATTTTTAGCCGTGGCTGGTTCCAAGGGGATTGAAAGCTTCATAAAGAGATTGATGCCCTATGCACCGGGTGGACAGCTTATATCGGCGGACCTTGTAGTAATAATAGTTTCAGTTCTTTTTGCAGTGATTATGGGGATTCTGGCTGGAATCTATCCGGCTTACCGGGCATCTAACCTTAGACCAATTGAAGCTATCAGAACCGAGTGAAACAAGGAGAATAAATGACCAAAGAGCTTTTTAAATTAGAAGGGATAACCAGAGTCTATAAAAGGGGCAATGAAGAAATCAATGGAGTAGATAGTCTCAATCTGAAGATTAACAAGGGTGAGTATATATCAATCCTTGGTCCATCAGGTGCGGGGAAAACGACTTTCTTAAATATGTTAGGATGCATTGATTCTCCCACCTCTGGCAAATTGGTTTTCTACTCAGATTCAGGCGAGGAGGTAGAGCTGACCGGAATGAAGGAAAACAAGTTAGATGAGTTCAGAAGAGAAAATATCGGTTTTGTGTTTGCGGATTTCTTTTTGCTTCATTCTTTAACTGCGACCGAGAATGTCGAACTCCCTTTGATTTTTTCCAACAGGAAGAAAGTCGAAGACAGCTACTCTAAAAAGGTTCTGGAAATGGTTGGCTTGGGTCACAGGCTTACTCACAAACCTCTTCACCTTTCAGGCGGGGAGATGCAGAGAGTGGCAGTGGCGCGCTCTATGGTCAACCAGCCAAAGGTGCTCCTTGCAGATGAGCCGACAGCCAATTTAGATACCGGAAATAGCGAAGTCATTTTCAATCTATTCGAAGAGCTTAACAAAATGGGGATGACTGTGGTGGTAGCTACACACGCTGAGGAATTAGCCAAAAGGGCAAAGAGAATAATCTTCTTGCAGGATGGAAAAATAGTCGAGGACAGAGGAGGAAAATAAAAAATGGAAAACAATAACCATGCAATATATGGAGAAAACCTGACCAGAATATTTCAGAGAGGAAGCGAAAAACTCTATGCCTTGAAAGGGGTCGATTTTCAGATTAGCCCCGGAGAAATGGTCTCCATTGTCGGACGGTCAGGCTCTGGCAAGACTACCCTTTTGAATCTGATCGGATGTCTGGATACCCTTTCCGAAGGGACACTTTACATCGGGAATACTGAGGTCTCTAAACTAAAGGAGAAGGACCTGATCAGCGTCAGAAGAGAGAATATCGGTTTTGTTTTTCAGCTTTTCTACCTTATTCCAACCTTAACCGCTTATGAAAATGCACTTCTTCCTCTGCTTTTCACGCGCAGATTGGACAAAAAGGAGAAGGTCAAAGAGATTTTTCAGAAAGTTGGTCTGGGAGAGAGACTGAATATGCTTCCTTCAGAGTTAGATGGCGGAGATATGCAGAGGATTGCCATTGCTAGAGCTCTGGTCAACGATCCAAAAATAATCCTGGCGGATGAGCCGACTGGAAGATTGGAATCGAAATCCAAAGAGAAAATCTTCGGGCTTTTTAAAAAATTAGCCGAGGATGGATTGGCAATAATCATCGCCACTCATGACCCGGATTTAGCTTCCAGGGCAGATAGGATGATAAGATTAAAAGACGGTATAGTGGTCAATTGATGAATAGTCAGCTACGTTAACGAGTAGAAGGAGGAGGTGAAAATATGAAAAAGATCTGGTTGACAATGGCAGTAATCTTGATAATATTAGTCTTGTTTTTAGGATTTTCCACTGGCTGGTTTGGAGGCAAAGGAGAAAAAGGTCCCAAGATTGCTGTTTGTCCGGTTTGCAAGATGAAAGTTCTGATTACCGAAACTACCCCGACTTACGTATACAAGGGCAAGACCTATTACTTTATGAGCGAAGAGCATAAAAATATCTTTACTGAAGACCCTGAGAGGTTTCTTAAATAGGAACGACCTTAAAGGAAAATCATAGAGATCAAAGGAGGTAGCAAGTGAAAAGGTTAAATTTAATCCTGGCGATAGTAATGGGCTCATTACTTTTCTATCTTACTTTCGCCAGCTTGTCAGTCAACAGCGCAGAGAATAAAGCTCAGGTTTCTGAGCATCAGATTACCAAGCAGGAGATAGGCAAGGCGTTTACCTGTCCTCTCTGCGGGATGGATGGGAAGGTGGCAAAAAATACCCCAGCTCTGGATTATAAGGGCATGACCTACTATTTTTGCAGTGCAGGAGAGAAGAAGTCCTTTTCAAAAAATCCGGAGAAGTATGTAGTGCAAGAAAACTCAGCCACAAATACAGTTTCGGCAAGTTACTCCGAGCACAAGATAACCAAAGAGGAATTAGGCAAGGAAGCTACCTGTCCGGTTACCAAGAAAAGTTTCAAGATCACCAAGGATACTCCGGCTATAGATTTTCAGGGAAAAACTTATTACTTCTGCTGCCCAGGATGCGTAGATAAATTCATGGCTTCGCAGACTGGGACTAATTCACCTAATGCTGAGCCGGATTCGATTCATCATAACCAGAGCTCTTGCGGAGCTCACAAACATAAAGGATGCTGTTGAAAAAAAGATATTTCATCCTGGCTCAATTGATTTTTGTCTCCCTGTTGTTAATTGGTCTATTGATTCTAAGCTGTAGTGAAAAAAATACACCAGGAGATAAATCCGCCGAGGTCAAAGAGCCCGAAGTAGGATTTTCTCAGGGAGATATTGCACCTGACTTTACTCTAAAAG
>DATKKH010000083.1:0-9092 GCA_035543035.1 Terriglobales bacterium | reverse complement strand
ACTGGAGAGGAGGTTGATATGCTTAGCAAAAAGGGCGCTCTGTGGTTTAAATTGTTCCTGCTCGTGTTCATCTCGTTCAATTTTTTCGCCTGCAGCAAAGTCATTCCCAAGTCTATCAACTGGGTGACGACTTACGAAGATGCCCTGAAGATGGCGAAATCCCAGAACAAAAACATAATCCTGGATTTCTATGCCGAGTGGTGAAAATGGTGCAAGAAGATGGCCGATTCCACCTTCACCGATACCAGTATGGTACGGTTCTCTATGGATTATGTGTTCTTCAAAGCCAATGCTGAAAAAGATACTGCTTTAGCAGATAAGTATAAAGTCAACGGTTACCCGACGATAATTCTGGCTAATTCTTCGGGCCTGGAAATAGACCGGATAGTGGGGTATGCTCCGGCCCCTGAATTCATCCATGATATCAAAGGATACCTTAAAGGAGAGGGGACCCTGGCGGATTACGAGAACAAGGTGAAAAAAAATCCCAATGATCTGAACCTCTGGTTCACTTTAGGCGAAAAATATCAGTACCGCAGGTCATTTGACTTGGCAGTTGACGCCTTTAACAAAGTCGTTTCCCTGGACCCCAAGGACACATCCGAAAAGGCTTCAGAAGCTCTTTATGACATAGGTATGCTGTATATGGGTCGAAAAGTAAATAAGTATGATAAGGCGATTGAGGCTTTCCAGCAGGTCGTAAAAGAGTATCCAAAAAGCAAAGTTGCTTTGGATGCAGAAGAGTATATTCCTTATTCTTACGAGAAAATGGCTGATACAACCAAGGCAGTTGCTCTTTACATGAAATTCCTGAAAGACCATCCTACTTTGGATTCCTCTGAAAAGGAATGGGTGCAAAAAAGAATCGATGGTTTAACAGGAAAGGCAACCGAGAAAAAATAAGGATCGGGAAATTCATACTCATAATAGTTGACAGATTATTCTTTGACAGAAGAAGGATTACTGAGATTGAGCCCCAATATTAGCAAGGAGTTTGGATGAGTCAGAAACTGATTTTTGAACTCAGCTCAAAAGGCAGAACCGGCTGCGATCTTCCGGAACTGGACTTGACTGCCCAAAAGATAGATCAGCTCATTCCCGAAAAAGGTTTGAGAATGAAAGAATTAAGTCTTCCGGAGGTGAGCCAGGTGGACGTGGTCCGTCACTTCATCGCACTTTCGATATTGAATCATCACGTTGACAAAAGCTTTTATCCCTTAGGCTCCTGCACCATGAAATATAATCCCAAGGTGAATGAAGACCTTGCGCGGTTTCCAGGATTTTCAGCCATTCATCCTTACCAGCCGGAGGAAACGGTTCAAGGTGCCCTGCAGCTGATGTTCGAGCTGGGAGAGTATCTGAAAGAGATCGGCGGTATGGACGGGATTACCCTACAACCTGCAGCCGGTGCCCAGGGAGAGCTGACCGGACTTTTGATCACCCGTGCTTATCACACCAAGCAAGGTAACCCTCGCTCTAAAATCATAATTCCGGATTCAGCTCATGGGACCAATCCGGCTTCAGTCACCATAACAGGTTATCATATGATTCAGGTCAAATCGAACGAAAAGGGACTGGTCGATTTGGAGGAGTTGAAAAAGGCTTTGGACGAAGAGGTGGCCTGCGTGATGCTGACCGTCCCCAATACCCTGGGGCTTTTTGAGTCACAGATCGAAGAAATCTCCAGAGCGGTTCACGATGTCGGGGCACTTCTTTATATGGATGGCGCCAATCTGAATGCGCTTTTAGGGATTATTTGTCCGGGTGACATAGGGTTCGACATACTTCATTTCAATCTGCACAAAACTTTTTCAACTCCGCATGGTGGTGGAGGGCCCGGTGCAGGACCCTTGGGAGTCAAAAAATCTCTGGAGCCTTTTTTACCGGTTCCGGTAGTAGAGAGAAATGTCAGCGATAAGGGTGAAGAGAGCTATTCTCTGAATTATAAAAGACCGGATTCGATAGGCAGATTACAGGGATTCTACGGGAACTTCGGTATAATGGTGAGAGCGTATGCTTTTATTCGGGCTTGCGGCGTTGAAGGGCTTAAGAAAATTTCCGAAAGTGCAGTCATTAATGCAAATTATATAATGGAGTCTCTGAAAGAATCTTATTTACTTCCTTATCCGGGTCCCTGTATGCACGAGTTCGTGTTATCCGGCAGCAGACAGAAAGAGAAAGGAGCCAGGACTGCAGATATTGCCAAGAGGATTCTGGATTATGGGTTGCACGCGCCGACGGTTTACTTTCCCCTGATTGTGCACGAAGCCCTGATGATAGAGCCGACCGAATCTGAAAGCCGGGAAAGCTGCGATCAGTTCATAGGGGTTCTGAAGAAAATCGCGCAGGAGGTTGAGGAGAATCCCGAAATGGTCAAGGGTGCACCTTATAGTACTCCAGTCTCACGTCTGGATGAGGTCAAAGCTACCAAGGATTTGAACGTAAGATGGAGAGGATAAAAATACAGGTTTAAGAGTTTAAGGGTTTAAATGTTTAAAAAGGAATCCCGCCTGACTTGATTGGGCGGGGTTTTGTTTAAGAGAAGACCTGGAGTGTAAAGCTTTAGCTTTACTTATTTTTCAGAGGAAATAAAAAACAGGACCCGAGGTAAACCTGAAGGTTTACACTCCACCCTCCAGCTATAAGCATGATTAAATTAGACAAGGTCACCTACGATTACTCAGTTTCAGAGGGGAAGGTAATCTCTGCTTTACAGGAGATAGACCTGGAGTTCAAAGCCGGTGAGTTCGTTTCGATTATCGGCCCTAACGGCTCTGGCAAAACCACATTAGCCCGGCTTTTGAATGGCCTTTTACTTCCATCCTTCGGACAAGTTTCAATCGATGGTCTTGATCCCAGAGTCAAAAAAGACCTGAAGCTGATCAGACAGAGAGTCGGAATGGTATTCCAGAATCCAGAAAACCAGATCATAACTACTTCAGTGGAAAGAGAGATCGCATTCGGGCTGGAAAATCTCAATCTGCCATCCGAGGAAATCAGGGAACGGGTGGAGTGGGCACTTTCGGCTTTTCACCTTTGGGAATATAAGAATTCTGAGCCGCACTTGCTCTCAGGCGGGGAAAAGCAGAGAGTAGCAATCGCGGCTGTCTTAGCTATGAGACCAAAATACCTGATTCTGGATGAACCCACCTCACTTTTAGATCCCGTAGTCAGGCAGATGTTTGATTTGCTGGTCAAAAAACTGGTAGCCGAAGGAAAAGTAACAATCATCAATATCACCCAGTTTCCAGAAGAGGCATTCTTAGCTGATCGTCTCATAGTTTTAGACCGGGGTAAAATACTTTTGGATGGCCCGCCTGGAAAAGTGTTTGCAGAGGAAGCGAAACTGAGAGAAATAGGTTTATCCAGCACTAAAAGCATAGAGATTATCAACGGCCTTAAAAAAAGAGGTTTAAATTTAAGAAGAAAAATCTGGAAGGTAGAGGATTTGATTCAGGAGCTTCTGTCTTTAATGGGAGTGAACTATAATTTGCCCATAATTCAAAAGAAAACCGGGCAGGCTGAAAAGCCTAAGCCAAAAAAAATAGATAGTCCTCAGGTCGAGCTGAGTAATCTGAACTTCAATTACAATCACTCCAGCAGACATCCCAAAACGGCTTTAAAAGAGATCAATTTGACAATTAATCAAGGGGAATTGGTGGGACTTATTGGACCTACAGGCTCAGGCAAAACTACATTAGCCCAGCTTGTGGATGGTCTGCTATTCCCCACCTCAGGTCTAATCCAGATCGGGGGTCTGGAGATAAAGGAAAAAGCGTCCTACCTGAAGAAAATCCACCAGAAAGTCGGACTGGTGTTTCAGTTTCCTGAAAAGCAGCTTTTCGAGGAAACGGTCTATGAAGATATAGCCTTTGGTCCAAAAAATCTTGGTCTGGGAAAAGATAAAATTGATGCCAGGGTAAAAAAATCGCTTGATATCGTGGGTCTGGATTTTTCGTTGTTTGCCCCGCGGTCACCTTTTTCCTTAAGCAGCGGTGAACAGAGGAGGGTAGCCATTGCAGGCATTTTATCTTTGGAGCCTGAGATTTTGATTTTGGACGAGCCAACAGCAGGTCTGGATTTCGAAGGTATTCTCAGAATCAAAAAGATTCTCTTGGACCTAAGTGAGAAAGGAGTCACAATAATTCTGATTTCTCACAACTTGGAACTGGTGGCAGAGGTTTGTAAACGCTTAATCTATCTTAAAGAAGGTAAAGTCCTTTTTGATGGATCAAAAGCTGATTTTTTTAGCGGAGACGAAAGACTCAAGGAAGAAGAGATTGAATTTCCGGATATAGTCAAGCTTCTGAGAAGTCTTAAAAAGGCAGGTTTCGAAATCAGAGATGATATTTATGAAGTTGAAGGGATCATCGATGAATTGTATGCTATTTTTGGAAAGTAGGAAAGATAAGAATTAGTTATAGGATTTAAGGATTCTTCTTTTCCAAAAAATCGACTTTTTCATAAAAAAACTCTTGACTTTTTCTTCAGTATTTCTTAATTAATAATTAGAGACAACCTAATAATCCAATAGGGGTAGGGAGCGGCAGATAAGGGTTTTCTATTGTCTGAAAATCCTAAAAGGTCTGGAGGATGAATAATTTCGGGTCTCTAAATCTTTTTAAAAAGCAAAAAAAGACTTGACAAATGAGGTTATTATAATAGATTTAGTCCTGTATTAGTGGTCTAAAATTAACCTTGGAGGAAAGAGAGTAAGAATAGTAAGTTTAGTCATTGAAAATCAATTACTTAACAATAAACAACTTTGAATAGAGTTCTCGCCTTTCTTTTTGAAGGAGGTGGTCTTCTAAGGAAAGATTTTATAGTTTAGTTAGTGAATTTTTTCACATTTATTTCTGGGAGGAAGAAGAATGAACAAAAGAGTAATTTTTATAGTCACTGGTATTATCCTGTTGATGTGCTTTGACCTTTCAATGGCAGCAGCTCCAAATGCTCAGATAAGGCTGATTGGGTATTCGCCCAGAGACCTTACCATGGATAGCACCCTGCTGAGGACTTCTACAGCACTACCCAACGTGGGAGTGGGAAGCAAAATCTATTTTATAGCCAATCAGGGTGATACCAATACATATACTTATTCCTGGGTTCTTACCCGTCCGATTGGATCCTCCACTATTTTGAACAGCACCTCAATTCAGAATCCTACCATGGTTCCGGACTTAGAGGGGACTTACATAGTCACCCTGGTCATAACCGGCGCAGGTGGAACCAGTAAACCGGATTCTATGTATATCAGTGCCGGTACCTGGGTGGGAACCGGGATCGAAGGAGGAATGACTCCTTATTGGCCCCAGTGCGGATTTTTCTGTCATAACGACAAAATTGCAGAATGGCAGGGAACCGGACACGCCACTATGTTTCAGAGAGGTATAGATGGAACTGTGAGCAGCCATTATGGTCCAAATTGCATAAGCTGTCATACGGTCGGATATGACCCAGATCCTGCTGCGAACAATTACGGCTTTGATGACGTGGTTACTCTGCTTAACTGGACTTTTCCAACTGTTTTACAGGCAGGCAACTGGGACTCGATGGTAGCTGATTATCCAAGCCTGGCTAATCTCGCTAATATCCAGTGCGAGAACTGCCACGGCCCGGGAAGCAGACACGGTGGAGAAAACCGATACAACAGGATTGCAGTTAGCCTTAATGCTGGCGTTTGCGCAGTCTGTCATGATTCAGGTCATCATATATTCCCTTATCAATGGGACTTTTCCAGGCATGCAATTTCCAAGGGCGAGCCGGGAGATCCTGAGCATATGAACAGCAGTTCCTGTGCTAGGTGTCACACTGCACAAGGTTATCTTACCGAAACCATTGGCGGACAATCCTCAGGTGCCCCCTACAAGTTAGTTGAATCGGTTACCTGCGCAAGCTGTCATGATCCTCATAGCGCTCAGAACACGCACCAGCTGAGGAGACCTCAGTTATACGGGGTATGCTACGATTGTCACAAATTGAGAATCAGCAGCCGCGGTTTCCATATTTCTCATCAGTCCGACATGCTGGAAGGTAAGAGCGGATATAACTACCCTAATGAGATCTATCCGGTCGGAAGCCATACCTATGCTCCTGATAAATGTGTGACCTGCCACATGGCCGCAGCGCCCTCAGACAGCCTGACAACAATAGTCGGTGGACATACTTTTTCAGTGGTCAACGACAATGAGACTCCGGATGACACAGGGGATGATATTCTGAACGATACCGGGTGCAAAAGCTGTCACGGTTCTGTAAGCCTGGTATTCCTCAGAACAGCACAGGCTCAGGTCAAAGCTGTGTTAGATTCCTTGGGAGCGCTTCTTCCGAAGAACAACGGAGTGGTCAGAAATCACCTGGACCCGCTTCTGACCATCACCGAGAAGGGCGGAGCATATAACTACTACTTCGTGCTGAACGATGGCAGTATGGGTATGCACAACCCACCCTATGCCACGAAACTCCTATGGGATTCGATAAAGAGAGTTGCTGCTCAGGCCCATGCAGGCAGTATCGTAGAGATAGCCGATGTACCCAATGACCCAGGTAAACAGGTAAGTATTCTCTGGAATATGTTCGCGGGTGAGGATGATATAAATCATCCAGTCATCAATTATGGTATCTGGAGAAGAGACGATTCTTCTACTCCGAAGGTTCTGGCTGGAAGCGTGAATTCATTCAAGGAAATGCTAGGATTATATACCCAGCTGAAACCTGGAGCAAAAGTCTCGGTAGCCGGGACGATCTGGACCTTCATCAATTCCGTGCCTGCCCAGCACCATGACCGTTACGGGTTTGTCGCTCCGACTTTATTCGATTCTACCGTCGTCTCCGGAATGCACTGGTCAGTCTTCTACGTTTCAGGACAGACTGCAGATCCGGGAACTTTCTATGAATCCCTGCCGGACAGCGGTTATTCTGTCGATAACCTGATTCCTTCGGCTCCTGCAGGTCTGGGTGCTCTGATCCAGGGGCATAATGTGCAGTTAAGATGGGATCAGTCAGCTGATCCGGATTTCAATTACTTCTCCGTTTACCGCAGTACCTTGTCAGGATTTACACCATCTCTTTCTAACCGAATCGGATATTCTATAACTACCGAGTTTGTGGATTCCAATCTGGTTAATGGGACCTACTATTATAAACTTACTGCTACTGATTTTTCCGGAAATGTCAGTAATCCTTCAGTCGAACTTCCGATCAGCGTTACCTCAGTGCACGAACAGGAAGGTTCCGTGCCCAGGGTATTTGCGCTGTTCCAGAACTATCCTAACCCGTTCAACCCGGTTACCCAGATCAGGTTCTCCATTCCCAAGAGAGCAAAAGTGGAGATCTCGGTCTACAATATCCTGGGTCAGAAGGTTACGACCCTGTTGAACCAGGAGCTGGAAGCCGGCAATTACACTGCTACCTGGAACGGAAAAGACGATAAAGGTTATGACGTTTCCAGTGGTATATATTTCTACAAACTGAATTCCAGCGAATTCAGCGCAACCAAAAAGATGCTACTGGTGAGGTAGAGGGGAATTTATTTAGGCTAAAAAGACCGCCCTAAGGACGGTCTTTTTTATTTAGAACTTGGTAGACCCACCCTGACCTCAAGGTGGGTCTGCGACTCGACCCAAGTTGAGGGTAATCTGGGTCTACTGTTGGGTCGGGATTTTAACTCCTGACCTAGCGAACAGCAAGTCTGTAGAGACGCATGGCTATGCGTCTCCACGTCATTTTCGACTTCGCTCAGAACATTGAGCCTGTCGAACTGAGCCATGCACCAACATAAATCTCAAATAAATCCTTGATTTAAAAATGAAGTGAATATATATTCTAACTCAGTTTAAAATCTTTAAAAGGAATATGAGAAAAAATAAGAAAAAGAAAAAAGTTGTCATTTTAGGCTCGACCGGCTCCATAGGAAGAAGCGCACTCCATGTGTTGAAGAGCTTCGAGGATAGATTCGAGATATTCGGGATTTCCGCTCATAAGAATTTCGAGCTACTCAACTTGCAGATCAGGGAACATAGGCCTAAAATGGCTGTGTTGAGCCAGACAGAAATCTACAATAAAACCAGGCGCGGATTCACGAATGTTAAAACTAAAGTGGAATTCGGAACCGAGGGTATCAATCAGATGGTATCTTCACCTGAGGTCGATATCGTAATCAATGCCATATCCGGCTCAGCCGGTCTTCTCCCCAGTTATGCCACGCTACAGGCAGGAAAAACCTTAGCTTTAGCTAACAAGGAATCTTTGGTTATGGCAGGGGAACTTCTTACCAGCCTGGCAAGAAAAAAAGGCTTAGAAATTCTTCCGGTAGACAGCGAACATTCTGCTATTAAACAATGCCTGATGGCGGGCAGAAAAGATGAAGTCAAAAGGCTGATCTTAACCGCTTCCGGAGGACCATTCTATTTAGACCAGAAGAAAGACCTGTCGCGGGTAACCATCGGCCAGGCTCTTTCCCATCCCACCTGGAACATGGGTCAGAAGATCACCATCGATTCAGCTACCCTGATGAACAAAGGATTAGAGGTGATAGAAGCCCACTGGCTGTTCGGGATACCGGCCTCGCAGATCAAGGTAATAATTCACCCCCAGTCAGTGGTTCACTCCATGGTCGAGTTCGTAGACGGCACTCTGATTGCACAGATGAGCAAGCCGGATATGAAGATGCCCCTGCAATATGCACTGCTTTATCCCGACAGAATTGAGACGAATGATAATCGTTTAGACCTGACCCGGATAAAAAATCTGATCTTTCTGGAACCGGACATGGGGAGGTTCCCAGCTTTAAAGTTCTGTTATTACGCTTTGGAATTGGGAGGAACTGCTCCCGGTGTGCTGAATGCGGCGAATGAAGTGGCAGTCGATTCATTTTTAAACAGGAAACTTTCTTTTGATAAGATACCTATGCTGGTTAGAAAAGTGTTATCCGCCCATAAAGTAAGAAATAATCCAGGCCTGGAAGAAGTGCTGGAAGCCGACAGGTGGGCAAGAGAGGAAAGCAGGAAGTTTATTCTTAAAGAAAATAGCCGATAACAAATTAAAACAGGGATAATGATGATAGATGTTATTTCCTTTATAGTAGCCTTAGG
>DATKKH010000082.1:0-4887 GCA_035543035.1 Terriglobales bacterium | reverse complement strand
ACTAAGGTATCGGTCTGATAATAGGTCTGCCCCGAAACTACTATCTCTAATTTCCCATCTCCATTTAGATCGTAAAGAGCTGGAGCTGTTGCTTTCAAGCCTTTGAATCCAACTGGAAATCCGGGCATTAACGAGCCATCTTTACGAAACGCGAACAGTTCACAAGGATACTCGTCCTGAATCCCACCCTGCCATTTGGTGGCAACGATCTCTACTTGTCCATCTCCATCGACATCACCAATAGCTGGTGTAATTTGCCAGACGCCGCTGTCAATCCCTGCCATCACAGGCCAGTTGACTATATTCGTGCCGTCATATTTCCAGATGTAAAGGCTGTCGTGTGGAAGCCCTCCAACTATTTTCAGTTCAGGGCCTGTATCAAGGCTGGTCAACGAAACCGATTGCGCAGGACTGCTGTTATATGGCCAGGGGAATATCTTAGGCCAGCCTGGAAATAGCACTGGCTGAAGTAAACTATCTATCGCAGGATAGACTGGAGTGGATAGAGAAAGGATCAAGAATAATACGAAAAAACTAGTCAATGTCCGAAAGGACATTTCTCGTCTTAATGTCTTGGAGCCCATATTACTCACCTTCATTTCCCGGGACGGCGGCGCATTCCTAACCGCAGTCCCGAGAAAAACTTTTCGACTATTATCCGTCACTTGTTAGGGTTATTCGGCTGGTCCATAATTATATCCTGCTCCAGATTTTGTCCAACCTGCCAATAAACGTAGTATCCTACTGAGCAGCAGTGTTCCCCTTCTCCATGCACGTAGTAATGACCACTGTGAGGTGGTATGAGCATATTATACCAGTACTTACCTCCACCACCGTCAATTGGTTGGGAATCTAAACGATTATGGTCTGTTGAATCATACAGCACAGCATAATCATCACCAGGCTGCCAATTAGGATTTGGATAAGTAACATCACCCAGGATTTGCCCGGTGCCGCCGCCACCACTTGCCCTGGTCATTATGGCAACTGCTGCGATGCCTACAAAAACTGCTATAACCAATAAACCCAAGATTATTTGATTCTTTTTTAACATAAAACCCCCAAGTAAGTTTAAAAGGTTAATGGTTTAGTTTTGAAAATAAAAGTCCCCGCATCACAAAGATGCGGGGACTACAATATCTAAACTAAACGCAATAATTCTCGAGAGAGAGAGAGAGAGTTCTGTAATCCATAACTCACCTCAAGAAGCTTATTCAGTTTTTGATTCTATTTACATTTTAACAATTTTACCGAGTTTGTCAAGTCTTTTCTGGGGGAAAATACAGGTTTTCAAGGGGGGTGTTGCAATATTCACTTATCTGTCCCCTGAAGGGGACGGGAATAGATAATTGCCGTCTGCTTCAGCTGACAGAGAAAGGATGAGCTCACCCTAACCATCTTATGCCATGAGAGAGGATAATAGCATATCGGAGCTTGACTCCGATGTTTTTTTTTCACGTCGGGCATAGAGCCCGATGCTACTTCAAGAAAAGCTTTTTTTGTTGACAAATACTGGCGTTTCTATTAATTATCTTTGAAAAAGGTCAAGGAGCAATTTTGAGAGTCGTCCTGCAGAGGGTGAGGGAGGGTTCAGTCGAGGTCGAGGGGAAATTAGTCGGACAGATTGGCAGAGGACTGGTTCTTTTGATCGGGGCTACGATCGGAGACAGCGAGAAAGAGGTAGTATATTTAGCTGATAAATGCGCTAACTTGCGTATTTTCGAGGATGCAGAAGGGAAGATGAACCTGTCACTTCTGGATATCGGAGGAGAAGTGCTGACGATCTCCCAGTTCACCCTGTATGGTGACACCAGAAAGGGCAGAAGACCGAGTTTTACCCAGGCGATGGAGCCGGTTCAAGCAGAAAAGCTGTATCAGAAGTTCATCGGTTATCTTAAAGAAAAAGGGCTCAAGGTTGAACAGGGAATTTTCGGTGCAAAGATGCTGGTTGAGATTTTCAATGATGGACCGGTGACGTTTGTTTTGGATAGTAAGGAAAAAATGAGCAAGATCGGGCGGGGATCCCGCAACAACGGGATTTCGCGAAGCCCAACAATGCCCGCCCCTACCAAAGACGATCCTGAAGGGTCGCACTGAAAAAATAATAATGAGTGATGAGCTTAAAAAACTTCTGAATGGAAAAAGATTCATCCTGGCTTCAAGTTCCCCCAGGAGAGAAGAGATACTTAAAAAAGCCGGGATAAAGTTTGAAATTTTATTTCCGGAGGACATCGAAGAGAAAAATATTTCAAATGACCCGGTTTCTCACGTGTTAGAGCTTTCCAGAAAGAAGGCGGAAAGTATCGCGAGAAGAGTCGACGGCAGTCTTATTTTAGGGGCTGATACGATTGTAGTCTTAAACCAGGAGATTTTAGGCAAGCCAGATGATTCAGGAGAAGCTTTTAAAATGCTCAAAAAATTGAGCGGCAAGGAGCATCAAGTTTATACCGGTATCTCACTGGTGGACAAAGGCGAAGGAAAAACCTTGAGCGGTTACCAGCTCACCAAAGTAAAATTCAACCAGCTGACGGATAAACAGATAAAAGATTATATAGACACAGGCGAACCTCTGGATAAAGCCGGTGCTTACGGGATCCAGGGGATGGGGAATTTCCTGGTGGAGAAAATCGAGGGAGACCTGGATAACGTGATCGGTCTGCCCTTGAAAAAATTAGAGGAGTTGTTAAGGAAAATAAGAAGCTGAGCGAGGGGGAAATGGAAAACTTGGGCTCATTTCTCAGGGAAAAGAGAAAAGCCAAAGGGTTAAGCATAGAACAGGTCTCAGATGAGCTGAGGATCAGACAGACCTTCCTTGAGGCCCTGGAAGAGGAGAAGTATGAGCTTCTGCCTGCTCCTCTCTACAAAAAGATTTTTCTTAAAGCCTATGCGGATTATCTGGGCTTGAATTATGAAGAGATTTTGAATAAGTTTCCGGTTGAAGGAGGAAAAGTCAGGGAAAAGGAAGAACTCCTCACTGCTCCACTTAAAATAGAGGTTCGAACATCAGAGTCAATCAGCATAAAAAAAAGAGGGATAAATTATAATTCCTGGTTAGTGATAGCCGGGATATTACTGGGAATAATAATCATCTTGTTCTTTATAATGAACCAGCAGATCTCAAAGTATGATAATGAAACCGGAGTCTCGACCAGAGAAGTTAAACGGGGTCCTTCTCTCCCTGTGTCGGATACTGGCAAATCAGAACCCAAGCCTGCACCAAAGGAAGAGGTCAAAAAAACCGCATCACAGGCAAAAGGTATGACCTTGAAATTGGAAGGACTTGATAGAACCTGGGCGATGGTGATTGGTGACGGTGATACACTTTTCACTGGTTTTATAAACAACGGAATGCAGATGGAGTTTCAAAGCCAGGAATATTTCAAGCTCACCCTGGGCAGAGCCTGGGCAATCAGAGGATACCTGAACGGAGAAAGACTCAAATCTTTTGGGCCAAAAGGGAAAAGCGTTTACGGAAGGGAGATCAATAAGTATAATTACAGGGATTTTTTAGATACAACGGCAACAGATTGATGGAGTCCATATAAAGCAACGGGTTTAGAAAAGAGGAGGTCAATTGTATTTATCCAAGTTAGAGATATTAGGTTTCAAATCTTTTCCCAACAAAACCGAGTTTCTTTTTAACCAGGGGATGACCGCCATAGTCGGGCCGAACGGATGCGGGAAAACCAATATCCTGGATGCAATTCGCTGGGTTCTGGGAGAACAAAGGACCTCCCTTTTAAGAGGCGAGCGGATGGAGGAAGTCATCTTCAACGGGACCAAAGAGCTGAAGCCTTTGGGTATGGCAGAGGTCTCCCTGGTCATAGAGAATAACCTGGGCATTCTTCCCACCGAATACCAGGAAGTGCAGATCACCCGGCGTCTTTTCCGCTCAGGCGAAAGCGAGTATCTCCTGAACAAAAAGACCTGCCGGTTAAAAGATATCATCGATCTGTTCCTGGATACCGGCATGGGAACGCACGCCTATTCGGTGATCCAGCCGGAAATGGTGGAGTCGATCCTCTCCAACAAAACCGAGGACAGAAGGTTTTTATTCGAGGAAGCCAGCGGCATCTCCAAATACAAACACCGTAAAAAAGAAGCCTGCAGAAAATTGGAAAGCACTGAAAATGACCTTTTACGTCTGAAAGACTTAAATGCTGAAGTGGAGAGGCAGGTCAATTCTCTGAAGAGGCAGGTGAGGAAAGCAGAGAGGTTCAAGAGACTTTCCCAGGAGCTGAAAGAAAAGGAGCTGAAGGCCGGTAAAACCGAGTATGATTCCCTGTGGGAAAAAGAAGGCCAGCTCGAATCCGGGCTCAAGGAAAAAGAAGAGCAGAGAGTGGCTCAGCAGGCAAAATTAGCTGAGACGGAGCTGAAAAGCGAAAAACTCAAACTGGATTTGACCCAGGTCGAAAAAAAGTTCTTCTCCTCCCAGAGGGAATTAGAGGAATGCCTCGAAGCATTGCGAACCTTGGAAAAAGAGAATGCCCTGAACAAGGAAAGAGTCCTCAACCTGCAGGAAAACCAGAAGAGACTGGCTAAGGAAATAGAGGAGAATCTCTCCCGCAGAGAAGCGATCAAAACTGAAATAAAAGAGAAAGAGGAAAAATCCGGAGAGGTCACAGCAAAGATAAGGTCGGTTGAAAAAGAACATCAAGCCAAAGAGGAAGAACTCAGGACCCTGGATGAAAATCTG
The DNA here is from genome assembly GCA_035543035.1 of Terriglobales bacterium. Taxonomy (GTDB): domain Bacteria; phylum Zixibacteria; class MSB-5A5; order MSB-5A5; family RBG-16-43-9; genus RBG-16-43-9. The sequence continues at coordinate 191 of DATKKH010000082.1, read as the reverse complement.
AGAACTCATAAAGAGAAGATCGCCTCGCTCAATACCCAGCTATCAGAGGTCAATAAGCTGCTTCATCAGGCTGAATTGGAGGAACAAAATTACAGACTGCAACTGGATGAGCTGGAAAAGAGGAAAGCATCTCTCGGAGAAGAGGAGAGAAATCTTCTTGACAGTCTACAGCTGGTCAACCGGGAAAAAGA
>DATKKH010000081.1:0-6447 GCA_035543035.1 Terriglobales bacterium | reverse complement strand
GCCATCACTTCTGCCTGTTTTTTTCCCATTGCTTTGCGCAGAATGTCCGCTTTTCCCAGTGAATAACCGGCCAAATCGCTGGCAATCTTTAAGACCTGTTCCTGATAAACGATTACGCCATAAGTCTCCTTCAGGATTGGCTCCAGCAGAGGATGCTCGTAGACTATTTTCTTTTTTCCTCTTTTGCAATCGATATAATCATCGATCACGTAGGAATCCAGAGGTCCCGGCCGGTAAAGAGCATTCATTGCAGTCAGGTCTTCCAAGGATTCAGGTTTGAGTTTTCTGAGATAGTCCCGCATTCCTGAAGACTCAAACTGAAAGATTCCCACAGTCTCCCCTTTGGAGAAAAGCTCAAATACCTTCTCGTCCTGAAGCGAGATGGAATCTATATCCAAATCCTTTTTCCCTTCCTCTCTTAATAACCTGAGCGTGTCATCGATCACCGTAAGGGTTCGCAGACCCAAAAAATCCATCTTGAGAAGCCCAATTTTCTCGATACCCTTCATGTCATATTGTGTGGTTATTTCGTCCTTATTGCTTTTGTATAAGGGGACAAAATCAGTCAGCTTCGAAGGAGCGATAACCACTCCTGCCGCATGAGTCGAAGCATGTCTGGTCAGTCCTTCCAGGGTTTTTGAATAGGAAAGTAATTTTTCTATCTGGGGATTTTCCTTGGCGATTTTCTTTAACTCCGGCTCTAACTCCATTCCCCTTTCCAGGGTCATATCCGGCTCCATCGGAATCATCTTGGCGATCTTATCGACCTCGGAGTAGGGCATACCCAGGACTCTTCCCACGTCGCGGACAACCGCCCTGGCCGCCATGGTCCCGAAGGTGATGATCTGGGAGACATTTTCCTCGCCATATTTATTCACCACGTATTTGATGATTTTATCTCTTCCCCGGTCCGAAAAGTCGATGTCTATGTCAGGCAGTGAAATCCTTTCCGGATTCAAAAACCTCTCGAACAAAAGACCGTATTTTATCGGATCGATGTTGGTTATCCCCAGGCAATAGGAGACCAGACTCCCGGCAGCAGAGCCTCTTCCCGGTCCCACCGGGATACCATTATTCTTGGCGTAGTCGATAAAGTCTTTGACGATTAGAAAATAACTGGCAAAACCCATCTGTTCTATGACCTTCAGCTCTTTTTCTAATCTTTGCTTCAACTCCTCGGTCTGGTGAGGATACCTTTGCACGAATCCTTTCTGAACCAGAGTCTCCAGATACGAGCTTAGATTTTCATATCCTTCGGGCAATGGATAATGCGGCAGAAAGGTTTTGCCGAACTCCAGTTCCAAATTACACTCCTCAGCTATTTTTAGAGTATTTTCTACTGCCTGCGGGACATTGCTGAAAAGCTCTTTCATCTCCTCAGAGGATTTGACATAGAGCTGGTCTGTGCCGAACCTCATCCGGTCAGCATCTTCGGTCTTTTTTACGGTCTGGATGCAGAGGAGCGCATCGTGGGCCAGGTAATCTTCTCTTTTGAGATAATGGCAATCGTTAGTGCACACCAGGGGAATTTTAGTCTCCGAGGAAAGCTGAATCAGCAGTTTCTTAGACTTTTTCTCCTCCTCGATTCCGTGATCCTGCAGTTCAAGATAGAAATTACCCTCTCCAAAAATCTCATAATATTCTAAAGCCACTTCTTTTGCTTTTGCCTGATTCCCGTTGAGCAAGAGGTAGGGTATCTCACCTTTTAAACAGCTGGAAAGACCGATCAGCCCCTGGCTGTATTTTCTCAAGACCTCTTTATCGATCCTGGGCTTGTGATAAAAACCTTCTAAATATCCAATGCTCGATAACCGGATGAGATTTTTGTAACCGGCAAGATTCTTTGCCAGAAGAATCAGATGGTAACCCGCATCCGGCACACCCCTCATTGGCTCTTTTTTGGTCCTGCCTTCAGGAGAAACATAAACTTCAGAGCCGATTATCGGTTTTATCCCGCAGTCCAAAGCCTTGTTATAAAACTCTATAGCCCCGAACATGTTGCCGTGGTCAGTAATGGCCAAGGCAGGAAGACGGAATTCTTTTGCCAGCACCAAAAGCTCGTTTATCTTGCAGGCACCATCCAGAAGACTGTATTGTGTATGGTTGTGAAGGTGAACAAAATCAGAGTGTTTCATGGTTTCGATATTCGCGATTAGCGACTCGCTTTGAGATTTACTCTGACTAGCCAGTAGCCAGGTCTTTAGGGCTTGGCAGAATCTTTAGACCCATCTTGGGGGCAAGATGGGTCTACCTGGTGAAAAACCTTTCATACTCTTAAGACAGGTAACCCCACGTTGCCCTCAACGTGGGAAAACATCTGGGCGAGTCCGCCTTCGGCGGATCGCCCTTACAAAATCAAAACTCCTTTTTCTATTTTATACAGAAACCTCAAAAAAGCAACTAAAAAGATTAGATAAATTTTTTATTAATCGATCTATTAGGGGCAATTCATTCCATTTGGATCCAATTGGAAATTACCCCTACATAACCAGATTACTTAAACACAAAAACCCTTGACAAAAATATTATCCAGCTTATTTTCTCGTCAAGTAATTTAGGATTCAAAGATTATGTCAATATTTATTACGGGCGGGACCGGGTTTATCGGCAGAAAATTAGTGGAAAGGCTTTCTCGACAGGAGCCTCTGCATCTGTTAGTTCGTTCACAGAGTAGCATTGCCGGTCTGGAGGGAAATGAAAAGGTATGCTACTTTTATGGAGACGTCACTGATGAAAATTCGGTTCTGGACGGGATGAAAGGATGCGACAAAGTCTATCATCTGGCTGCTTATGCCAGGAACTGGAGCTTTGACAACAGCCAGTATTATCGGGTCAACGTCGGTGGAGCAATAAACGTTTTTGAAGCGGCCCTGCAAAATCGGGTGCAGAAAATAGTTTTCACCTCTTCCTGTGTAACCCTGGGTCCAGGTCAGGATAAGGTCGTCACTGAAAAAGACTGGAAGATTAAAGACCACTTTTTCACGGAGTATGAGAAGAGCAAATATTTAGCTGAACTGGAAGCCTTGAAATTCGTCCAAAAGGGATTAAATCTGGTAATGGTAAACCCCACCCGGGTGTATGGTCCCGGACTTTTAACCGAAGCGAATTCGGTCACCAGAATAGCCCAGCAATACCTCGAAGGGAAATTCCCTTTGAGCTTAAACCAGGGTAAGGAGATTGGGAATTATGCCTTTATAGAGGACGTGGTCTCCGGTCACGTCCTGGCAATGGAAAAAGGAAGAACCGGGGAAAGGTATCTCCTGGGAGGAGATAACGTCTCCTTGAAAAATCTGTTTTCCCTGCTGGATGAGATTACCCAAACGAAACATTTACAAATAAACGTTCCGCCTACAATCGCCAAATCCGTGGTCTGGATAGAGGAGACAAAAGCCAGGATTTTCAAAAAATATCCCAGGATAAGCCGGGACTGGGTGGACACTTTTCTGCAAAACTGGGCTTACTCTTCCGAAAAAGCAGAAAAGGAGCTGGGATATAAATATCTTCCCCTGAAACAGGGCTTGAAGATTACCTGTGAATGGCTTCGAAACCAGAGGACGGTCCTTCATAAAAATTCTGTTTAGTATTTGGAGAGCAAAGGCAGGAAGGATAATGAACAAGTTGAATCCCGGAAAAATCGAGCTCAAAACGTTCGTCATCCTTTTATCCGCCAGCATCCTTCTGGTCATTTTCAAGTACTATGGTTATCCCCAGTCTTTTGTTTCAATATTCCACACAGCCTGTGGAGTAGATTTCAAAAATTGCTTCCCTGCCCATATATATTTTTTCCTTTGCTCGGTTGGACTTCTGATATTGGTTCCCTTCGCTCTGATAAAATTTGTTTTTAAGGAAAAACTCTCTGACTACGGTCTGAAAAAGGGTGATTTCAAATTCGGGATGATCTCTTTTCTGATTTTGTTCCCCTTGATTGCTTTGGCTATGATTCTCCCTTCTTCGAGAATGCCTCAGTTCAGAGCAGAGTACCCTCTTTTTGCCCTGGCTGGAAAAGCCTTTTCCCTTGTGTTATTGTATGAGTTGCTGTATGGATTTTACTATATAAGCTGGGAGTTCTTTTTCCGGGGATATCTTCTTTTCGGATTGAAAGATATCTTTGGAGAGTGGAACGCTATTCTGATCCAGACCCTGCCATCCGTATTAATGCATATAGGAAAGCCGAATGGAGAGATTTTAGCCTCCATTGCTGCAGGGATGTTATTCGGGAAGTTGGCCCTGAGGGGCAAATCGATTTATTATGTTTTCTTTTTGCACTGGTGTATCGGAATGGCTTTGGACTTTTTCATCCTTTATTTATAGATGACAAAACCTTCTGAATTTTTAAGACCGGTTGACCGGTTGTTGACAGTTTATCTGGCAGGCCTGACTCTGATTTTGCTCTTTTTTGGCATGGGGATTGCAAGTTTTAACCCTCTTATTTTCTTTAATCTCATCTTCATCTTAGGCTTGATTTCATTTTCGTTTTTGAGAGAAAAGCTGGGCAGTGGTTTTCTGCATTTTTGTCTTTCAAGCCTCCCTCTGATTGCCGCAATTTACCTTTATAAGGAATCAGGACGCATGGTTCACATCTTCTATCCGGGCTGGCATGACAATCTGATCATTAATTTCGAGATGAACCTGTTCAGGGTTTTACCGAATTTCTGGCTGGAGAGATTCTTCTCGCCAGCCGTTACTGAGATTCTGATGTTTGCCTATTTTATCTACCTGCCGATGATACCTTTTCTCTGCATTTATTTTTACTTTAAGATTAACCCCCAGGCACTGGACCAGTTCCTTTTCCCCCTGATTTTAGCTTATTTGATTTGCTTTTTGGGGTTTTTTATTTTTCCTGCTGCCAGTCCTCGTTTTGTCCTGGAGGGCGGGAGAGAGCTGCAGGGATTCATCTTCAGGAAGATTATGCTTTACATCGAAGGGAACGGACAGTTCCAGGGCGGCTCATTCCCCTCAGCCCACTGTGCAGCCGGAACGGTAATGATATTATTATCTTATCGTTTTGATAAAAAAGTATTCGCTTTTGTCTGTCCGGTAATCCTGCTTTTTTTTCTGGCAACCGTGTATGGAAGATATCATTATTTTTCTGACGTCATAGCCGGGATTTTGATCGGGGTAGCTAGTGTATATTTATCGAGGAAGTACACAGGGGCAAGGCGCAGTTCGACAGGCTCACTGTTCTGAGCGAAGTAGAAGAATGCCGTGCCCCTACAGAAAATACCACCGGACTGATGGCACATTTAGCAATAGATTTTATCTCAAACCTCCCGAAGCAGCTCTTTCAGCCTTCCCTTGTCTTTAATAACGATTTCTTTTGAAGCTGATCTTAAGATTCCCTCTTTTTTGAACCGGCTCATAACCCGGATCGCGGTTTCCACTGTCGTTCCCACGGAATCAGCCATATCCTGACGGGTTAGCTTCAGATTGATTTTTATCCCGCCCGGAAATGGGGTGCCGTGTTTTTCCGAAAGTCCTAACAGAAGCGCAGCCAGCCTTTTCTCGACTTTCCCGGAGATGAGCCCAATCATCATCTCATGGGCCTGCATCAGTTTTCTTCCCAGGAACCTTATGACCGCCTGGGTCAAGCCTTCCTGGGTTTTGAGCAGGGAGAGTAAGTCCCTCTTGGATAGAGAGTAGACTTTGGATTTCTCCTCAGCCCTGGCTGAGGCATACTGGATTTCGGAGAAAATCGCTCCTCCTCCGCAGATTTCACCCGGGGTCACAACTTCCAGGACAATCTCTTTACCACCGGCCGAGTGCTTCAGCACCTTCACCTTTCCGGACTTGACCACATACAGGTAAGAAGCAGGCTCGCCCTCCCAGAACAGGTATTCTCCTTTCTTGAACTCCTTTTCAGAGAATTTCTGGCTTATCTCCAGAAGTTCATTTTCTGATAAATCCGAAAAAAAAGGAATCCTTCTGATTATTTCTAATTTTTTCAGCATTAAAATGACCTCATCTTATATTTTACGATAATTTAACGCAGCATCTCATTATGTCAAGCCAAAAAGATCGTAGGGCATCCCGCCAAAGGCGGGACTGTACCCCTACACAAAGTTAGACAAAGAATAAAAGAATCCCCGCTGAGGGTTTTCTCAGCGGGGATGGGGGAAGAAGCAACAACAGGAGATAAAGACTATTATCTTTTCAACGCCATGAAGATAAACCATCAAAATATATAAACTATGACCAATATCATAAAAATGAGAATTTATTTAGATTTTTCTCTCTAGTCCCAAATCGCCTGGTTTAAAGGTAAATTATAAGGGCATATTGCGATACGCCTGCACGTTAAAAATATGAGGACAGAACAGTGTCCTGTCCCTACAAGAAATTCCCAGAGGATCAGGGTGGAGAGGCGTAGCGCGAGGCTTTTAGCCTCGCATTGCGACCCTGTGGTTCGACAGGCTCACCATCCTGAGCAAGGTCGAAGGAAAGGGTCGC
>DATKKH010000080.1:0-11501 GCA_035543035.1 Terriglobales bacterium | reverse complement strand
CTCCGAGACTATAAGTCCTTTGCCCACTACTCTGGTCTTCTCTTCCTCAGTCAGGAGCCTTAAATCTTTCAGTCAGAGCATTGCGGGGAATATCACAGCTCTATATACTCGAGATTTCAGCGGCACAGTCAATGCTGCTATGGCTCCTTTGAAAACCGTTCAGTTGGGTTACACTTTTGATACTCAGCGGGACATCCGGGATGATAAAAATCTTAAATTCTCCTTCTTACCCAAGCAGGCTAAACTGGGGATCGAAGTAAGCAGATCGCAGTCCTTCAACGCCAGTTATCGTCCTAAGTGGTTTGCTATCCTGGACCAAAACTTTACTTTCAACTCATCCTACAAGGAGAATGGCGACCCGGTGCAGTATCATGGGACAAAATCGGTAGGGAATCAATCGGGTAAAGCAGCTAATTTTACCTTTTACTGGCAGAGGATATTGGGAATTCTAAGGCCTAAGGCACCGGCTCAAAAGGGAATAAGCCCGTTAAGCTGGATCAGGGGTTTCATCGGTAATTTAGGCCAGAACCTGGCTCCGTTGACCATTAACTACCGGATAACCAAGACCTCTACCAAAAGCGGGCTTTTAGAAAGACCTTCCCTTTCCTATCAATTCGGATTCACCGATAAATCCGACGTTCCCTTTACCACTGACCCCCTGATCGGAAGGTCTGACGGTCTGAGCACCCAGAAAAACCTGGATTTGGGAAGTGCCCTTAAGGTAACCTCGAATATAAACATCTCAAGTCTGCGGTACTCCAAAACAGATATTGTTACCTCTAATTCCGGAATCCCGACAAGGACTCTAAGCACGACCTTTCCGGACATGGTTTTGACCTGGAGTAACTTGGAAAAGATCAGAATTCTTAATCGGTTTGCTTCCAGCGTGAATTACTCCTTCAATTACAGGAGAAAAGTCGATACGGCCGAAGATGGTTTGACTGGCAGGGTGAACAAAAGGGATATCACTACTGGCCTTACTCCCATATCCTTGAGGATAACTTTCAATAACCGGGTCCAGACTAACTGGTCCTGGGATAGGGCCGTGGCTGAGAGTCAAGCCTTATCTGAAGTGGTAGGCGGAGGAGGTAAGACCATCAGCACACTAGATGCCTACGGAGTCAATGCAACCTATTCCTTTAGTGCGCCGAAAGGGATGAAAATTCCTTTTCTCAAGAAGATAAAATTCCAGAGCAACCTGAACCTTGGACTAGGTATTTCAATAAAACGCAGTCAGACAAAAAGCTCAGTCGGGCAGCAAGGATTTAACCTATCTGCAGATACTAAAGAATTCTCCTTAACGCCAAGCGCTGGATACAGCTTTTCCTCACAGGTTACAGGCGGCCTGTCCGGACAATGGCTTGATACGACCAATAAAATAAGCGGCGAGAAAAGTCATACCAGGCAGTTGAGCATCTGGGTTCAGGTTACTTTCTGAGCCATGACTTTGGTTCGCGGCTCAGCTCTTGGTCAGGATGTGCAAGTGTTCATTAAAAAAGCCAGATTGAGTCTACTTTTTCTGTTTCTCTTCTTTTTCAGCGGGGTCAACTGCAGTTCTGATACCTCACTGGAATTCAAAGGGGAAAGAGCTTATCAATATCTTAAAGATGAATGCCGGTTCGGGCCAAGAAATCCTGGTTCACCCGGACATCAAGCCTTGAGGAAATATCTGCTTGACTTCTTTTCAGCATATAGTAATTTAATCAGGTCACAGGATTTTGTGTGGGAGGATACAACCGGAAACTTGAAATTCGACCTGAGTAATATAATTGTTTCCTTCTATCCCGAAAAAAAAGAAAGAGTCCTTTTATGTGCCCACTGGGATACCAGACCCTGGGCAGATAGAGACTCAAACCCGGAAAATCACCAGACCCCGATCCTGGGAGCAAATGACGGAGCTTCAGGAGTGGCAGTCCTGATGGAGTTAGCCCCCATACTTTCCAAGAAAAAGCCCAAATATGGAGTTGACCTGGTCTTTTTTGATGGCGAGGATCTTGGATCAGAAGACCATCCCGAAAGGTGGTGCGTGGGCTCGAATTATTTCTCACAGAATTTAGGTAGCTACAGAGCTTCCTTCGGGATTTTGTTGGATATGATCGGGGATAAGGATTTGCAGATTTATAAGGAAGGCTACTCCGAACAATATGCTAAACAAGTGAACGACTTGGTCTGGACCAAAGCCGGGAAGCTCTCGATTTCAAATTTCAAGCCAGAGGTGAAGACTTTCATAATAGACGATCACATTGCTCTGATCAGAGCCGGGATTCCCTGCATCGACCTTATTGATTTCGATTATCCCTACTGGCATACCTTAGAAGATACTCCGGATAAGTGCAGTCCGGCAAGCCTGGAAAAGGTGGGGAAGGTGCTTCTCCAAGTCTTATATGAATGAAAAGAGAATAGATTTTTTTAGTTTCACTCCCCAGGAAACAAAAGCCATAATCTTTTTAATAGTGATTCTTTTAATAGGCAGCGGAGTTACCCTTTATAAAAAATATAATCCGGATTTTGCACCGGAGCTGCTGCTCAAGGAAAATCTCCAGACAGAGAAGAAGATATTGGAGCCACCCAAGATGTCAGTCACTCCTGAAAACGCAAACCTGAAAATCTCAAATAGGAAGATAAATCTCAATACGGCTACTTTAGAAGAGCTGGATTCCTTACCCGGAATAGGGAAGGAATTAGGTACGAGGATTTTGGCTTACCGCGAAAGTAACGGCAATTTCTCTTCTATCGAAGAGCTTATGAAAGTAAGAGGAATAGGGGAAAAGACTTTCCAGAGGTTAAAAAATCTGGTAACAATCGAATAGTCATATCAAAGGAACGGACTTGAGGATTATCTCAGGAGAAAAAAAAGGGGTCAGACTTTTTTCCTTAAAAAAAAGGAAAATTAGGCCTACTTCGGATAAAGTCAAAGAGGCGATCTATAATATCCTCACATCGGTGGAAGACAAAAGAGTTTTGGACCTTTTTGCCGGGAGCGGTGCTTTAGGTATCGAGGCTCTATCCAGAGGGGCGGATGAGGTGGTTTTCGTCGATGATTCCTCTTCCAGTCTGAACCTCATCCGGAAAAATCTGGAGAAACTTGGGCTCATAGATAAAAGCAGAATAGTCAAAAAGGATGCTATCAGGTTTCTTAAAGCTGAGTTTGAGGAAAACTTTGATATCATCTTTGCTGATCCTCCCTATGGAAAAGGGTTCTGTCAGAAAGTGTTGGAGATTTTGTCAGGAAAAGTAATCCTAAATCCAGATGGAGTTTTAGTCATTGAACATCATAAAAAAGAGAAGTTGGAAACAGTAAGAAATCTTATATTATTGAAGGAAAGAAAATACGGGGATACCCTGGTATCCTTTTTTAGGAAAATTTCCTGAAGGAAGGAGTTTTTATGAAAAAAGCTATTTATGCAGGCACTTTTGATCCGATCACCAACGGGCATCTGGATTTGATTCAGAGAGCAGCAGATTTGTTCGACGAGATAATCGTGGCGGTTTCGTCCAGACCTAACAAGGCCACACTTTTTTCAGCCAGTGACAGGCTGAAAATGGTGGAGCAAAGCATCCGCGGGCTGAAAGGAGTCAAAGCCAGGCTTTTTTCCGGACTGTTAGCTGATCTCGTCTCCAAAACCAGATCGGTTGCAATAATCCGTGGTTTGAGGGCGGTCTCGGATTTCGAATACGAGTTCCAGATGGCGCTGATGAACCGGAAATTAGCCCCCGGAACCGAAACGGTTTTTTTGATGCCCAGTGAGAAGTATACTTACTTAAGCTCCACTTTGATAAAAGAGATAGCCCGAAACAAGGGTGAAATAAGTCGTTTCGTGCCGGAGATTGTAGTGAAGAACTTGAGAAAAAAATTCGGGGTAAATAAGTGACCGGTTTGTGGAGTATCAATCTTTAGCTTCATCAAACCAATAGAATAACCAGAACAAAGAGCTTTAGCAGGTGGTTGGGAGCAAAGGTAAGACATTTTCAGAAAAACCAGCGGATGATAACATTCGCTAAAAGCAGGAAGATCCTAGAACAAGGATTCAGTCTTACGAAGAAATAAGCAACTCTAAAGGGTTACCCTATGAAAAATTCGGCAGATCTGGAAGTTTACACCCCAATAGCCTCCAAAAATTATTCAACAGTTTTACTTTTCGTTTGACAATCTAAAAATGGGATGGTATTTTGTTTTAATTGGGAGGGGATCCAGATTGTAATTGGAGATTATCTTTGACACCTTCCCTGGCTATCAGGTACTGGACCTGAAAAACAATCCTATAAAGAAAAAACTATGGATCTGGACTCGATTCTTTTACCGGTAAAATCTGACTTAGATATGGTGGAAAAAAGGTTGGAGGAATACCTTTATTCAGATTCTCCTTTAATCTTTCAGGTAGCTCAGTATCTTCTAGAGAGGAAAGGAAAAAGGCTCAGACCGGCTCTGGTTCTCTTAAGTTTTGGAGAAAATGGTGACTCCAGAAAGCATCAAGCCCTAGATGCAGCCATAGCAATCGAGCTCATACATACGGCGACCCTGCTTCACGACGATGTGATCGATCAATCAGCCACCCGAAGGGGAAAAGAGTCGATAAATTACCGCTGGAGCAATTTAGTCTCAGTCCTGATGGGTGATTATCTGCTGGCAAAGGCTTTCAAGATTCTGGTCCAGACTAAAATCCCCTCACTCCTTAATGCAATTTCGAGAGCGACCGAAAGGGTAAGCATAGGAGAACTTCTGCAGATTCAGGAGAGGGGGAACCATGACCTGACTGAGGATGTGTATCTCAGAATAATCTCCGATAAGACCGCCTCCTTGTTCTCGGTTGCCTGCCAGTCCGGAGCGATAGCAAGAGGAGGGGAGGAAAATGTTCAGAAAGTCTATCAGAGATATGGCGAGGATTTCGGCATCTCATTCCAGATAATCGACGACCTCTTAGATTTAATTGGAGATAAGGAGAAAACCGGCAAAGAATTGGGAAATGACCTGCAGGAGGGTAAGATTACCCTGCCTCTGATCTATGCTTTAGCCAGCTCTGAGGATGGCACGCGGGATAAGATTTTAAAACTGCTCGAAGAAGGGTTTAAGCCAGGACATTTCATAGAGGTAAGAGCATTTGTGGAGAAGGAGGGGGGGGTGGATTACAGCCGCAGAAGAGCATCTGACTTTGGCAAGTCTGCCCTGGAGGTTATCTCAGGGTTAAAGGCTTCTGAGCACAAGAACTCCCTGACCCAGTTAGTCGATTTTATCCTGACCCGGGAAAAATAGATTTTCGCTCAAAGATTCTATTACCAGCCACTGTAGATTTTAAAGACAGTGGTTTTTTTGTCCTCTAAAAAGAAGGATAGTTTAATTTGAAACTGTGGATAGACATTCAATCACATAACCTGATTCTACTCGTCTCGATAGTTGTCGTATCAGTCGTTTTGGCTTTTCTTTCTTATCGTTTTACTTTGCCTCCTCTATCAACCAAGAAAAGAATTTTTCTCTTAGTATTAAGATGGCTGGCACTATTTTGTCTTTTTCTGGTTCTATCCGAACCTCTGCTGGGAATTACCAAAAAATCTCTGGAGAAACCAATAATTGCGCTTCTTCTGGATTCCTCCAAGAGCATGAATATCAAAGATAAGTCTCTCTCCCGGAAAGATGTCCTGCAGGGTCTTTTAGAGGAGAAAAGTTTTAAAGACCTCATGCCTCAAACCGAATTATATGCTTATCTTTTCTCAGATAGCCTTACTCCCTTTGATCTGTCCAAACAAATTCCTCCTTTTAATGGTGAAGCAACCTCAATTGGCAATAATTTAGAAAAACTCAAGGATGGCCTGAAAGATAAACAGCTCTCCGCAGTCATCCTGCTAAGCGACGGAGCTAATAACTCCGGAGCAGACCCGGTTGCCATTTCAAAAAATTATAATCTTCCTATCTACACCGTGGGAATCGGGGAGTTTGTGCCTTCCAAAGACCTGAGCATAAAGAGACTGGATTATAATGAAATCGCATATTCAGGGGAGAAAGATACTATCAAAGTCACTCTGAAAAACCAGGGATATAAAGGAATAAAAATTCCGGTTTACTTGCAGGAGGAGAAGAAAAAATTAGCTCAAAAGGAAACCATGTTTGATTTCTCAGGTGAAGTCCAGCAAATAGAGCTGGTTTTTGAGCCGGGGGAAAAAGGCATTCATAGATACCAGATCATACTTCCCAAGGGAGAAGGTGAGACCTTTTTGCAGAATAATTCGAAAAGTTTTACCCAGAAAGTGCTGGACAGGAAATTCAAACTTCTCCTGGCAAGCCAGAACCTGGAGTGGGAGTATACTTTTCTCAAAAGACTCCTGGAATCTGATAAAGACATAACTTTCGAAAGTATGATTTTGGCAAAACCAGGCCAGTTAACATCAACTCAGGTTTTATCCCCTGAAAAGCTTGGCGAGTTCGATCTCCTTGTGCTGCTGGACACTCCTCAATTCCTGGAACAAAATCAAAAAGGAATCAGAGATATTATATCCAGCAAAGGAATTTCTATTCTGCTCTTGGTCGGGGATGAGTTTTATAAGAGAACCGGACTTTTAAACTCATTTAATTTTCTTCCTTTCGAAATAGCAAAAGGTGAAAAGCCCTTAAACCAGACTTTCAATCTAACTCTTACCCAGGAAGGAAAAGTTCATCCGATAACCCGCCTCTCGGATGAACAGGAAGAAAACTCCTCTTTATGGACTAATCTTCCTCCTTTTGAGCAGATGATACCGTTGAAGGAAAAAACCGGAGCAAAAATCTTGTCGAATTTCGATGGTAACCAGGAGACCTTGCCGGGAATCATTGTCAAAGAGCAGGGAAAAGGGAAAATAGAAGTTCTGAGTTTCTCGCCTTTGTGGAAATGGGATTTTCTTCTCTGGGGAATCGGGCAGGACAATTCAGCCTATAAAAAGTTCTGGGAGAACTCATTCAGATGGCTTTTGTCAAAGGAAGACCTGGAGAGATTCAGGATCTTCGCTGACAAGAATGTCTACAAAAGAGGAGAAGAGATAAATTTATCCTCGCGACTTTTCGACGAAAGCTACCAGAAAATCAAAGGAGCGGAGATTAAAATAAAACTCTTCCCCGAAGAAAAAAGGGCAGATTCAACGCTTTTCGACTTGACTCCGGATGAAAACGGAGATTATTCGTATACCGTTGCCTTTTTGCCTCCGGGGAAATATCTCTTCAAGGGGGAGGCCAGGCAGAACGGAATATCTCTGGGGGCCTCGTCAGGAAGTTTCGAAGTGGAACAAACCAGCTTGGAGGATGAAGATTTAAAGCCGAACAAAGAGCTTCTGCAGCAGATTTCTTTGCTTTCCGGAGGGGAATATTCTGAGCCTGAAAATTTCCCCCAGCTTCTGAAAAGTTTGAACTTGGAGAAAAAGGTCAGATTGAAAACCAGGGAGGTACCTCTCTGGACCCAGCCATTACTTTTGATGCTCTTTATCCTATTTCTATCTATAGAGTGGTTTTTCAGGAAGAGATTCCAGCTTTTATGATTTTAAAACTTGCGCTTCAGCTTATCCTCGGAACCGTCCTCAGTGCTATAATCTCATTTCTTGCTTATAGATTCAAACTCCTTACTTCAGATGGTGCTGCGGCCGCATTTCTTTTAGGCGCCATAATTTTCGGAACCGGTTGGATCGGTTTTGCCATACCTCTTTTATTTTTCTTTTTATCTTCAAGTTTACTCTCCAGGTATAAATCCAGAATAAAATCAAATTATAAGGATATTTTCGAGAAGCCCGGAGCGCGGGATAAAAACCAGGTCCTCGCAAATGGGATTATCGCCGGGATTCTTGCTTTTGTAAATTTTGTTTTTCCATCTCCTTATGTTTACTATGCCTATCTAGCTTGTTTAGCCACGGTTAATGCTGATACCTGGGGGACGGAGATAGGCATTTTGTCTAAATCTCAGCCAATCTCTTTGAGGGGTTTAAAGAGAGTTCTGCCAGGCAGTTCTGGAGGTATAAGTTTGATGGGAACTGTGAGCTCTCTTTTTGGCTCTTTCTTTTTAGTCTTGAGCGGATTTCTTCCGGGAATCGCTCCTGTTCCTTTTAAGTCGGAGATATTTTTGATAATAGTCATTGCAGGTTTTTTAGGCTCATTTATAGACAGCCTTTTAGGTGCCTTTTTGCAGGCGCAATATCTCTGCCTTATCTGCAACAAGACAACTGAAAGGAAAACCCACTGCAATTTTGATACAAAACTGCTCTCAGGAATTCCCTGGCTAAATAACGACTGGGTGAATTTTCTATCCTCGATTTATGGGATAATTCTTTTTCTTGTTTTAAAAAAAGTCTCTGGAAATTAGATCCCTGTCTTACAATGACTTAGCTCCAATGTGCCAACTCTTTTTGTAATAGCTGTTAACAGAGGATCACGCGGAAGTTATGTCATCAGCTTCTCTATCCGATTTATCTAAATAGTGATAAAAGCATTATTGACAAGTCCGCAATTTATCTTATATTATCCTAGAACCGTGTGTTTTATCTGCAATTAAACCACCTTGTGATAAAGGAGGAGAAATGACCAGATTTAGTTTGTTTTGTAGTCTTCTCGTTGCGTTTGTGCTTTTTAACAGCCCCGTCTTGACGCAAGCCAGCTATAATACTAAATATACGGCTGAGTTTGTCCAGGATGACCTCTCATTTGACAAGCTGGCAGGATATGACAGAGTCAGACTCAAAGGTGGTGATTGGCTGAATGACATTGCTAAACCTATGCTGCCGGCTAAAGAGATAAAAATAGCGCTTCCAGCCGGAATGAAGGTGACAAACGTCTATGCAACAGATGTCAGGACCCAGGAAATCAGCGGAGAGTACGATATTTATCCGGCCCAGCCTCCGAAGAAGACAGATCTTTCAAATGACGATAGCAAGTTCATTCCACCTGACCAGGCGACCTATAGTTCCTCTCAGGCTTATCCTTCAAAATTGGTGGAGTTTATCAGGCAGGCTGACTTAGCCGGTCAGTCAATAGCTGTAATCAGGGTTTATCCATTACAATACGTTCCGGCTGAGAAGAAACTAACTCTTTACACTTCCTTTAACCTGGTTATCGAAAGTAATGGGGGATATGAATGCGGTGATTACCTTCCGCCTAATATATCCGAAAAAGACAGGGAAACCTATGAACAGATGCTCAAAGAAATAGTGGTCAACCCGGAGGATGTCCATCTAAGCACAAGCATGATAGCGGCTGCTCCAACCTTGCTTCCACCTGGCTCCTTTGGCCACGTCATTATCACCGGCACTTCTTTCGTTTCGGCTTTCCAGCCCCTGGTTAGCTGGCACACAAAAAAAGGGGTAAGAGATACGGTGGTTACTGTAGATGTTATTTATTCTACCTATAGCGGAGCCACTAATCAGGAGAAGATTCGAAATTTCGTGAAAGATGCTCACCTGACCTGGGGAACGACCTATTTTCTTATTGGAGGCGAGAACGAAACTGTTCCGTTTGAATACCGAACCTACTACAACGGGGAAAATACGCCCAGCGACCAGTATTATTCCGATTACGATGATGACTGGATTCACGAGGTTTTTGTAGGCAGGATCCCTGCCGGGAGCTCAAGCGGGGTAATCCAGTTCGTTAATAAAGTTCTGAAATACGAGACCGACCCCCCTCGAACAAATTACCCTCTGGATGTACTGCTGATCGGGATGGATCTGGATGCCAGCACCCCCAGCGAAGCTACTAAGGAGGCCTGCTATAGCTATATCCCATCACGCTTCAACGTCACCAAGGTATACGATAGTGACGTTAGCACTCATAAGCCTGCAATTATCAGTGCACTAAATGCTGGGCAGAATCTGGTAAACCATTCGGACCATTCCAATTATAATGTCATGGGCACCGGATATTTCCACCATAACTCGCTTTTAAGTCAATCGGATGTAAATGCGCTGACCAATTACGGTAAAATGTCCATTATAGTTTCCACCGGATGTCTCCCCAATGAAATGGATGTCACTGATTGCATCGCTGAAACCTTCGTGGAATTAACCGCCAATAAAGCCGGGGTAGCTTTTACTGGCAACACCCGTGACGGATGGTATTCTTCAGGCGATCCTTACACCTTAACTGCCTCTTTGGATATCCAGTGGTGGGCAGGACTTTTTACCCGGAACAAGTACAACTTAGGCCAGGCTCTTGTGGACTGCAAGCACAATTTCAGTACTCCCAGTGCAATAGAAAAGCACTGTGAGTGGGAGTTCAGCCTGTTGGGAGAGCCGGAGATGCCTATCTGGACAGATGAACCAGACAGCTTCGCCATAACATTTTCATCTACTCTACCAATAGGAAGTTCTTCCTTCACGGTACATGTCGAAGATTCGACCACGCACTCCCCGGTCTATCAGGCTTACGTCTGCCTATGGAAAGGGAACGAGGTTTATCTAAAAGGAAATACCAACACCAGCGGAAACATAACTTTTAATCCATCTCCTTCTACCCAAGGCATTATGTATGTAACCGTAACCAAGCACGATTACCTCCCTGGTCAGGATTCAGCCACTGTGGCTAGCCCAGTGGTCAGAACCGATCCAGCTACCGAGGTCGCGGAGACCACTGCGACTATTCACGGTTATCTGGACAGCGATGGCGGGTTTGAAGCGACCTGCTGGCTTATGTGGGACACTGATTCTGGAGAGCCTTATGTTAATAGCGAGTCTCTAGGAGTGCTTCCCAATGGCTCAGAATTCAGTAAACAGCTTACCGGGCTTACAGCAGGAACAATCTATTACTTCAGTGCCAAAGGTAATAACATCGTTGGCTGGGGTAGTGGCGAAGAGCTGGCACTTTTGACTAAACCCCTGGCGACGACTGGTTTGACTGCCCAGGGTCTTGCCTGGAATAGAACAGGTCTTTCCTGGACTAAACCCTTATCTGCGGACAGGACTGTAATTGAAAGAGATACCCTGCCAGCCTGGGCAAGAGGAGAGGGGATACAAGTATATAATGATACTGGAACGACTTGTCAGGATTCCGGTTTGGTAGCCCTAAATCACTATTATTACCAGGCCTGGTCTTATTGTTCAGAGGAGTCTCTTTCTCAATACAGCGGCGAATCTGACACCGCCAGCACCTTCACACTTTTCAGACACGGCGATGCTAATGCTGATAAACAGATATCTGTTTCGGACGTGATATATATGATCAATTATCTTTTCAAGGGAGGGCCTTTGCCTGTTCCTGTTCTGGAGGCTGGGGACGCCAGTTGTGACACTAAAGTGAGTGTCAGCGACGTAATCTATTTGATTAACTATCTTTTCAAAGGAGGACCAGCTCCTTGTAACTGATAACTATTCTCCGGATATAAGGACAATCTATTTACCCTGCCACCTTGCTCACTATATCTTACTCAAGAATATAGTGAGTAGAGTGGTGGGGTAAATTTTTTTCATATCTTCTCATGTAATTCCTAAGAAGATATTAAAAAAAATCCTACGCTCCTGAATTTTTATATTGCAAAAGTTTTTTGGAAATTAATCCGCTTTGG
>DATKKH010000079.1:0-8338 GCA_035543035.1 Terriglobales bacterium | reverse complement strand
TACTCTATTTTTGTATGGTATTCTCACTCTGCCCTCAAGGAGGGTATTTTTTTTTGTAGGGACGCATAACCATGCGTCTCTACAAAAGCCGAATTCCTTCTATTAACGTAGTTCTGAAAGTCAAGCCTATCCACTCTATGGCATTCTTAGGTCAGTGAGTCAGTCGAACTAAAGGATAGCCTGACAAAACTATTAAAATCTCTTGACTAACCCTGAATAAATTATTTAAATTTAAAAAAGTCCCCCTACGGATGAGGATAAACAAATGAAGACTTTTATAAGCTGGCTTTCCAAGCAGCTTCTTCCCTCCATAATAGTTCTTATACTTGGTTTTACCTTAAATTATCTTATATCTCATCCCTATTTTCCGGTTTATGGTTCGACCTTCCGCACTGAGATTATTATAGGTTTGATTTTCCTTATACTGCTGGTAATTCTTCTGTATTTCGTCAACTGGCACTGGCAAAGGATAAAGGATTTCAAGGGAAATTTCCAGGTCTATAAGCCGGTGAGCAGGTTAGAACCCTCAGATTTTGGAATCTTTACCTTTTATCCCTTTTACCTCACCCGTGAAAGCGACAGGGAAATTGAAAAATCCCTGAAAGACAAAAATGTTGCCTTCATCACCGGCATGCCCAATAGCGGTAAAACCAGAGCGGCGTATGAAATAGCTAAAAAACTAAAAGACCTGTATCTCTTGAGGCCGGCATACCAGAAACTGGAAATCCATCATCTCAAGTTTCCGTTCTTCAAAAAAAATATAGTTCTATTTTTGGATGATCTGGAAAAATATTCTTATAAACTTAATCTGGATGAGTTGATAGACACCTTGAAAAAGAATTCCAGAGAACTAAAAATTATCGCAACCTGTAGAAGCGGCAAAGAATGCGACCAGGTATTAGGACAAAAAGAGATGGTAAATCTGCTTTTTCAGTGTCAAAGTAATAGAATCGAAATGAAAAAACTATCTTTAGAAGAAGAACGAGAGCTGGCATCAGAAGTTGGGAGGAAGCCGGAAGAAGTTGTTTCTGACGGGACTCCCGGCTCAGTTGTCTTCGGTTTGAACCAGATGGGGAAAAAATATCCTGAGCCTCAAAGAGGACCGAAAGCTATTCCGCAGGTTATAAAACGTCTGGGCAAAGCAAATATTTTTGGATGGACTGAAAAGCTGGTAAAAAAATACTACAAGAAATAAAACATTCTAAGATATTATAAGTAGGTCAATAAGACTTCGGAAAAAAATTGGACAGACCTATGTTCTATCCCTACAAAGACGTCCGCAATTCAGAAAATTCTACGATTCTTTTTTCTTCTCTAGAACCTCTTCGGCCAGAGAAAGCGCCACGCCTGACAACATCACCTCCACTCCCAATCTGGTGAAATCACCGGAGATTAGTTCCCGTTTGACATTGGCATAGAATGCGCAGCCTGCATCTTTTTCCACCACCAGCCCGGATATTTTGCCCACATCCTCCCCAATAAAGGTGACCTCTCCCAATTCTTCACTGACCACATAACCGGAGACGTTATGCAACTGCAGATGGCAGTTAGAAGTGTAAACAACCACCAGAGGACCTTTGGTCTTCCCCAGAGTTACCTCCGGGTAAACTTCTAAAATTACGCTCCTTTTCCCTTTGGGGTTAGCAATCTTCAGCCTGTGGTGGTCTTTTTCCTGACAGATAGATTCAGGCTCAAGACAGGAAGCAATTTTTTTTATATCTTTTTCCGAAAAAATACCCATAATACCTTTATTTCTATTGTCAACTATTTATGGGTGAGGAAACCTCGTCCCTATAGATTCTTACTATCACCTATAACCTATTACCTATCACCTTTTTTTATTATAAGTACCACCATCTGAAATAGACTATAACCAGAATAACCATAAGAACAGAGACGAAATTTATCTTGACCATCAAACCGAAAGTCAATGAGATGGAGAAAAAGTCGACTGAGATAACCTTGAAACCTATAGGAAGATATCTCTGAAAAAGCTCCTTAACTGCACCTTCGGGGATATAATGTCCGATCACATCGCCCATCAATCCTCCAATGACTGCCGCTAAGAGCAGGGCAATTACGATTGAGGTTATATCGGATCTTTTCAATTTCCCTTCCCCTTGACGAAATTTACGATGGAGCTGAAAATATATTTCCCGTCTTCTGACCCAAGAATCATCTCCCCAGCTCTTTCCGGGTGAGGCATCATTCCCAGGACGTTCCTTTTCCGGTTACAGATACCGGCGATATTTTCCAGTGCTCCATTAGGATTATATGCCCGGTCGATTTCCCCTTGAGGGCTGCAATAGTGAAAGACTATCTGATTATTCTCTTTTAGTTCCTCTAACCCAGCATCCGAAATAAAATAATTCCCATCGGTATGAGCCACTGGTATCTTCAGAACCTGTGATCTTTGGCAGTTGTTGGTAAAAGGAGTGTCTTCCTGTTCGACTTTTATATGAACCCATTTACACACGAACCTTAAAGACGAATTCCTGAGCATTGCACCAGGTAGAAGCCCTGCTTCCAAGAGGATCTGGAATCCATTGCAGATGCCGATGACCAGACCTCCTTTTTCCGCAAACTCTAATATCTTCTGCATGATCGGGGAAAACCGGGCAATCGCACCTGTCCGCAGATAATCCCCGTAGGAAAAACCCCCGGGCAGGATGACGCAATCACAGCCATTCAGGTCTTTATCCTGATGCCAGAGGAATTCGACCTCCACTTTCATCACCGATTTTACTATCTGGTAAGCATCAAAGTCGCAATTTGAACCGGGGAAAATGACAACTCCGAACTTCATTTTAAATCTCCACTTTGAAATCTTCGATCACCGGATTGGCCAAAAGCTTATCCGAGATTTCATTGACTAACTTCAAGGCTTCTTTCCTGCTTGCGGAGGAGAAGCTTACCTCAAAGAACTTACCGCTCCTTATCTCCTCAACCCCATTATACCCCATATCTCCCAATGCTCTTTTGATGGTGGTGCCCTGGGGGTCTAATACTCCTTCTTTTAATCTTACGTAAACTGTGGCTCGGTAAGACTTTTTTTCTTTGCTCATAACCTTCTCATTTTTGTTTACTTTGTTCTTCAGGACAAATCCGGCTTGTTTATCCTGAATTTTTCCTCCCTGCGCCTCAATAAACTCTCATCTATCTTTGGCTCCACATGCACTATATAATAAATTTCCCTTCCAATTCCCGAGAGCACGTAGAGAATCCCTATGGGAAAGATGACTAATTTTGGTCTTATCAGGACCGCAATAAGAGCACCCAGGATCAACATAAGTTTAAGCATATTTTTTCTGGAATTCAAGGAAAATCTGGGCAGGGCAAAATATTCTATACTGGAGACCATGAGAGCGGAAAAGACTATGATCAGTGTGATCAGGACTTCGGGATATCGAAGCTCTCCCCAGAGCTCGTAGGAGAAAAGGGTATACCCGCAGAGGGTAATGGCTGCTGCCGGTATGGGCAGACCGGTAAAATAAGGCTTATCTTCCAGCTTGGCCTGAATGTTGAAGCGGGCTAACCTGAATGCACCACAGATTATGAAAACGAATCCAATCAGCCAGCCCCAGGTTCCCAAAATGAAAAGCCTGAAAGAATAAAAGATGACTGCGGGGGCTATACCGAAGGAGACGAAATCAGCAAACGAATCCAGCTCGATTCCGAATTTGGATGCGCTCCTGGAAACGCGTGCGATCTTGCCGTCCAGGGCATCAAAAAAACCAGCCAGGACGATAAGCCATGCCGCATGCGTGGCTTCACCTTCAAAGCTTTGCAGGATGGATAAAAACCCGCAGAGCATATTCCCCATGCTGAAGACGCCTGGAAAAATCCCTTTGAAATTTCTCATTTGAAATCCTTTATATCGTTGCCCAATTCATTGGTCTTAATTCCCCCTCCCTCTTAGGGAGGGGCAGGGGGAGAGTTATTGTAGTTACGTAATTCATTGGGCGAATTTGCTCGATAAATCGAGTGACTACAACTCTTATCCAAACGTTCTGCTCTCAGGCCAGGGATGACACACTTCATAGGTCCCGATTATAGTTTCACCGGCTCTGACCTTTTGATTTAGTTTCACTGAGATTTTAACCTTCTCAGGCAGAAAAAGTTCAACCCTGGAGCCGAACTTTATCATCCCGAACCTCTCCCCGATTTTAACCTGATCTCCTTCTTTTATTCGACAAATTATCCTGCGGGCAATAGTCCCGGCAATCTGTTTGAGGATGAGTTTGACCTGGTCATTTTCCAGCCCCAGCTCGTTCTGCTCGTTTTCAGAAGAGGCTTTCTCTTTGAATGCCGCATTAAACCCGCCTGGAATATATTTGTAATACTTAACCTCGCCGCTTACTGGATTTCGATTTATGTGAACGTTAAAAGCAGACAGAAAAATAGCAACCTTGGTTCCATCAGAACCCAGGAATTCATTTTTGCTAAAAGCAGAAATCCCCACAATTCTTCCATCCGCTGGAGAAAGGATAATCCCCACCCCTTCAGGTATCTGTCTTTCCGGATCCCGGAAAAAGAAAACAACGAACAGGGTAGCTATCAGAATGACTACTGTTATGCTTGATAGAATCCTGTTCCTGGTGATAACCGAAAGAACAAAAAACAAAACGGTCAATATCAGACTGAAAAAAAGGATTTCTAAACCTTCTTTAGCCATTTACCTCCTTACTTTGTAAACTTAAAAGACTATAAATCCTGGCTCGACGCAACAATCTACAATTTCTATCTTTTTTTCCTAAAAACCCTTTTGAAAATATAATCTATATTTTTCAGGAAATATTTCAAATCAAAGCAGTCTAAGATTTCTTCTCTGCTCAGATATTTTTTAATCCTTTGATCTCCAAGAACTAATTCTTTAAAACTTTCCCCGGTCTCCCAGGCTCTGGTAGCATTTTCCTGCACATAGGAGTAAGCTTCCTCTCTGGTATGAGTCTTTTTGGTCAATTTTGTCAAGACCCTCTGGGAGAAAACCAGCCCTTTGGTCAAATCGATGTTCTTCTTCATATTTTTCGGATAGACCGTCAAATGCTCCATAATCCGGGTGAAATGCACTAACATATAATCTATCAGGCTGGTGGAGTCAGGCAGGATGACCCTTTCCACTGCGGAATTGGTAATATCCCTTTCGTGCCACAGGTTCATATTTTCCAGAGCAGCCAGAGCATCTCCTCTAACCACCCTCGACATCCCGGTCAATCTCTCACACATAAAGGGATTCCTCTTATGCGGCATTGCTGAGGAACCTTTTTGCCCTTTTACAAATCCTTCCTCTAATTCGAGAACTTCAGTCCGCTGAAGGTTTCTGATCTCTGTAGCGAATTTTTCGATTGCCCCGGCAATTATTGCCATGCAGGTAACGAACTCGGCATGCCTGTCCCTCTGCAAAATCTGGGTGGAAACAGAAGCTGGTGCCAGTCCAGCTTTTCTGCAAACATATTCTTCCACTTTCGGGCTGATGTGGGCGAAATTACCAACGGCACCGGAGATTTTTCCGACTGAGACAGTTTTTATCGCTTTTTTCAACCTCTCGATGTCTCTTTCGATTTCAGAATACCAGAGAGCGAATTTGAAACCCAGACTTATCGGCTCAGCCTGAACCCCATGGGTCCTGCCGATCATCGGAGTCATCTGGTACTGGAAAGCTCTTCTCCTGATAACTTTATTCAATTCCTCCAGATCTTTGAGGATTATCTTCCCGGCATCTCTTAATATCATCGATAGAGCAGTGTCCACCACATCGTATGAGGTCATCCCTAAGTGAACGTATTTGGAATCCTCACCGATATATTCAGCTAAATTGTTTAAGAAAGCGACCACATCATGATGAACTTTGTTTTCGATCTGGTTGATTTTCTTCACGTTGAAATTGGCTTTCTTTCTTATGCGCGGGACTGCAGCTCTGGGAATATTTCCCAATTTTGCCTGGGCTTCGCAAGCCAGGATTTCAACCTCGATCCATTTCCTGAACTTGTTTTCGTCTGACCACAGCTCCTGCATCTTTGGCAACGTATATCTCGCAATCATTTTTTATCCTTTCTTAATCCTATTCGTTGTCACAGGAGTGACAACGCTACAGTGATTTACTCTCCATTTTTTTAAAATGACTACCCTTTCTTGACTTTTTCCCAGTCAGCCAGGAAATTCTTAATTCCCACGTCTGTCAAGGGATGTTTCACTAATTGTTGTAAAACCTTGAACGGCACGGTCGCGATGTCCGCTCCCATAAGGGCAGCATCTACCACATGTAGAGGATTCCGGACACTGGCAACTAAGACTTCAGTCGAGATGTCGTAATTCTGAAAAATCGTCACGATCTGACCCACAATCTCCATCCCGATGTGACTGGCATCATCCAGCCTCCCGACAAACGGGCTAACGAATGAAGCACCAGCCTTGGCTGCCAGGAGCGCCTGTATCGGAGAAAATATTAATGTGCAGTTGGTCTTTATCCCTTTGTCAGCCAGCATTCTCATCGTTTTCAGGCCTTCCGAAGTGATCGGGACTTTTATCACGATGTTTTTCCCGATCTTGACCAGCTCGGATGCTTCTCTTAGCATTCCTTCCGGATCCAGGCTCACCACCTCTGCGCTGATCGGCCCATCCACCACTTCGCAGATTTTTTTGAGCAAGCCTTTGTAATCCTCCTTCTCCTTGGAGAGGAGTGTAGGATTAGTAGTCACTCCGTCAAGGATCCCCCAGCTCGCGGCTTCTTTTATCTCCTCGAAATTGGCTGTGTCTAAAAAAATCTTCATAAACTCTCCTTTCAATAATTGACTCGGACTAAATATAATCCTTTGGCTGGTGCAGTCAAGCCTGCTTTTTTGTGATCCTTAGCTTTGAGGATATCTGCAAAATCTTTTGAGCTGAAATATCCCCTTCCAACATCGATTAAAGTCCCCACCAGACTCCGGACCATCGAATGCAGAAACCGGTCTGCTTCTATTTTGAACTCCAGTCTGTTTTCATCCTTTTTCCAGTCTGCCCGCATCACTTTACAGTGATTGTTTGGCTTGACAGATTTGCTCACGCAGAAGGAAGTGAAATCATGCCTTCCTGAGATTATCTTCGTGGTTTTTTTTATCTTCGAAAGATCCAGACAATAGGAGATCTCCCAAGCATACCTTCTTAAGAAAACATCGTTCCCCAGACAGATTTTGTATCTATAAACCCTACTCTTCGCACTATATCTCGAATTGAAATCTAAATTCACCTCCTCGACATCTCTTATAAAAATATCCTCCGTTAGGAGTGAATTCAATCCTCTATGAATTGAAACCGCATTTAGTTTTGACTCGGTTTTGAAATTTGCCACCTGCTCCAGGGCATGCACCCCGACATCAGTTCTGCCGGAGCCGATCAGGGTAATCTCCTCCTGCAGTATCCTTTTTAGCTTATCTTCGATTTCCCCCTGAACGGTTCTCAGTTTGGGCTGTTTCTGCCACCCGGAGAAATCGGTCCCGTCATATTCTATTTCCAGTTTTATATTTCTGGTCATTTGTTAAAGGATAATCCTCAAGGATAAAAAAGAAAACAGGACAATTATAGCTGCTGCAATGTAATCTTCCTTTTTGAACTTTAGCACAAAATATGAGCTTCTCTCCTCCCCGCTTTGAAAACCCCTTGCCTCCAAAGCCATCGCCAGATCATCTGCCTTGCGGAAAGAGGATATGAACAAAGGTATGAGAAGTGGAAAGGTTTTTTTAACTCTCTGAACCAGATTTCCCTCAAAATCCGCACCCCGTGCCATCTGGGCTTTTTTTAAGTTCACTCCTTCCTCCAATAGAAGAGGAATGAACCGGATTGAGATCATGCTCATCAAAGAAATCTCCTCTACTGGTAGTTTCAGCTTCTTCAAAGGACTAGAAAGCTTTAAAACCCCGTCCAAAAGCTCCATTGGAGAGGTGGAGAGGCTCAGGAAGAGTGCACCGGAGATGAAAAGAAGCAGCCTGAGAGAATAGACCAGTCCACTCAAAACTCCACTCCATCCTATCTGAAAATAACCAAAGAAAAAATAGGTCCCAAAACTCTCAGAAGTTAAGAACACCTGAAGCAAAAAGATGAAAATGAAAAAAAAGACAAATGATTTCAGGCTTTTCAAAAGATATTGAACTGGAATTCTCGACAAAAGAAATAATCCTGAAAAAAGAATCAGCCATAATAAGTAGAGCTTGACGCTCACCGCCACCGCCACAAAAAGCACCACCACCAGTACCAATAAGAGTTTTATCCTGGGGTCTAACCTGTGAACTATGGAATCTCCGGGATGATATTGCCCTACTATAAGAACTTCAAAAAATGACATTTTTCTTCCTGCTGTTTT
>DATKKH010000078.1:0-14009 GCA_035543035.1 Terriglobales bacterium | reverse complement strand
CGAGATCAAAAGCTCGAGCAGGGTTGTTCCTCTTTGATCTATCTTCAAACTTCTCTTCTTTTTTTCTGTCAAGATCATTTATATTGAGCCTCCTCAACTTATCTCACAGGTTATACTTTGCACGTGATGGGTCTTGCTCATCTCATCCAGCTGGGTAACGTTAACCGTGATTTTCATCAGCCTCGAGGTGATATTCTCGACTGTACAGGTTCTACTCATATTCTCGACGATATCGTTGCCTGAGGCTAAAACGGACGCGTTTCTCAACTGCTCTATTTCCAGCTGGGCAAACAAGGTTGCTCTGGACATGACATCAGATATAAGCAAATTTCGTTCCCGAGGTTCCGTTTTTTCCTAAGCATTTGAATGTAAAGCCCTTAACCAGTACAATAATAGGCTACTGAATATGTTCTTACTCCAGAAACTATACTAAATATGGGGTTTGTCCCATTATTCTGGCTGATTGCCCACACTCCACTAAGAGATGTCTATCCTTTATTTTTCAACGATCCAATGAAAGCCAGAGTTATTTTGAGCAAATTAAATATCATTGTTAAGAGCAAAAATGAAGCCTTTCAACTCTCTGAAAAAGGTAGTGGCTCCTAATTTTATGTATAATAGGATGTTATAAAAATATACTCTCTTGAATCTCTGCCGCCAAGGTATGTGACGATCAGACGGCACTTTTAGGTGAGAACAAAGTCTCTAACCTAATTTTCTAACAAATATCTAACCCAAGTAGTTTGCCTTTTCAATACTAAATAAGAAAGTGGTACAAGAACTGGGGGCAGGATGGGCTTCTATCATTTCAGTAACTGTATTAATTAGTTTGAATTCAAGCAATGGTTCCCCTCCGAAGAATCCGATGTCAATCCTTTCCTCTACGAGATGCGTTTCTGAAGGCAAAATCGATGATCTGTTCAGCCACCTGAATAGACATCGTGGACCTTTTCTTACCGATATAACGATATTTACAGTTGAGATTGCATTCCTGTGTGACACGGAGTGTATACTTCATAAAATACCCGGTTAAGAGACCTAAGCTTTAAGATATTCTAAGATAAGTTTTTCAATCATTATCCGGTTTGTCCGCTCGAAATACGGCATACACGGGAACATGGTCCGACATATACGTTCGGGCATTTTCAAATTTATCTTCGTCAAAAAAAATCGTGCATGAATTTATAAACCCTGTTTTATCCAATATATTCAGCAACATATCTAGACTGAAACCAGATATCCTCATAAAGGTTAGTCGTTCCAGAACATCCAATGGTTGTCTTTGCTGGGGGTTCTAACACCCAAGCTCTAGCACGATAGGTTTAGCGTAGGGGTCATCCCCTTGTTGCTGGCTTTTTATGTTTGATCAACTTTTCCGAAATAGCGTAATATTTGATTAAATAGCCATCTAGGGTCAAAGTGACCATCCTTTCCATTTCACTTCTAAGGTCATCAAGATTATTGGGCCAGTTATAGTCTAACAGGAAGCTAAAAGTTTCAATTGAAAAACCCGGCACATTTCTGTTATACTGTTTGTTTACTGACTCCAAAATCGTACGCATTAAGCCGAGAAGTTCTCCTTTGCTCTGTCTTAAAGGTGGAATCCATATCCTTAGAGGAAAATATCCGTAAAGGGTATTAAGTGACAATTTGCCAGTTCTGATTATATTGCCATTTTTCCTTTCAGCGGATGCAACTAAGTTTAACTGGTGCAGTTGACTTTTAGAAAACCCCCTTTTTCTCGCCCCGCTTTCCAGTACATCAATGATTTTTTCCTGAACCTGGGAACTCATAAGATCAATCCTTCTGAAAAAAAAGGTATTTCTCTCCTTGTCGCTTCGATCCATTATTCCTGTTAAATGATTCCTAATTAGATCATCCATGAGTCTGAGCTGGCAAGCGTGCTCGCATTCCCAGTCAAAGGTAATAAAACTCTTAATACTTCCTCTTTTTTCATACAATAGCCTGGCAGAATACTCCTTGCCGACTCCCTGCTCCCCTTCAAAGAGAACATTCACCGGGCTAGTACTAGCTAACTCAAGTTTTTCCTTGAATTCCCTGACCTTGTTATTATGCATGATTCTTTCCATAAGAAAACCTCCCGTTTTTCAAAAACATTTTTTTTAACAGCCTCTCCTCTGCGCTTGTCGCAGGTTCCCATCCGGATGTTCCATATCCAGATTCGCCAAACCTCTACCCCAAACAAGTAACAAAAATGTAAACTTTCTATTCTTTTTGGGTATCAAGCTAACGGTTACATGAAAAATTAAAAACATTATAGGAACCATGACTCCATCTGAACCTGACAGTATTGGTGAATTAAGTTCATTACAGGCATATACTATTGAGAAACTGATAAAAGCAAGATTAGGACAAGTCACTTCACTCCTGCCCATTCCCGATACTGGCTGGTAGTATTGGTTAAGCACATGTAGGTAAGAACAAAGTCTCTAACCTGCTCCCGCTTGCTGTTCCATCACTTAATTCAGGCTTCCGACACAACAAGTCCCTCGGACAGCTTGTTTATCTTGACCTGCTTTCCATATTCTCCCGATTCCTGATGTAATCCTCCCTGTAATCATCCGGTATCAATGATTCAAGCTTTACTATAGCTTTTCTCCGGGATTCCTCCGGAACCGAATCAGAGTTAACGATTTTTGAATTCAATCCTACCATCAGCTTCAGGTATTCGTCTAAAGGAGAAACTTAAAGTCGGAAAGAATGTTTCAGATCGATCTTATATCTCTTGTCAAAGTGAATTAGAATGTTTGCAGGGGATATTGTGTTTAAATCGCGGTAAACAGTCTTTTCCGAGATCCCACATTCCTTTAATAAATCTCCAGCTTTCAAATTTCTTCTTGACCTTGTTAGATTTGGAATGAGCAAAATCTATCAGCCTTTCTCCTTTTGAATTCTGTTTCACAACTTTTAGCTCATGCAACTGTTGGGTCTTAGCACTTTATGACTTCGGATGAGCTTTTCAGAAAGCACCTCTGGTCTTATTAAATCATAATCTTTAGTTAATGTCGCTGTTCTTTCTATTTCGCTCCTTAACTCGTCAATATTGTTGGGCCAATCATGATCTAGGAAAAAATGGAATGTATCCACTGAGAATCCGGATACCTTTCTATTCTGCTGCCTATTCACAGACTCCAAAATTGTGCGCATCAAAGGAATAAGGTCCTCTTTCCTCTGTCTCAAGGCGGGAATCTTCATCCTCAATGGAAAAAAATCAAGGAGAGAGTTCAATGTCGGAGTGCTGATCTCTTCACGATTACCTTTCTTTTGCTCTAGGGAAGCAATTATACCGAGCTGGTGGAGTTGACTTTTCAGGAGTCCTTTTTTCGTGGCCTCACTTTCGAGAAGATCAAAGATCATCTCCTGCATATGCCAGTCCACAGCGTCAATCCTTCTGAAGAAATAAGTATTTCTTTCTTTGCTGCTCAAATTGAACATTCCCGTTAAATGATTTTTGACCAGCTCATCTACGACCTTGAGCTGATATGAGTGCCCACATTCCCAATCCAAGGTGACAAAGTCCTTGGCCCAGAATCTTTTCTCGTGTATTAGCCTGGCAAAATACTCCTTTCCTACTCCCTGCTCACCCTGCAAGATCAGGTTAAAAGGGAAAGTAATCGCCTGTTCAAGCTTCACCTGAAACTCACTGACTATCCCATTACTCATTACCAATCACTCTACAGAAGTCGCCTCCTCGACCCAAATCTTTTTTATAAGCCCCCCTTTTCGCCCGGTCGACATGAGTGGCCCGCTATCCTCCCTGACGCGGGTGCGCTGTATACCGACCCAGGGATAAAGAGAGCATAACCCCCTTTTTCTGTTCAGACCGCCAGATTTAGCGTAGTATACAGAACCAAAGACTCAAGAGTACTCGGGGTTCCTCCATTGGATGGAGGTATCGAGTTAAGCCCGTCGCTTGGCTGACCTATTCCGTCTCCTCCATAAGCCGGAAGCGGTAAACTCAAGGACATAACAGCTAATAGGAATAAAATCAAGAACAGCAGAACCCTCCTTTTTTCCCGCTCAGCTAACCTCTTCATATTTCCTCCTCTCGTTGAAGATGAAAGAATTGAGTCAGCCGCTGCCGGGATTTATGCAAACGGAATACCACTTTTGCACTTAATCTGAACAGCGCAGAAGAAAAGGCTTATTTACCTGCGGTGATTAGAGTTAGGGAGTAGTTAGAATGTTCTATGATTTATACACAGGAGCTTTAACAATTTTCCCCTCGTCGATTCTGACGAGCCGGGTAATTAGGTCTATTTAAGTTGTTGGGAAATAATAAAATGGAAAAAAAGATACTAAGGAGACGAAATGAATTTAATCCAGCAGCCTTCAATTGATTAATGCCAAAGGGGTTTATATAGTTGGTTCGTCACTTTTGACGAGAATCTCTTTCTGGCCTTTTCAATTTATGTTTTGCCATCTTCCTTCTCAAGGTTGCTTCACTTATCCCCAACTGTAAAGCAGCCTTCACCTGATTCCAGCCATTCTTCTCCAAAGCCTGGACGAGCATCTCTTTTTCTACGTTATCCATGACTTTGGTTAAACCGTCCTTTGGAGAAAGCAGTTTGACATCTCTCTGAATCTGTGCCTTAGTCGGAAGGAACTCTTTTGGGAAAGAGCCATCCTCTGAGAACAAAACTGCTCTCTCCATTAAGTTAGCTAGTTCCCTTACATTTCCGGGCCAGGAATAATCTGTTAACAGATTTATTACCTTGACTGGAATTGCTGGTTTAGGTTTTTTGTTTTCCAGCGAGAACTTCTCCAGGAAATACTCGATGAGATAGGGTAAATCCTCTTTTCTTTCTCTTAAAGGTGGAATCTTGATCGTCACTGGATTTAGTCTGTAAAAGAGATCCTTCCTGAAAGCACCTTTTTTGATACACTCGTCTATGTTCTTGTTAGTCGCTGAAACTACTCTTATGTCTACTTTGATAGTCTTACTTCCGCCTACTCTCTCAAATTCTCTTTCTTGAAGAACTCTTAAGACTTTGGCTTGGGTCGAAAGGCTCATATCTCCGATCTCATCAAAGAAGATTGTGCCTCCGTCTGCCTGCTTGAATTTCCCATCCCTCATAGCCACGCCCGTGGCAACTTTTTCTTCAACCCCGAAAAGCTCACTTTCCAGAATAGATTCGGGTAAAGCCGCACAGTTGACTTTAACAAAAGGCTTATCCTTGCGAACGCCAGTATGATGAATCAGATTGGCAATTAACTCTTTGCCAGTTCCACTTTCTCCCAAAAGCAGAATGCTGGTCTTGGTACTGGCTACTTTTTCCACCATCTGGAAAACTTCCTGCATCCTTTTACTTCCCCCAATTATGTTTGGATAGCTGTAGGTTTTCCTCAAGTCCTTTTTTAATTGAAAAATCTCCTCGTGCAACTTGCCGTATAACTTGGCCTTCTCGAGCGCAACCGCTACTAAATTGGCAAAGGCTTTAAGCAAATCTAAATCCTCTTTTGAGAAAATTCCGCTAAGAGAACGGTGGTCTACATAGATTGTGCCTAAGGTCCCGCTGCTAGCCACTAATGGAACACAGAGAATAGAAAGGATATTGTGGGTGATCACGCTCTTATAAGAGCTTGTCTCTGGGTCAGACCTTGCATCTTCGATTATCAGTGGTTCTTCTTTCCTGAGTACATTTTTAATCACCCTCTGGCTTATGTTCAAGGCATCCGCTTCTGTCTCTTGTTCTATTCCTCTTGCTGCTTTTAGTTCAAAACTGTCATCTTTTGGATCATATAATATCACTGCGGCTCTTTCTGCACTCAAATGCTCAATTGCCAAATCCAATACCTTAACTAAGAGCTCGTCTGCATCAGTAATCCTAGTTAAAAGTTCGCTGACCTGATATAGAACTTGAGTTCTTTGATAATCTGTCAGAGTAAGAGCGGACAAATCTCTCAAAAGAGTTTCGCACTCTGAGACTTTCGACTGTATCTCAGCCTCTTTGAATATAACCAAGGCTTCTTTGAGGTAGACTTTAGATTCTTTGAATCTCTTCTGTCCAGATTTTATCTTCCCGATCTCCAAACAGATTCCGCTCCGTTCATATCTCATGTTTAGCATTTTAAAAATGTTATCAGCCTCCAGCAACTCACTCAAGCTTTCCTCCAGTTTGCCTCTTTGCTTCAAAAACATAGCTCGTACTTTTTTGAATTTGCCTTTTAAAGCCTGGTCATCTACTGTGTTTAATAATTTCTCTGCGTAGTTCAAGTGGATTTCAGATTCTGTCATACTTGCCTGACACAGCCTGAGTTTTGCCAAAGAAAGAGTTACCTCTAACATCTTTTGGGGATTCCCTAGGATATCGTACAACTTTAAGCTCTCTTTCAGTTGGGAAAAAGCTATTGCGAAATCACCACTTTCAAGATTCAAGCTTCCAAGAAGTTTCAGACTGTCAGCAAAGCCTGATTTGTCATCCAGTTCCTTGAACAATCTTGATCCCCGTTCAAGATAGTCTCTTGATTTAGACCATTCTTCTTTGAAAAGATATATTTCACCTAAGTTGAGATAGGAATGAGCCATCCCAAGCTTATCTCTTAGATACTCAAATATCCTGAAAGCTTTAAAGTGGTTCTCTAACGATTTGCTAATTACACCTCTCTTCAAATGAACAATGCCCATGTTGGTAAGGGCAATTGCCACCCCATCTTGATCTCCCATCTTTTCTTTGATCTCATAACTTCTCTGATGGTATTCTAGAGATTTGTCCCATCCGTACAGACTCTCCCAGGTTAACGCTAGGTTGTTATATAAAAAGGACAGATCAACTATATCTCCCGATCTCTGTTCCCACTGTAATGCTTTTTCAAAATATCTCAAGGCTTCCTTTGGCTCTCCTTTGCTTCTGTGAAAGAGTCCCAAATTAATATTGACCGTGGCTGAGCCATTCTCATCTTTGAGATCATCGAAGACCTTTAGGCTCTTCTGGTAACAATTCAAAGCTCTGTTCAATTCTCCTAGTCCCCAGTAGACCACTCCTAATCCATTCAACGCCAGTCCCGATTCTCTGGAAGACTCTTTACCCAATAATCCTACTGACTGCTCAAAGCATGAGATTGCCTTAAAGGAATCGGATTTTTTCTGATAGACCCAGCCCAGGGTAATGTCAAGTTCAGCCAACACTTTCGGACATTCAACTCCACTGCATATCAAGATGCCTTCATCCAGAATTTTTATCGCGTTCTCATAATCACCCTTTCTCAGATGGAGGACTCCCACCTCTTGATAGAGCTTGGCTATCCTGTCCGAAGTTTGATTCTCTTCTCTACAAACCTTTATCGCTTCAGAATAATAATTTAGAGCTCTATCATAGTTTCCAGTAATTGCATATTGTTTGCCAAGCCTGGTTAGAATCTCTTCTTTTGGAGTAAGGGGTTCATTCACTCTTCGTTCATAAAATCTTAAGGCATTTTCATAGTGTTTAATTGCTTCCACATGATCGTTTTCGTTTCCAGATTTTTGGCCTGCTAAGAGAGAATATTTGAAAGCGAGTTCTTCATTCTCTGCTTTCACAAAATGGCGAGCTAGAGTATTAGAAACTGAGTCCAGCGTTGAAGAATATTTTTTTTCTAATACTTCTCCGACTTTATTGTGCAGTACTTTTCTTCGAACCTTATTCACATCATTATAAATCAAATCCCTCACCAGACCATTGACAAAGGCGTATATCTTATCTGATGATGAGGACCTCTGCAGAAGATTCTCCAAGGACATCAGTGTCAGTTGATTTGCCGTATAATCTTCGCTAAATCCTGATACCTCGGACAAAACATCTGATTCAAATTCTTGCCCCAAGACCGAAGCGATGTGTATAAGACTCAGGCTCTCAGAAGATAACCTGCTCAATCTCTTTTTTATCTCCTTGACATAAGTTTCCGGTCCGTTTATCACTTCCAGATCAAGAAGGTCTAATTCCCAATCGGGCTCCTTTTTTCTTATGTACCCTTGTTCTAATAATGAATTCATTAAAGAAAGAATCAAGAGTGGATTCCCGGCCGTCTTTTGATAGATGATCTGATCGCTTCTTTCCTTGTCGACTTTCCATTGGAACATGCGGTTTATCACCTCAGATGTCTCTTTTTGGTCAAGAGGTTTCAAAACCATCTTAGTAAGAGCACCATTCAGATTAGACTCTAGCATACGCTCGACATGCTGCGTCTTTTTATCCTCTTCTGAAAGGGTCTGGTTATTATCCAAAGTAAAGCAGACTATCATCTTGTCCATTTCCATCTGGTTTATTCCAGAGAGTAAAGAATTAAGAATTTCAAAATCAGTTTTTTGAGAATCATCAAAAATCAGTACCACCGGATAAGACTGCGCTGAGACTTTTTCAAACTCTGAAGAAGAAGCTTCAACGGAATCTTGAATACTATTCATGATGACAGTTGCTCCATTCGTTTGGAGAAAATTCTTTAATTCCCTGAGAAGTCTTGTTTTTCCAATTCCGCGCTCGCTCTTCAGGAGAATTATCTCTCTACGACCGCATTTTCCCTCTTCAAAAAGGTATTTGAGTAGAGCTAGCTCCTCTTCTCTACCCACCATCTGGCATGAAGCTATCAAACCTTGACCTAAGACAAGTTCAGTCTGCTTTTCCTTGATTCCGTAAGCTCCTTCCAAATCTTCTATAACCTCTCTGGCTGAATAGTAACGATCTAAAGGATCTTTTTTTAGCAATCTGAGAGTTAGCTCTTTAAGGAACGGAGGTGTTTTCGTATCACCTGGAAATTCTGGTTTCTTTTCGAGGTGTACTATGGCCATGTTCATCGCATCAGATTCTTCAAAAGGTAGAGTACCCGTTAAAACCTCATATACCATCACACCCAATGAATAAAGATCTGACTGATGATCATACTGTTCGCCTCGGATTATCTCCGGTGCGAGGTAAGGAATGGTACCTTTCCAATAGGCAGATTCAGGTCTCTTTCCAAATTCAGCAAATCCAAAATCGGTAAATTTAACCAGAGGATTACCATCTTCACTCGAGGAAATCAATATATTGGAAGGTTTTATGTCACCGTGAATTATGTCTTTGATATAAAGAAACTCTAACACTTGTAGTACTTCCATAAACACATGATAAAACTTTGAATAATCCATTTCATTAAAGTATACTTTAAAATCCCTTCCTTCAATAAATTCCATCGAAAAGAAAGGGTAACCGTCATCCGTAAAACCAAAATCAAATACTCTGACTATGTTAGGATGGATTAGGCTACTTACAAGGAGAAATTCCTTTTTAAACCTTTCAATATCTTCACAGTCCCGGCTCGAAAGGACTTTTATGGCGACAATTCTTTGTTCAAGGTTATGTGCTTTATAGACACAAGTCAGGCTGCCTGAACCCAGTTTCTCAGTTAAATTATAGCCGTTGATCTTAGGAAAGTCTTGCATGAGGTTCTCTTTTTTGACTAAATAGAATATAGGCTTTTATATAGTAATTTCAAGGACTTTTTAATTGTTTCATCCTTTGGATGCGTTAAGTTTTTTGTTCAGAATTTTTTAAATTTGTTTATTGGTAGTCATTCGCTCCTTAACTCTCACCAATTGCATCCGCTTTTTCTACTCGCAAAAATCTACAAGATTTCATAATAAAGAATTTACACATTAATAAAGGTTTAAAGAAAACAGAATGCGTTAAAATTAGTCATTTCTATGTATTGTGTTCTCCTACTATCTTATTGTCGCTTTTATTTTCTGACAACCAACTTGCTCGTACTTGAAGCAACTTGCTTATAATTGAACTAACTTGATGCAACTTAACCCTTGAAAAGATAATAACTTTCACCTAATTTAGTGGTGTTTAAGGAGTTGACTGAAAAGATAGGTTTTCGAATCCCAGTCTCTCCGTAAAATGACTCCTCTCATTTGATTCATCATAGTCCGCCTGATTTTTCTTTATCAGGTATTTTTTCCCGCAGAAGGTCATTTTTCAATCAGTCCCGGTTAAAAAGGCTTGCAAAAATGAAAAACATGCTTTAAGTTTTAGCCTAAGATGTTCAGTACGTTTAGACATCATAAACGAATCGAATAATAGACCAATTGAGGGAATTACTTATGGTCAAAATCATATTTATCCTTAGTGTGGGGCTGATCCTTATTGGACCTTCGATCACTTATTCGCAAGTTGCCCTCCTGTGGGAACAACATTATGATGGACCTGCCGGTGGAGGTAGCATTGCGCAGGCAATTGCCCACGATACCGTTGGGAACGTCATTGTGGCTGGTCGCAGCGTCGGTGAAGGCAGCAAGAATGACTTTCTCACAGTCAAATATCGACCTAATGGTGACACGGCCTGGACTGCCCGATATAATGGGCCTGGAAATGATGATGACGGCGACTACGTGAGTACTGCAGTTGCGAGGAACGGTGACATCTTTGTAACGGGAACAACTCGAGATGGAAGGGTGGAGCTGATCACAATTAGTTACCGACGCAATGGCGATACGATCTGGACTAACATTTATAGCAATGGCGACCACGACTATCCTCATGCTATTGTTGTCGACAGTGCGGGGAACGCATATGTCACCGGCGTCAGTTCCAATGCGGGCGATGAGGATATGATAACGATTAAGTACGATTCTACGGGGAATCGCCTTTGGGAGGCCCGCTTTGCAGGTCCAGCGCAGTCGGGTGACGGTGGATTTGCCATTGCAGTCGATGACAGCGGTTATGTATATGTCGGAGGGTGCGCCCAATGGGACTCGACCAAACCCGACTTCTGCACCATAAAATACACCCCCGGCGGCGATACGGTCTGGACAGCTCGATACGATGGCACTGCTCACAAAGCCGATTATATTTACTGCTTGAAAACCGACGACTCCGGGAATGTATATGTAACTGGTAGCAGCCAGAACCCAAGCTCCCCCTATTCTGATGTATCTCAGGATATCGTAACGATCAAATACAATTCATCTGGAGTGCAGCAATGGCTCCAAAGATTCAACGGGATTGATAATAAACAGGACTTCCCGTATGGCCTTGCTCTGGACAGGAGCCACAACGTCTTTGTCACAGGATTCTGTACCCGAAATGCAACCGGTCACGACATTGTCACAATTAAATATGATACTACCGGATTGGAAAAATGGGTTAAATACCTGGGTGGAACCGGTACTGACGAGGGACGTGGGATTGCTGTAGATACGGCCGGGAAGGTTTACGTAACTGGGCTTACCTATTCTATTTCCAGTTCTTACGACATACTCACCAGTTGTTATAGCAATTCTGGCGATTCGATTTGGGCTTACAGCTATAATAGCGGCGGGACCCAGTACGACGAACCAAAGGCCATCGCACTGGCTAAGGATGGAGGCGTTCTAATCACTGGATACTCTGTCCTGCCTTCGGACTGGGTTTATACGACGATTAAATATGTTCAGTTTCTGCGCGGTGATGCTAACGGCGATAAGAAGGTGAATATTTCTGATATAGTTTATCTGGTCAGTTATCTTTTTAAACATGGACCAGCCCCAGCTCTGCTTCAGGCGGGGGATGTCAATTGCGATAGCAAAGTCACAGTAGTAGATATCGTTTATTTGGTGGCTTATTTCTTCAAACATGGGCCGTCACCCTGCATATAACACTGAAAATGAACTAAGGGAAACATACAATGAGCACTTTCTTTTATACGCTCTATATAAAGACGACTCCGGAACAACTCTGGACCGCACTCACCAATCCGGAATTCACGCAGCAATACTGGTGGGGACGCAGATTAGAATCGGACTGGAAAATCGGCTCTGAGATAAATGCGCTCTATGAAGGAAACAAACTCGATTGGAAGGGCAAAATTCTTATTTCCCAGCCTCATACCAAACCTTCCTATTCCTTTCATTTGGAAGAAAAACCAGAGCTTAAAATGGATGAGCCTTCGATCGTTACAATTGAAATCGAACCAGCTGGCAAATCAATCCTGAAGTTGGATCTAAGGCATGAGAGACTAAGCCATAAAGGCTATGAAGACGTTAGCGACGGCTGGCCCGCATTACTTAGCAGTATGAAAAGTCTACTGGAGACCGGAAAACCTCTCGTATATGATTGAGTCTGATACTTATTGAAAAATCTAGAGGAGAGATCAGTCATGCCCAATGCTGGAGAAATTCTTAAGAAGTTCTATGATGCTGTCATAAAGAGGGATCTTGCCTTGGCACGTAGTTACTTGGACGATAACCTTTTATTCGTGGGATTATTTGAGACGTATAATAACGCTGAAGAATACATTACAGCTCTTACTGGATTATTACAGGTTACGGTGAGGCTGGAGATAAAGACGATCATCGCAGAGGGATATGAGGCAGCGGTATTTTTCGAGTTAGAGACCAAAGCCCCGGCTGAAGCCAAGACTCTGGTAGCCGAATGGCACCAAGTAAAGAATGGAAAGATTGTGCACGTAGAATCAGCTTTTGACGGTCGGCCTTTCGCAGCTATGTTTACGGGTGGGAAGTAAAACTAATCTGTGTGGTATTGGCTTTTCATCCTTACTTGAATCAGTATTAGCCAATCACAATATCTACAGCGACATTCATTGTTTAAGTATGCCTAAATGACCCGTTCAGATTTTCCCTTAAAACTTTTTTGATCGACCCAACCACAAACAACATCGCAAAAGATTCTATGAATTCAGACCTTTTTCGTATATTAATTGTTGACATTTCGAAGGGAAGTCGTTCTTTTCTGTTATCTAATAGGATAGTTTCCAATTCTGAATAAAACATGCACTCAGCAACCCTTATCATCGTAGCCCTGCTGGTATTTGCACTGGCCTATAGATTTTACTCCAAGTTCATAATCACCAAAGCGCTGGTCTTCAATAAAGCCAACCAGACCCCTGCCCACAACCTGCGCGACGGGAAAGATTATCATCCCACCAACCGGTATGTTTTGTTCGGACATCACTTCGCCGCAATATCCGGAGCCGGACCTCTGGTAGGTCCGGTTTTGGCAGCTCAGTTCGGATTCCTGCCAGGATATTTGTGGATTCTGATAGGAGCGGTTTTAGGCGGGGCAGTTCATGACATGGTCATCCTTTTTGCCTCGGTCAGACTAAAAGGATTATCTTTAATCCACCTGGCAAAGGAACATGTCAGTCCTCCAGCTGCAGTCGCCACAGCTTTTGCGATTCTTTTTATCATAATAACTGCTCTGGCAGGCCTGGCATTGGTTGTAGTTAATGCTTTGAACGAAAGTTCCTGGGCAACTTTTACTATAGCGGTGACCATTCCTGCTGCTCTTTTAGTCGGGCTTTATATGTATAGGATAAGACCTGGAAAACTGGTTGAAGCATCTTTAGTCGGAGTAGCTATAGTCGTGCTGGGTGTGATATTAGGGGAGCCTTTATCCAGGAGCAGTTTTGGATCCGTTTTCATTTTGTCAAAACCGGCACTCTCGATCATACTCCCGCTTTACGGCTTGATCGCCTCGACCCTGCCGGTCTGGCTGCTGCTTTGTCCCAGAGACTATTTAAGTTCATATATGAAGATCGGAACCATTGTTCTTTTAACCCTGGGTATTTTCATAGTCAATCCTGTCATACATATGCCGGCGGTCACCCAGTTCATTCACGGCGGCGGTCCGATAATTCCAGGCAAAGTCTGGCCCTTTGTGTGCATCACCATTGCCTGCGGGGCAATCAGCGGATTCCACGCTTTAATCAGTTCAGGTACTACTCCCAAAATGATTAACAGTGAAGCTGACATCCGTTTTATCGGTTATGGTGCCATGCTGACCGAAGCAGTTGTCTCGATCATGGCTCTCATTGCCGCAACCACGATGCTACCAGGTGACTATTTTGCAATAAATCTGTCTCCTGCGATTTTTGCCAAGTTGGGTATGCATCCCAGCCAGCTTTCGGAGATAGAAAGGATGACTGGCGAGACCCTTGCTGGCAGAACTGGCGGAGCTGTGTCCCTGGCTGCCGGGATGTCACTGATCTTATCCGCGATAAAGGGGATGAAGCACCTGATGAGTTACTGGTAT
>DATKKH010000077.1:0-8698 GCA_035543035.1 Terriglobales bacterium | reverse complement strand
AAAGGTGAACATCCGTTTGGGGATGCCGGGCAGTTGCTGTTGTTTGTGCTGTCTTTCGTAGTTTGGGCTGGAGATTCTTTTTTCCTGCACATATCTACTTTTTTGTCGGCTTATGTGCCGTTATTTATTCGTCTTGCTATTCTGGTCATTACTTTCATCATTGCGCTATATCTTTTCAGGTCAGGTCATGTTGTGCTCGAGTCTCAGCAAAGGCCAGAGCGGGTGATATCGAGCGGTGTGTTCGGGTATGTAAGGCATCCCTTATATCTGGGAGGAATGTTAATGTACCTCGGCTTGGTTATTTCAACATTATCTCTTTTTTCCTTGATTATATTTGTTGGGATATTCATATTTTACAATTACATCGCAGGTTATGAAGAAAAAGTGATGGAGGAAAAGTTTGGAGAGGAATACGTAAAATATAAACAAAAAACAGGGAAGTGGTTGCCGAGGATTGGAAGAAATTAGGAAAGGTCTGGAACTCACCCCTAACCCCTCTTTTATTAAGAGATGGGAATTAAAGGGGTGAGTTCGGCAGTCTCGTAGTGCCGTGCTGGTCCGCCTTTCGACAAACTCAGATGGCGGGAGAGAAAACTGCTTGATGGATGGCTCAAAATAATATAGACTCTGAAACCATTATGAGAGCACAATGAAAACAGGAATGTTTAATCCCGGAGTGAATCAAACAAAGATTTCTGTCATCGTTCCGGCACTGAATGAAGAAAAGTTCATTGAAGCATGCATCAGGTCTGTCCAATCCCAGGATTTTAAGGATTACGAACTAATAGTGGTTGATAACGGAAGCACTGACAAGACATCTGAAGTAGCAAGAAAACTTGGGGCAACTGTAGTCTATGAACCACGGGTTGGACTGCCCCGGGCAAGGGAGACCGGGAGAAAAATAGCGAATGGAGAGATACTCTTATATATAGATGCAGATACCGTAGTTCCAACAGAATTTCTTTCAAAAATCTCTGAATTTCTCGATAAACACAGGGAAGTAGCAGCAGTAACCACTCCTTTTTTCTTTTATGACGGCGACTGGAAAACAAATGTTCTTAACAAGTCCGCATTCAAAGTTTTTTGTCCTCTGTATTTTATGGTACTCGATGTTTTCCATTTGCCTAAGTCTCTGCTTGGCAGTACCTTTGCCGTTAGAAAACACATCCTCGAGAAAATTGGCGGTTTTAACACAAATATAAAATTCTATGGTGAGGATACCGACCTATCGATCAGAATTTCGAAGGAAGGACCTATTGCCTTTTTGCCTGATCTGTATTCTTCGACCTCAGCCAGAAGATATCTTAGTCAGGGACTTCTGAAAACCCAGTCGATATACCTGTTTTATCATTTCTCATTGATTCTCCGCTTTTATCTGCCAGTCAGATGGTTTAAAGGACCCGGTCGCAAATGGCTGCCCAGGCTTGCAGCGACAACCTGCTTGCTCGGTTCGATCGGTTTTTTTGCATATGCTTCGACTTCGCCAAAATCAGAGATCTTCGGAAAAGTAATATATCACATTAACACTCATAAGAAAACAGTGGCACTGACATTTGATGATGGACCTAACGGTAAGTACACCCAGGAAGTTATAGATATTCTCGACAGGGAAGGTATCAAGGCGACATTTTTCCTCATAGGGAAAAATGTGGAGGCATATCCGGATATCGCAAAAGAAATAGCAGCTCACGGACATGTTATCGGGAATCACAGCTACACGCATCGTTGGCTACTGCCGTTTGAGAACGAAAAGTCAATTTTACATGAGGTCGATAAGGCCGAAGAAGCAATATATAATGCCACTGGAGAATCCCCCAGGATATTTCGTCCACCCCATGGGATAAGGTCGATCTGGCTGGATAAGGTCATACAAAAAGAAGGCTATACCATGTTTACCTGGGACGATATGACAACAGATTATGAATCTGGAACTGTGGACAGAGATATAGCAAAAAAAATACTTTCTAGGGTTCGCCCCGGTTCTATCATTGTTCTACACGATGGTATTGATTTAAAGCACGGAGTAAATAGAGAAAACATGATAGAGGGACTCATTCTAATTATAAAAGAGTTAAAAAAGGAGGGGTACGAATTTGTTACACTCAATGAGAATGTCAAAGGATAAGAGCGATCCTTCTGAATCTATCAGGAGTCAGGACTTTTGACATTTTGGAGACAACAACGAGCTGGAACCTACCCCTGTACCCCTCTCTCAAAAAAAGAGGTGGACACAAGGGGTGAGTTCAGCAGTTATCCAAGAGGAATCTGATGCGCACAACAGGAAATACCGTCTTAATCACCGGCGGGGCAACCGGAATCGGTTTTGCACTGGCAGAAGCTTTCGTCAATAAAGGAAATGAGGTTCTCATCTGCGGCAGGAGAGAGGATAAGTTAGCTGAGGCTAAGAACAAATTGCCTGGACTTCGGACGATAAAATGCGATATTTCGAAGGCTGAGGATCGGGAATGTCTTTTACATTGGGCTGTCACTACCTTTAGTAACCTGAACGTTCTAATTAACAACGCCGGCATTCAAAGGGAAATAGATTTCAAAAGGGGGACTGCTGACCTGCTGGGAGGTGATGACGAAATCGAGATAAACCTGCAGGCTCCGGTTCAGCTTTCTGCTCTGTTTATTCCTCATCTGATGAAGCAGAAGGAATCAGCCATAGTGAACATCTCTTCTGGACTGGTTTTTGTACCGGTTGCTATAATGCCTATATATTGTGCAACCAAGGCTGCTATCCATTCTTTCAGCATGTCCTTAAGACACCAGCTCAGAGATACATCGATAAAGGTGTTTGAAATCATAGCTCCAACGACTGATACTGAGCTGGACAAAGGCGCACGGGCAAAAAGAGGCCAGGTTGACCAGGGAGTCAAACCAGATGTTGTCGTCACAGCCACAATGGAAGCATTGGAGAAGGACAATTTCGAAATCGCGATTGGTCAGGCTCAGTTCTTGCAGGATGGCTCCAGAAAAGACCCGGAAG
Organism: Terriglobales bacterium; assembly: GCA_035543035.1. Classification (GTDB taxonomy): domain Bacteria; phylum Zixibacteria; class MSB-5A5; order MSB-5A5; family RBG-16-43-9; genus RBG-16-43-9. Next base: position 5,706 of record DATKKH010000077.1, on the reverse strand, counting down.
GGATTTTTAAGAGAATTAATTCACGGTAGCTGAAATGTTTACCTGAGTGGATGAGGGCTGTCGGTGTGTTCTGAGGTTTATTCTATTTAAGAAAGTGATTCAAGATGATGCTGCCAAGTGATATAAAGGTGACATCGGAGGTCCTATGGAAAGGTGCTATAATCTTCGCCCTGATTGATACAATATTTGTTTCCATATTGACCAGACGTATAAAACCCTTGAGATTTCGCCAGATTAAATGGACATTGGTAATAACGATGGCAGCCTTTTTTACTTTACTTTGGGGTGTTTTGGGGTCTTATATTTTCTGGGATTCCGTCTACCACTATTTCTTCCCGGAATGGTCACGCTGGTTCATCCCTCCTTTATATGGTCTGCTTTTTTCTGCTGCAGGTCTCTTGTTCTGGTGGATTGCTTTGAAACTGCCGGGCAATGCAGCGATAAATTTTTGTCTCCTCGGCGGGTTCTGGGGGATGATGACCCATCTGTGGGCTGAATACAGAGGATTATTAGAAAAACCGCCTATGCTCCAGGGTGCCTCTCCAGTCGCTGCCGTAGTAATCGCAATTTTCGAGTTTATGTTTTACTGGTGTGTTGTTCTGAGCATTGCTTCTCTGTTAAAGCGTATCGAGGGTAGTGATATTTCAGTTTCGTAGCTTGACAAATGACTTACACAAAGTCAAAAGAGATGAAGAATGATTCAGGTTGTTCAAGAATTTTCTGCATCGGCAGGAATTATGCCGAGCATGTTCAGGAACTATCAAACACAATCCCTGAAAAACCCGTTATTTTTATTAAACCAGCAACATGTTTAGTCAAACCGGGGGAGGAGATTCATTTTCCCAAGCATGGGAAAGAGCTGCATCACGAGGTGGAAATAGTAATAAGAATAGGTAGCGAGGGGAGAATTGAGAGGGTTGATGATGCTCTATCATACATAGCTGGCATTACTGTAGGTCTGGATTTGACGCTTAGGGATGTGCAAAACGATCTTAAGAAAAAGGGGCTGCCCTGGGAAATTGCCAAAGCTTTCGAGCAGAGTGCACCAATCGGTGATTTTATCCGTTATGACAAGTCAATTAACTTGGACAATATCCCATTCGGCTGCAAAGTCAATGGGATCGAGAGGCAGAAAGGAAACAGCCGGGATATGATATTCAGTATCCCAAAATTATTAGTAGAGGTGTGCAAAGTGTGGCTACTTCGTCCGGGAGATTTGATATATACTGGGACGCCCTCTGGAGTTGGTTCGCTTAAGATAGGGGATTCCATCGAAATAGAAAGCGATTTGATTGGACCGTTTTCATGGAATATAGTAGAATAGAAGGATTGGAACTCACCCCTGACCCCTCTCTTAACAAGAGAGGAGAACTCAGAGATGAACCGTAGACACCACACTATTACGAAAGGATAGACATGGAAATGAATCACGTCAGCGGCAAGAACAAAGGTCATATCGAGCTTTATGCGCTTAGCACCTGCGGATGGTGCAGGAAGACCAAGCGTCTTCTGGATGGAGCGAAGGTTGAATATCACTATACCGATGTAGACCTTCTACAGGGAAAGGAAAAGGACGAAGCCATGAAGGAACTTAAGCGCTGGAATCCTGAGTGCACTTTTCCAACTCTGGTGATCGACGGGAAATGCATTGTCGGATACCAGGAGAAGGTGATAAAGGAGACGATCGGAATATGAGCGAGAAAAGCCAGGTTACCGAAGAAGAAGTAGACAGATTATACACAAAGCTGAACCGGGAAGCTGAAGCAGGTGGTTATCATTTGAATCCGGACATGGAGCAGACCAGAGACTTGGTCAGAGGTATCCTCGTAAATGAAAAACGTTACGGATACTGGAATTGTCCTTGTAGATTATCATCAGGAAACAAAAAAGAAGACCTGGATATAATTTGTCCCTGCGATTACCGGGACCCGGATTTGAACGACTATGGCACCTGTTATTGTGCACTGTATGTCTCCCAGGAAGTTCTGGATGGTAAAAGAGAGCTAAGGTCGATACCTGAAAGGCGTCCACCCTTGGAAGAAAGACAGAAAGCACGAACCAAATCTTCCAGAACTGGAACGTCAGCCCTTCCATATCCTGTCTGGAGATGCAAAGTGTGCGGCTATTTGTGCGCCAGGGACGAACCGCCGGAGATCTGTCCCGTATGCAAGGCAAAAAAAGACAGATTCGAATTGTTTCTGTGATATTTCGCGGCAGATATTATTATGATTGAAGTCACTAATTTGACCAAGAAGTTCAATGGTTTTACCGCAGTAGACAATATCTCCTTTTCAGTGGCAGAAGGGGAGATATTTGCTTTTTTGGGGCCAAATGGCGCGGGAAAAACCACTACTATAAAGATTCTGGCTACTCTTTTGCGACCCACTGCTGGGAAAATCTCTTTGAACGGAGCTGACCCTGTCAGAAACCAGAATGAGGCACGCAGTTCTTTTGGTATAGTTTTTCAGGACCCCAGCCTGGACGATGAATTAACCGCTCTTGAGAATATGGAATTCCACGGGGTTCTCTACAAGGTTTCTAAAGAGGTCCGCAAGTCGAGAATAGAGCAGTTGTTGAAATTCGTCGAGCTTTGGGACCGAAGGGGAGAATTAGTAAAAAAATTCTCAGGCGGGATGAAAAGGAGGCTGGAGGTAGCCAGAGGATTGATCCACCATCCCAAAATACTTTTTTTAGACGAGCCGACCTTAGGTCTTGATCCCCAGACCAGAAGCCATATCTGGGGTCATATCAAAAGTCTGAATGTTGAGGAGAAAATGACGGTTTTTTTCACAACTCATTATATGGATGAAGCTGACAGGATTGCCCAGAGAATTGCCATAATCGATCACGGTAAGATAGTTGCCCAGGGTTCACCGTCAGAGCTTAAGCAGAGCACCAGCACGACCTCCCTGGAGGATGCATTTCTGGCATTAACCGGAACGACTATCCGGGAAGAGGAGAGTAACCCTCTGGAAAGAATGAGAATGAGAAGAAGAGTTTTTCGCGGAAGGTGAACAGATATGAATACCATCTATATCCTCTGGCTAAGGCAGCTGAAAAGATATTCCCGATCCAGGGCAAGGATTATAGGCTCTCTGGGACAGCCGCTTCTTTTTCTGGTGGCACTGGGTTTTGGACTGAATCCGATTTATAAAAAAGCAGGAGCTGGCAACTACATCGAGTTTCTGGCACCAGGCATCATTGCTATGGGGGTTCTTTTCTCCGCGGTTTTCTCAGGCATAGAAATCATCTGGGACAGGCAGTTCGGCTTCCTGAAAGAGACCCTGGTAGCGCCCACCTCCCGCATTTACATTATGATCGGAAGAACCTTGGGAGGAGCGACTGTAGCCTCATTTCAGGGGATCATAACACTTTTACTTGCACTTTTGGTGGGATTCAGGCTGGAAAATGTAGGATTTCTTCCGGTCACACTTGTTTTCATATTTCTCATAGCACTGCTTTTTACTGCCTTTGGAACAGCCATAGCTTCGGTCTTAGAGGATATGCAGGGGTTCCAGCTGATCATGAATTTCCTGGTTATGCCGCTTTTTTTCCTCTCAGGAGCCTTGTTCCCCCTGCAGGGACTGCCTGAAGCGCTAAAAATTGTCGCTCAGGTTGACCCTCTTTCATACGGAGTCGATGCCTTGAGGATTACTCTTGTAAACATCTCGCACTTCGGATTAGTCACTGATTTTCTGGTCCTTGGAGTCATAACCTTTTTGATTTTGATAGTAGGCAGTTACCTTTTCTCCAGAATTCAGATTTGATTTGCATAAAGTTTCAATAATATAGGCTTCTTTGGTCAAAAAGGGGAGCTGAATGTATTGAAGATAAGTGAAGTATTCAAAAACAGCTTGACTTTTTTTCTTTTTTATTTAGAATAATCTCGTCTTATATATACTAAGTTACTCGAATTTAAAAGGGAGGTCCAAACAATGCCCGAACAATCTTATAAATACATTATAGTGGGTACAGGGCTAGCTGGCGGATGTTCAGCTGATGGCATCCGCGAAATCGACAAGAAAGGTTCAGTCCTTTTAGTCGGAAACGAAAATCACCTTCCGTATGACCGTCCGTCTCTCTCCAAAAAGCTCTGGTTTGGAAAGAAAAAGGTAGAGGAGATTTTTTTGCATGACCAGAAGTATTATGACGAGAGAGGTATCGATGTAAGGCTGGGAATCAAGATCATTGAGCTGGATGCTAAAAGAAAAATAGTTATAGATGAGAATAGAAATAGCTATAGGTATGAAAAGCTGCTATTAGCCACAGGCGGAGTGCCAAGGACTCTAACCGTTCAGGGAGGAACTATCAGGGATGCCTGTTATTACCGGTATCTTGACGATTATCTCAGAATCAGAGATGAGGCAAAAGAAGGAAAGTCCGCTGTGGTGATCGGCGGAGGGTTTATCGGGTCAGAGATAGCGGCAGCGCTAAATATCAACCAAATTAAAGTGACTATGATTTTCCCGGAGCTATATTTAGTTCAAAGAGTATTCCCTGATTACCTGGGAAAGGCAGTTCAGCAGCACTATATTGAGCGCGGCATCACGATCTTGAACGATGATCAGCCTGCTTCTTTTATCAAATGCGGGGGTGAATTCGTCACCAAGACCGGCGAAGGAAAGGAAGTCGAGTCTGACATATTGATCATAGGCGTAGGAATTAAGCCAGTGATGGATCTTGCCCGGCAGGCAGGGTTGAAAGTAAGTAATGGAATCGAGGTGAACGAATATCTGCAGACCTCTGATCCAAATATCTATGCTGCCGGCGACAATGCTCTTTTCCCTTATCAGGTACTGGGTCAGAATATGCGGGTTGAGCACTGGGATAATGCGGTAAACCAGGGTAAATGGGCAGGCAGAAATATGGCCGGTGCATATGAAAAGTTTGATTATATGCCGTATTTTTTCTCCGATCTTTTCGAGTTTGGATATGAAGCGGTAGGAGAAGTGGATTCACGGCTGGAGACTTTTGCCGACTGGCAAAAAGAAAATGATACCGGCGTCATCTACTACCTAAAGGAAGGGAAAGTCAGAGGAGCAATGATGTGCAACGTCTGGGGGAAAATAAATGCAGCTAGAGAGCTTATCAAAAAAGGGGAGAGGATAAAACCGCAAAGTTTGGTAGGGCTTATCCATTAGTCAAACAAAGGAGGGGAAATGAACTTATCAGAAGAAAATTGCATACCGGTGACAGCAGGGGAGAACACTCTCTCTAAACAGGTCATAAAAGAGCTGGCAGTTCAGATTCCAGGATGGATGATCGAAGAAAAGTCGATGGAGAGGGAATTTCAATTCAGAGATTTTAAAGGAAGCATAGTTTTTGTCAATAAAGTAGCGGATTTAGCTGAAAAGCAAAATCATCATCCAGATATTTGCATATTCTACAGTAAAGTCAAGTTAGAGCTCTCCACTCACAAGATTGGTGGGCTATCTCGGAACGATTTTATTTTAGCAGCAAAAATTGACCAGCTGATTTAGAAAAGTGTCCACATAGAGATCGAGTAGATAATGGCAGAAAAAACCTTAAAAGGCAAAACCGCACTCGTTACAGGTGCATCCAAGAGGATTGGACGCGAGATATGCCTTGCTCTTGCCAGCGAAGGAGTGAACGTCGTCATTCACTACAATAACTCCAGAAAAGAAGCTCAAAAACTCTGTTCTGAGCTAACTGAATATGAGGTGAACTCCTGGTTAGTGAAGGCCG
>DATKKH010000076.1:0-12575 GCA_035543035.1 Terriglobales bacterium | reverse complement strand
CTACCATCTCTATCCCTAAAGCTCCTTTTCTTTCTGACGATAAGTATAATAGACTACAACAAGTTAAAATAAATTTACCTCTGGGGGAGTGAAAATTTTTTTAACTGTTCGAAAATTAAACAATCAATTTTCAAAATCTATTTCCCAATTAAAAGGAACAGAGAAAATGGGAAGGCATTTTTATTGTTTTATCTTTCTTTTTCCATTTTCCTTTTTCCGTTTTAAAAGGAGGGGGAGATGTCTTATCCAATCAACGGGTATCTACAGCTTCTGATCTTCGGCACTTTTATAATTCTAGTGCTGAAGTTCGAGCAAAAGTATTTCAAATTTTATCCCGGAGTAAAATGGACTCTAGCACTGGGAATTTTCCTTCTATTCTGCGGAGCCTTTTTGACTTTTTTCCTGCCCTCAAACAAACCTCTGATGGTGGCTGATTCAGATATCAAGACTTCTGCAGAAGCAGGTTTATACATCCTTGGCAGCATATTCATATTCTCAGGATTAAGGAGATGGTTCTGGCACCTGGCACGGGTAAAAGAAAACTCTTTCCAGAGACTGAAAAGGTTATCCTGCTTAAAACAGGTCCAATCGCTTTCCCAGAATAACCAGGACCTGGAACAGAATCTGAAAGAAGCTTTCAATAAGGCGATGCAGTTTATGGGTTATCAAAAAGGAGTCTTTTTCCGCTCGACCCAAAATTCCCAGGGGATGCTTTTGCTTTCTTATTCTAATCTAACTCCTGAGGAGCTTTCCCGAATTTACCAGCTGAATCTGAGCCAGGGTTTTCTGGGTGAGGCTCTCAAGGCCAAAGAGATTTTGACCCAGAACAAGTCCCAGGGTTCAGACGGGTGGAGCAAGCTTTTTCAGGAAAAGGAAAAAATCTGTTCCTTTGCCTGTGTTCCGATAAGACATAACTCCAGGCTTTTTGGGCTTATCTGCATTTATGATTCTGACCCGGAAAGGTTCGCCTTTGAAGAGGTCCAGTTCCTCACCAGTTTAAGGGATGAGCTGGGTCTGATAGTCGAGCAGTCTCTGCTTTCGGAAAAAGCCAAAGATCGAAAAAAAGGTCTGCAGACCGCAGACGAGGTCGCCAGGTTACTGCTGGAATCGAAGAATATCGAAGATGATCTTCCGGCATTATCCCAGATTTTCAAAAAGGTTTTCGAGTTCGATTACCTTTCCCTGTCCCTAATCGAGGGCTCAGGCAAGAACGTGAAAAAGATCAGTTTGGGGACCGGGGAGAATCTGCTCCTGGATGTAAAACCTAATCTGCCAGTATACGGGACTTCGATCGGCTGGGTGATCGACTCAGGGGAGCCTCTGGTCGAGACAGATTTGGAAAAGAGGGGTCTGTATGAAGACGATCTGTCAAATCTCTTGAAGATTCGCTCCAAAATAATCGTCCCTTTAAAGGTCAAAGGAAACGTAGCAGGCACACTTACTCTGGGAAGCAGGAAACCAAATCTCTATAATCAAAAATATGCCAAAAGAATGAGCCTTTTTTCCTCGCTTTTCTCGCTTCATCTGCAGCAGAAAAGCCTGAGGGAATCTCTTTCCCAGGAGCAGAAGTATTTCCAGACTTTTTCCAGACATTTTCTGGAATTTCTTAACCACAAAGATTTCAAGAGTTATTTAGACGGGTTGACCGAAGATTTAACCCAGGTTCTTCCAACCAGCTTCTGCCGGGTTTCATTTCTGGATTTTGAGAAAAAAGCTCTGGAGACCTTTTCCAGCTACAAAAGAAGGGAGGAGATATCCCTTTCACCTTATAACTCTCAGCCTTTAGAGGCTCTTCCCTGGCACCGGTTAGCTTTGGAGACCGGAAAGCCTATGCTGATCAATCAGGACGATCCGGAAAGCACTATTTCCAGTGAAGAGGCAAAACTTTCCTTAGCCCCAGGAGTGAAATCAGCCCTGCTTCTTCCTCTCCTGAATAAAGAGCAGATTGTGGGAATGGTCTCTTTAGGAGAGATGAGAAGCTGGGAGCGAAGACCTATTCGAAAAAAAGAGATTGATTTTATGGAGAAAATCGCAACCGAGATCAGTCTGGCGCATAATTACAGTCAGTCAGGTGAAATTTTCCCTAGTTCTAGAGTTCCGCAGGCAGACAGAGAATGGTCAAGCTTAGGATTGCAAGTCAACAATTCCCTTACCTCGATCATTGGTTCAGTGGAGCTTTTGAATCTGAAGAGAGATTTATCCGAGGAAAAAAAGGATAGGTATCTTCAGATAATCGAAAAAGGTGCTCTGCGGATAAAAGAGAATATGGAGAGGTTTTTCGACCAGCCGGATTCTGTTACTATCGAGAAATAAAAAATTAAGGGAACTTCTTTATAAAATATAGGAAGGAATTCATTGTTTTCGCTCTCCGTAGAGGCAATTTCCAAACGGGATTGCCCCTATAAAAAATCAAGAAAAACGGGTTCTCTTCCGAAAAGATATATAATGCAGAATATCTGAGGAGTAAAATTTTTTCTGGGTGGAAATAAAAAACTGGAGGTGAGGTGGCTCAATTCCCCGAAGAGCTGAATCAGGATAATCTGATCAATGAGCAGGATAAAACCGAAAATAAGTTTAAAATATTGGTGGTGGATGATGATGAGAACGTGAGGGAGGTTCTAGCTGATCTTCTGATGTTAGAGGGGCATGAAGTCCTTTTAGCCGAGGACGGCGAACAAGCCCTTTCGATTTTCGAGCAGAAAAAACCGGATCTGATCATAACTGATCTGGGGATGCCCGGCATCTCCGGCTGGGAAGTCTCCCAGAAAGTCAAAACCATACAGCCATCCATTAAGGTCATAGTCATCTCCGGTTGGGGCGCTACCCTGGAAAAAGACCAGCTGGAAAGGAACTTTGTAGACCAGGTTCTGCCCAAACCCTTTCATCTAGAGCAGGTCAAAAACACTATTGCCGAGGTGATGTCGAATACCTGACAAACTTCTCGAAAATTAGTTACATTTCGATGCAGGGGCAGTTCCTCAGAGGCGGACTCGCCCCTTTTTTATTTTTGGACTGTTTTTTCAGGAAGCTTGACTTTTTGGATAAAAATAAGTAAAATAAACCCAGTCGTATAATAATTGTATAACCCTGATTTCAAGAAAAATCTCCGCAGAAAATATAAAGATATTCAGAAAAGATTTCTCAGCTTAAATTAATTAATGCTAAATTAGTCAGGGAGGTGTCTGGACAATGGAGGTCAATGAAAATTTCGGTAGAATAGCCGACCAGAAAACCCTCTTGAAAGTGATAAATGCTCTGGAGAAAAACAGGATTACCGCTTTCCTGGTCGAAACCGGGGAGGATGCCAATAACAAGTTGCTGGAGCTGATCCCTGAAGGTGCAGAGGTGATGAATATGACCTCGATGACTCATCTGGTTATTAGCACTGCTAAGGAAATCACCGAATCAGGCAGGTTCAAATCGATCCGCAACCAGCTTGACCGGATGGATATGAAAACCGAATGGCCCGAGATGCGGCGTTTGGGTGCAGTCCAGGAATGGGCTATAGGCAGCGTCCACGCTGTAACCGAAGAAGGCCAGCTTATGATTGCCTCCCGCTCGGGCAGCCAGCTTCCGGCTTATGCTTATGGTGCAGCTCACGTAATCTGGGTAATTGGAGCACAGAAGGTCGTCAAGAATTTAGACGAAGGGTTCAAAAGGATTTATGAATATAGTTTGCCTTTGGAAGATGAAAGGGCAAGAAAAGCTTATGGCAGGGGAAGCGGGGTTAATAAGATCCTGATTATCAACCAGGAACTCACGCCAGGAAGGCTTTATGCAATTTTGGTCAAAGAGAAGTTAGGCTTTTGACCATTTATTGTAGGAGCACAGCGAGCCGTGCCCCTACAGGCAGAACAGAAGAATCTGATACGTCATTACGAGGAGTCCATCTGGACGACGAAGCAATCCCTCAATCAAATAGGGAGATACAAATGCTTATCGATGCCCATTCACATCTTGACAGGTATGAAGACAAGCTGGAATCTGCATTGGAGGAAATAAGGCAGAGCCAGGTTTTCACTTTGAGCAATTCGATGGATCTTCCCTCATATCATCAGAACCTGGATATTGCTAAAAAATGTGACCTGGTGTTGCCGTCTTTCGGAATTCACCCCTGGAACGCACCTGAATATGCTGATCAACTGGAGGATTTAAATGAGGCCGTAAAGCAAACCCCAATCATCGGTGAAATCGGCCTGGATTATCTTTCTGCCGAGTATACTTTTCAAGTTACTGCCCAGCGAAAAGTTTTTGAATTCTTTCTGAAAAGGGCAAAAGAGCAGAATAAACTGGTCAATCTGCACACCAGGGGGGCTGAAAAAGAAGTCCTGGTTCTGCTTAGGGAATATGAGATTCAAAGGGCTATTATCCACTGGTATTCTGGTTCTCTGGGTATGCTTGACAAATTACTCGATACAGTGGCATATTTCACTATCGGAGTCGAAATTTTAAATTCAGAGCATATAAGAAAAGTTGCCCAGAAGGTTCCAATGGAACGACTGCTGACTGAAACTGATAATCCCGGCGGGCTGATGTGGACAAATGGAATATTCGGAATGCCTTCCGTGATAAAAGAAGTAGTTCAGACAGTAGCAGAGGTGAGAAATACGACTGATCAGTTAATCATTCAGACAGTCGAGATAAATTTTGCTAGATTGATCCAGGATGACCCGTGGCTATTTGAAATAAGGGGAAAGTTTTTCAGGAAAATGAAAGGCTAAGTATGTAATTCATAGGAACACGGCGCACCGTACCCCTACCGACAAAATATACTTTTATCAAAGGAGAATCGATGAAGGAAAATCAAGTGATCAGAACCCTGCTTAATCATAAATCTATTCGCCGGTTTAAGCCAAAATCTCCTACGATGGAGACGATTAGAACAATCGTTCGCGCGGGACAACAGGCACCATTTTCTTCTCAGGTTTATAGTGTCTTACTCTCGCGTAACCTTAGAAGAAATCCATTCAAAGCCCCGCTCTTATTTACCATCTGCATCGATTTTCACAAACTCCAGCTCATTATGAAAAAAAAGAACTGGGAGTTGGTCTCCAGTGATCTTTTCTGTTTATTGATGGGGATTCAGGATGCTTCTCTGATGGCGGAGAATATGTCGGTGGCAGCAGAGAGCCTGGGGTTGGGAATCTGCTTTCTGGGGAATACTCCTCTGATTGCAACTGCAATTGCCAAAGAATATAAATTGCCCAAGCGGGTTTTTCCATTGACCCAGATCGCAATGGGATATCCCGCTGAAAACCCGCCTACGCGGCCAAGATATCCTCTGGAGTTTGTTCTTTTTGAAAAGGAATATCCGAAATTCTGGGAAAAAGATATAAAAGCTGCTATGAAGAAAATGGACCAGGGGTATCTGGCTCAAAATTACTATCGGAAAATAAACTTTAGGGTTCCTCTGGAAAAAGGACGCAAGGAAAAATTCACCTTTGATAATTATTCCTGGACCGAACATATTTCCCGCAAATGGGGACAATGGAATCCGTCTCCGAAAAAGCTTTTGGAGCAGTTATCCAGATGCGGGTTCGACATCAATAAATAAATATTTCAATGGTGTCAGGAGTTACCTCCTGACACCACGTTGAGGGAGGTAGGCTAAATGAAAATGCGTTTTCTCGGTAAAAGCGGCTTGAAAGTGTCGGAGCTGTGTTTCGGCACCATGACTTTTGGAGGAAGAGGGTACTGGACTATAGTAGGACAGGTTGATCAGAAGCTGGCTGATAATCTGGTGAACACTGCTCTTGAGGAAGGAGTGAACTTTTTCGACACGGCTGACGTTTACTCCCTTGGTTGGGCTGAGGAGATTCTGGGCAAAGCCTTGGGAAGCCGGCGAAAGGATGTGATTATTGCTACCAAGGTCCGGGGTAGGATGGGTCCCGGTCCGAATGAAGTAGGACTTTCACGGCATCATATCCTGGAAGGGTGTAATGCCAGTCTGAAAAGACTGGGAACAGATTACATTGACTTATACCAGGTTCACAGCTTCGATTTCATCACGCCATTAGAGGAGACTCTCCGGGCTCTGGATGATCTGGTGCGCCAGGGCAAGGTGCGTTATATCGGGTGCTCGAATTTCCCTGCCTGGCAGCTGATGAAAGCATTATCGCTTTGTGAAAAGCACAACTGGGAGAAGTTCGTCACTTTGCAGGCTTTTTATTCCCTGATTTCGCGCGACCTGGAACTTGAACACGTCCCGCTTTGCCTGGATCAGGGGTTGGGCATTTTGCCCTGGAGTCCTCTGGGTGCTGGTTTCCTCACCGGGAAATACCGCAGGCGCCAACCTAGACCACAGGGAGCACGCCGCTCCGAGCCCCAGAATCAGTTTCTGCAGTTCGATGAGGAGAAAGGATTTGATATAGTCGAGGAGTTAGACCGCATAGCGAAAAATCATAATGCCACTATAGCCCAGGCAGCTTTGAACTATCTGTTGCGTAAGCCTGGAGTGTCGTCAGTCATAATCGGAGCAAAAACGATCGAGCAATTGTCTGACAATCTGAAGACCACTGACTGGGAGATGACATCAGAGGAGGTATCCCGGCTGGACGCCTTAAGCCTTCCGCCACGCGTGTATCCTCACTGGATGTTAGAACGGACTAGGCAGGACCGGTAAAGTTGTGGTAGGTCAGACATTCCTGTCTGACCATACCGGGTAGCCGTAGACATTAGTCTGTGTCTTTATAGTTGTAAGTTTACCACGCAAGCTTAAACTTGCGGCTACCTTGCAGTTTGATTGTAGTTGCCCAATTCATTGGGCAGAATGGATCAGCCACATTAGGGCTCAGGTTCTCTTCGTAACGCGTCCGCCTGCGGCGGATCAGCCTCGCATAGCGACCCTAAAAGGGTCGCACTACGATTGGAACAGGCAAGATGCTTGTTCCACCGTTTTTTGCTGGATCAGGTCCAGGAGCTTATAAAGAAAACATTGTTGCACTATTCATTAAGCATTTCGTATAAACTGAAAATTCTCAGACTCAAGGAGGGAAAATGATCTGGACATCTCTGAACAGATATAGGGATATCGGTCTTTTGGTTCTTCGAATAGGAATAGGGGTGATGTTCATATTCCATGGCTATCCAAAAATCTCAGGCGGACCGGCTATGTGGGGAAAGATTGGCACTACCGTGGAGATTTTCGGCATCCATTTCGTGCCGGTTTTCTGGGGATTTATGTCCTCGTTTACGGAATTTTTCGGAGGGATTTTTCTGATCTCTGGTTTCTTTTTCAGGCCGATCACTGTGATGATGACAATAAATATGATTGTTGCAACCTCTATGCATCTGAGTAACGGGCAGGGCTTAGCCATAGCCTCGCATGCGATCGAGGATGGAATTCTTTTCCTGAGTTTAATTCTGATTGGTCCGGGAAAGTATAGTCTGGATGAGTTATTTAAACCTTACAAACAGGGTAGGTCAGACATACTCATCTGAGTGTAAGAGTGAAACTTCCTTGCACGTTTAATTTCTGACTGCTTCGTCACTCATTATTTTTCGATATGTCAAGCAACTACAATTAATTAAACATCATGAAAGAAGGTATCCGCAAAATATTCTCTGAGGTTCCAGATACCTACGAGCTGGTCAATCATATTCTGACTTTTGGGATGGATATCCTCTGGAGAAAAAAAGCTTCTCAGATTGCAGTCGGGGGAAACGGAAATATGTGGCTGGATGTCTGCTCTGGCACAGGCGAGATGGCTGTTTATCTAAAGCGGCTTGCCCCAAAGGGGACAAAGGTATTTGCCTGCGATTTCTCTTTTCCTATGATTCAGAAGGCGATGGTGAAGAAAGAGGCATCTGAAATCACCTTCATCGTCTCGGACATAAATAATCTTCCTTTTCCGAATAACACCTTCGATCTGGTTACCATATCCTTTGCCGTGCGCAATATAAATCTCGACCGGGAAAAGTTTATTCAGGCTCTTAAAGAGATAAACCGGGTTCTGAAACCGGGAGGAAGGTTCGTAGCAGTTGAGACCAGCCAGCCGAAATCAAAAATAATCAGAAAATTATTTCACGTTTATATTAGTCTGGCAGTAAAGCCTATCGGGCAGTTGATTTCCGGGTCTAAATCAGCTTATATATATCTTTCATCCACTATTCCCCGTTTTTACCCGGCAGAGGAATTCGCAGAGATCATCAGGCAGACAGGTTTTGGTGAAGTAACTTTCAAGCGCCTGCTTTTCGGTGTAACGGCAATCCATAGAGCGGTAAAATAAATGGAGTAGCGTTGTCATTCCTATGGCAACGTAAATCCGTCCTCACAGGAGTGAGGACGCTACAAATAATCGCGAGGAAAGCAGATTCTTCGCTCCTACGGGGGCTCAGAATGACGTTCAGGGGACATCGGTTGGGTCCCAGCTGGTGCGGTAATCTTCATTGAAGGAATCAAGAGTTTTCATATCTTCGGGTGAAATTTCAAAATCAAATACCCGGGCGTTTTCCTCGATTCTTTCTTTTCTGGATGATTTTGGTATGACCGCAACCCCTTTTTGCAGGACCCAGCGGATAAGGATCTGGGCGGATGTTTTGGAATACTTTTCTGCGATCCTCACAAGACCCGGATCTGTCAGCTTTCGGCCTTTGGTGAGAGGGCTGTATGCCTCGAGCTGAATCTTATGCTCCCTGCAGAATTCCAAAAGCTCTTTTTGATAAAGATACGGGTGAAATTCCACCTGGTTCACAGCAGGGATTGTAGGTAAATTTATCAGAAGTTCCTTAAGATGTCTGATAGTATAGTTACTGACTCCAATTGCCCGGCATTTTCCATCCTTGAGCAGTTTTTCCAGCGCTTTCCAGGTCTCGTTTCTTAGACCCCCCTCGGGCCAGTGAATCAGATACAAATCGACATAGGTCAAGCCCAATTTTTTTCGGCTTTTATCGAATGCAGACAGAGCCCTGTCAAAACCGTGGTCAGTATTCCATAATTTGGTGGTGATGAAGATTTCTTCCCTGGATATACCGCTTTGGCGCACTGCTTCCCCAACATCCTCTTCGTTTCCATAAGCAGCCGCAGTGTCGATCAACCTGTAGCCAGCCTTCAAGGCATACAGCACGGCATCTTTGGTCTCTCTGCCGCTCCGGGTCTGAAATGTGCCCAATCCAAAAATGGGCATCTCGATCCCGTCGTTAAGTTTTACCCTGGTTTCGATTCTCATCTCTTGCACACTTACGCCACCTCCCTTAAGTCAAATCAAAAGAGCTTTCCGGTCGTCCGGATATAGTTTGACAAAAAAGCGATCAATTCATCCCCCAGCTTCCGTACTTTTTCTCCTGAGTCGACTGCCATGAGCCTGATCTGATAGATCTCGTCTCCGTTTGCCTGCACATAATCGTCGATAGCATTGTCCAGCAAGTCGGATGACAGGGTCTCGAACTGGCGCCAGGTGCCGGAGGTTTCCGGCTCCAGAACGTAGAGGTAAGCCTGATTTAGCGAGTCTATCGAGGCTCCGAGACTGTCAAGATAATTTCTGAACATCCCGGCCGCTGCCTCAGGATAGTAAGCTTGGAGCTCCTCCAGCAAATTCTCGCCATCGGAAAGGTCAGCATCGACATCTAATCGATCTATCATCTGACCCCTGGGACGAAGATATTTCGATTCGATGCCCTGCATGCAGATCTCTATCAGAGAATCCCTGTATGGCGAATCGTCAGTCCCGTAAGAGCAACCCCGGAAACCTCCCAAGAGATACCCCATGTTACTCGTGAACCTGTCCGGATCAAACAGTTTCTGCTTTTCGGCGATAAAACTTTTTACTTTTTCATATACGGAATGGTCGATGTTAGAGGAGTCATCTTCTTTGTCTGTGCCCTGATATGTTTGAGCCACTGAGATGGTAGCAGACAAAGAGAATATCATAATAATTATGGAGATGATACAGATCCTGATTTTTATGCTCATATTTTCACCCCCTTCGATCTGAATATTCATTAAGTAATAAAAGACCCCGAAAGTAAATGCCCAAACCCTTAAAAGCACAAATCTGACTGCCTATTCCGACGTCAGAAAGTCCACTGGTAAGCAAGATAATACATCCAGTCGATTTTTCCAAGCAGGCTTTTTCCAGCTGAGAATAAAAGATGATTGCCCGGATTGAAATTATATTGTCCACCTAAGTTGAAGTTCAGCTGTTCGTCGGTATCAATTGCCTGTGGAGTAACGTAGAATAACTCGCCCCCTAAGGTGAGATGGCTATTAAGGTCTTTTTGTATTTCCCAGCCGAATAGCCAGAAATTCCTGTTTCCTTGTCCCGGGTTGGTGTGAAAGCCCCCTCCTCCGTAGCTGGTCCAGGAAGCCCAGCTTTTCTGAAGCCAGACCGGGATGAAAATCTGTAAATGCCCGCTTCCCAGGCCGCTTGAAGCTTTGCCGGTGGGTATCTCCAGCTGAGGGAAAGTTCCGATCATAGGCTGATCCTTAGTTTCCTCAATAAACCTGTACTTGAGGCCGAACTCCGTATCGCCGAGTCCGTACTGTGCCGACATCCCCGGCGTATGCTGAAAAGCAAGAGGTAGTATAACGTGTACCTGCAGATTACGGACAAGTCCGTTATTGACCTCGATATGAGGCAGGGTGCCGCTGGTGCCGGTTTCGTCCCAAACGGCAAGAGATGCCAGATAGACCTCCCAGTGATGTAGTTCTACCGGTTCAGGATCATCAGTGACGAAAGGAGGGCCAGCCTGTAAGGATTCACTATTCATCGTCAAACAGATAAACAGAAATATCCATAACAAAGTACGAACATATTTTTCAGGCAAGGATCTTGTCATCTTGGCCAACTTCTTTATGAAGCTGATGATTTCCTCAAGAAACAGCGCGGTATAAGCATGGGGACTTTTCGCACATAATCTTCGAATTCCTGCCCAAAGGACTGGCGTAACAGTTTTTCTTCGCTGCTTATCCGAATCACGGCACCTGCGACAAAAAGGATGGTAGCCGGAATGATGGCGATCCAGCGGCTGAGTGCTAAGGCAGTCGCCAGCATTAGCCCCAGCATCCCGGAATATATGGGATGACGCACGAGCTTATACGGACCGGTGGTCACAAGTCTGTGGCCCTCGATAAGCTGTGCACCGAGACTCCACTGTCTGTTGAGGACAAGAACCGCAGCCGAAACCATCCAGGCCGAGCTGACCGAAAACCCAACCGTTATAATGGCCAGAATTGTCTCGACAGCCTTTCCGAAAGGCAGAAGATCGCTGGGTATAGGACGCCGCATGACCCAGACTATGAAAAATCC
This sequence comes from Terriglobales bacterium, assembly GCA_035543035.1. Taxonomy (GTDB): domain Bacteria; phylum Zixibacteria; class MSB-5A5; order MSB-5A5; family RBG-16-43-9; genus RBG-16-43-9. Next base: position 1,329 of record DATKKH010000076.1, on the reverse strand, counting down.
TATTATCTGGATGAACAGCCCGATTAAAGAGGAGCGATCCCGTTTTTGAGTTCTGCCTGTTTTGGGTTTTTTACGAAGAAAGAATACTCCGGCAAAAACCAGCCAGCAGAGCATTAAGATTATTATAACGACGGAATGTATAACAGAAAAATGAATAGTCATATTAATTAATCAGTATACAGCCCGTAGAGACGCATGGCCATGCGTCTCTACCATCTCAAATTTTCCTGCAGACCAGAACCCCGCTTCCAATCGGCACAATCAGAGCATCCACGCGGATATCGTTTAATACTCTCTGCACCATCGGTTTTAAGACTTCCTGGTGGCTAATTGCGTTATCCGCAACCAGTATTCCACCTTGAACCAAATTGGGAACGACTTTTTCATAGCATTCAAGATAATCATCTTTTTCCGCATCTAAAAAACAGAAGCCAATGTTCTTATAATTCTGCAGGTATTTTTTGGCGTCCCCGGATACCAGCTCGACAATATCCTCAATTCCGGCTGTTTTAAATGTCTCCCGTGCTATTTTGACTTTTTCCTCAAGCACTTCGAAAGTTATAAGCTTTCTTCCCAGCTCTTTGCAGGCTAAGGAAATCCACATGGTAGAATAGCCGCCACTGGTGCCGATTTCCAGATAAGTTCCCTCCGGGGCACTGGCAGCAAGCAAAGCTAAGAATTTCCCGGTCTCAGGCGGAACCTGCCTCAATCTTTCCGCAGGAGATTTTCCAGCTAACCTGTCCTCTTTATCACGGGATTCTAAATAAGCCATTCTTTCTTTTATGGCTTTTGGGATGGTGTGGAACATTTGATTTTCCTTTTTGACTTTTGGAGTGCATTGACCGTGTCAATGCCCGGTGTAGAGACGCATGGCCATGCGTCTCTACGATCCTTAAACAATTTTATTTTACTTTGTATCTGTCTTTTTGGTCAAACAAGGTTAAGTCCTTGTAACCTCTTCTGATTCTTGCACTGTGTCTGACACCTTTGGGAATATAGTGTGTATCTCCCTTTTTAAAATGGTATTTCTTGCCGTCTATGGTCAATTCGATTTCACCATCTAAAATCACTGCCCACTGTCCTGCATGCGCATGTTCAGGCACGGCTACATCTTTTTTAAAACTCATAAAGATAAACTGCTGGTTGGGACCTTGGAAAAGATGTGAAGTTACTCCCTGGAGAGGAATATCTGCTTCCGGTAGTTTCGTAATCATCTCTGGAAAGAAATTTTTCTTTGGCATTTCTTATATCCTCTTTGGTTAAAACTTTTCGCTCAGCGAGGATGTTATCATCCTTGCATACTTTCTTTCTTGTGGATTATAACATCCA
>DATKKH010000075.1:0-4687 GCA_035543035.1 Terriglobales bacterium | reverse complement strand
AAAAAGATGAAGTGGAAAATTCCCCTGTTTGATCTGGACTACGATTCCAGTGAAATCTCCGCAGTCACAAATGTGCTAAAGAAAAGATGGCTCACTATGGGGGAAAGGGTGGAGGAGTTTGAAAATAGATTTGCACGATTTGTAAAAGCGAAATATGCAGTTGCTCTTTCCAGCGGGACAGCTGCTCTGCATCTGGCTCTGAAGTCTCTCGACGTTAAAGCTGGGGACGAAGTCTTAGTTCCCTCGATCACTTTTGTCGCCACTGTAAATGCGATATTATACTGTGGTGCTGAACCGGTTTTTGTTGATTCTGAAAGTTTGGAGGACTTCAATATTTCGGCTAAAGACATCGAGAGGAAAATTACGTCGAAGACCAGAGGCATAATCGTGGTGCATTACGGCGGATTTCTGTCGGATATGCATAAAATCGGCAAACTGGCAAAAAAATACGGACTTTTCGTGATAGAGGACTCAGCTCATTCCATTGGAACTAAATATGGCTCAAGAATGGCAGGAACCTTGGGAGATATTGGCTGTTTCAGTTTTTTCTCCAATAAGAACTTAGCTACTGGCGAAGGGGGAATGATTGTCACTGATAATCAGAGATTAGCTCAAAAAGCCAGACTTCTCAGGTCTCACGGGATGACCAGTCCGACCTGGGAAAGATTCAAGGCAGTTGCTCTGGACTACGATGTTGTCAATTTAGGATATAACTACCGGATGACCGAAATAGGAGCAGTTTTAGGACTGGAACAGTTAAAAAAGCTTATTTCTAATAACAAAAAAAGAAAAATCCTCTCTGAAATTTATATCGAAAAATTAAGCGGAATCGAGAATATCTCGATCCCTTTTCAGAACTATCCAAGAGATTCCAGTCATCATCTTTTTCCGATCTTATTGGACACAAAGATTGATCGAAAAAGCTTTATGCAAAGACTAAAGGAAAAAGGAATTCAGACCAGCATTCATTATCTCCCGGTTCACAAATTTTCCTATTATCGCAAGAATTACCCTCAGAAAACCGGAAACCTTCCCGTAAGCGAAGAGATAGGCAAAAGGGAAATGAGTCTACCCATGCATCCACGGATGACTAAGAATGATGTCCTGTCTGTCTGCCATCAGGTAAAAAATATACTCTAGGCAATTTAATAGGTAGATAAAACAGCCTTATTTCCGATAAGTAAGATAAAGATATGAACATACTTATCGGGGTATTCGTTTTCATTTTCGGACTTGCTGTGGGCAGCTTTCTGAATGTCTGCATTTACCGCCTGCCTTTAAAAAAGTCCATAGTCTTCCCAGCATCACACTGCCCCAAATGCGGAAATAAGATCAAGGCTTATGATAATATTCCTGTTCTGAGCTACGTCCTTTTAAGAGGGAAATGCAGATTTTGTCAAGAAAGAATCTCCTTGATCTATCCAGCGGTCGAACTGTTGAGCGGCTTTATCTTCCTCTCTCTGTTTTTCTGGTACGGATTGAGCTGGGAATTTGCCTCGAAGCTATTTCTTTTTACCGGCCTGATGGTGATTTTTTTCATCGATCTTAAGCACCAGATTATTCCGGATGTCATAACCCTACCTGGTATCGCAGTCGGACTTATTTTTTCACTCTTGTCCAAATCCCCCTCATTTCTTGACTCGTTAATAGGGATTATCGCCGGAGGGGGGATTTTCTACCTGGTCGCTTTAGCAGGAGATAAAATCTTCAAGAAGGAAAGCATGGGAGGAGGAGACATAAAACTGGCAGCAATGTTAGGTGCCTTTTTGGGCTGGCAAAAAATTCTTCTGGTACTCTTTTTAGCTTCTTTTTTGGGTGCCTTAGTCGGAATTGTTTTCCTCCTACTCTCGTCAAAATTAAGAGAAAACAGGCTGATTCCGTTCGGTCCCTTTCTGGCAATAGCCACTGCGATCTGTATCTTCTTTGGTAACCGGCTGGTGGAGCTATATCTCAATCTGTTTTTTCATATTTAGTCTCATCATCTGAGTTCCCAGTCTAAATCGTTCATTTTAATCTGCCGATAAAAAAGATGTCCTAATTCAATGAGCGGAATTGCATGAAACAATTTTTTAAGTTCAGTTACCAGACCGAGATCAGGCTCTCCCTGCTGCTTTTCATTTTGTTCTTTCTTCTGGTCAATTTCGAGGTGGTATATCTTTTGGATCTTTCCAAAAAAGGCTGGAATAAAGAGTCCATTCAAAACCTTAAAGGGGGCGCCCAATCTATCAGCCTGCTCTGGCAAAATGATCCTACCAGGCCTGAATCGAGCTTCAAAATCAAGAGTCTGCTTTCGCTCTGGGGACTTAAGAAGGTCGAGATTTTAAACCAGCAGGGAGCTCTTCTGTTTTCCACCGACATTAAGGCCGATATTTCCGGACCCGAGTCCCCGGAAACTTCTACTTCTCCCTTCAAAGACAATTTGAATACAGGGAAAAGCTTTTTCTCAGATATATATTCTGGTACTCAAAAAAGATTCTACCAAAGTTATTTTTACTCTTTTGTAGATTGTAAATCCGGAGCGACCCTATTCTGCGGGGCAGAAAAGGAAATTACCAAACTGGAGTGGATAGAACGGGTTTCAAAATATGAAGGCTGGATCAGGGGGTTGGGAATTTTAGGGATAGTCTTTATGGCTTTTCTGCTTTTGAGGAATATTTTCTCCCCATATCAGAAGATGAAAACGAAAGCGAAAGAGGAGATGATTTTCTCAACAACTAGTAAAGGTGAGGACGTTGAGTCGGTGGTGGAGGTTTTCCAGAAGGTCATAACCGAACTGAAGAAGAAGGAAAAAAAACTGCAGGAGCTTTATGTCCTGACCAATAATAAAGCCAAGAACCTGGAAAGGTATAACGAACACATCCTGAGGAGCATAAACAACGGGGTGATTATCTGCGATAACCAGGGAAAGATTACCGGGTTTAACCAGTCAGCCCAGAGACTTTTGGGACAGGATTTCAATCTAAGTTACAACCTGCATTATAAGCAGGCTTTATCCAGGAATTCCCAGCTCTGTGATATGTTGGAGGGATTGGTGATCAAGAAAAACCTATCGGCTGAAACCGAGATAGAAATCGGGGATAAAAAACAGACATCCAGATTCCTACTTGCCAATGGAGGGCTCCTGAGGGATGAAAACGAGACTATTATCGGCCTGGTCCTGGTTTTGACTGACCTGACTGAACTCAAGAAAATTCAACAGAAGATAGTCCAGCAGCAGAAAATGGCATCCATCGGCGAGATCTCAGCCGGGCTGGCACATGAGCTGAGAAATTCGATGGGTGCTCTTTTGGGCTACTGCAAAATGCTGAAAAAGGGAATCAAGGAAGGAAGTGCCGCATATCCAGTGATGGAAAGCATCTTAGCAGAATCTTTGACTCTGGAGAATCTCCTTCAAAGATTTCTGGATTTTGCCAAGCCACTTGAGGTGAAATGGGTTAAATTCGATCTGGTAGAATTAATACAGGAATGTATAAAAATGGCTCAGGAGAAAAAGCCTCAAATAAACATTACTTTAAAAGCTGATGGACAAGTCCTCATTTTACCCGGTGACCCTTTTCTATTGAGACAGGCATTTCAAAACTTGATCAACAATGCAGTCGAGGCAGTCCCGGATAATGGCGAGATCCGGATAATAGTCGGGAAAACTTTGGACAATAATGAGCAATTTGCTAAACTAATTATTGAGGACAACGGTTGCGGAATCGTCAAAGAAAATCTCGAAAACATCTTCAAACCTTTTTTCACCTCCAAGGAGAAGGGGATAGGCCTTGGATTGAGCCTGGTGAAAAAGATTATAGACCTGCATAAAGGGAAGATCGAAGTTAAAAGCGAGCCTGGAAAGGGAACGATATTCTCCATTTTTCTTCCTTTGTCTGAACCAGAGAAGAAAAGCGCACCTGCAAAAATTTCAGATCCAGAAACCGCAGAAGTTAGCGTTTAAGACTTAATTTAGCTCTTCACAGCCCATCCTTTACTTATTTTATTCTCTTGTAATTGAATTTCCAAGCTATTATTATTGGTTTGTCAACTCAGGAGTAAGAAACGTGAGATTAGTTCACATTTCAGATACTCACCTTGGAGCAGGGGGATTAAGCAGAAAGGTCTCTCCATCAGGAATAAACCAGAGAGAGGAAGATATCTGCGATTCCTTCATCCAGGCAATTGACCAGATTATACGGATTAAACCTGACCTGGTGATTCATTCAGGCGATCTTTTTCATTCGGTCAGACCGACTAATCGCATCATAAATATAGCCATCAGACAGCTTCTGCGATTGACTTCCGTTAACATCCCGGCACTTATCATCTCCGGGAACCATGATACACCCAAGCAGAGAGGCGTAGGTTCGATCTTCTCCTTTTTCGAGATTTTCCCTGGTCTGTCGCTGATTTATCAGGATAAATACGAGAAAGTCAGAATAAAGGACCTGACTATGCATGCAATTCCGCATTGCCTTTCAGCCGCAACTTTTCAATCTGAGCTGGAGAAAGTCGAAATCGACAAAGAGGCACGCTTCAACGTATTAGCCTTGCATGGAGTAGTCTCAGGCATTAAGGAATTTTCGATGGGAGAGCTTTCGGAGTTAGAGATTCCTTCGTCCCTTTTTGAAATAGGGTTTGATTATGTGGCTCTGGGGCATTATCACCGGTATACTCTGGTTAAGGAGAATGTTTTCTATGCCGGCTC